>JBNKOL010000001.1:0-54801 GCA_050294655.1 Sedimenticolaceae bacterium
CCCCTTGCGGGTCTGGCGGAAAATCCGGATAGAATCGCCGGCGCGCAGGTTGTAGAGTTCGTTTTCGGCAGTGATCGGTTCCCATTCGCTGGGGTGGGAGCCGTATCGGCCGAGGTCTTGGCGGATCTCATCAGCGAGATCCATCTCGGCGGCGCTGTGCCGGTGTCGGATTCGCTTTCGGGGTTGTCGTGCTCGCCTTTCGGCCTCGAGGCGTTTGCTGAAAGCGTCCAGATTCCAGGTGCTGGGATCTATGTCATCCTCGAATGGATCATCCATGAGTACTGAGTCCGTTCGTACTTTAGAAGGGTTTGGAGTCTAGAGAAATGCTGCTGTGGCTGTCAACCCTGGATGGGGTTGTAATCCGGCATCAAGGATTCCATCGGATTATCTGTAATACTCTGAACACAAGCTGACAGATTGAAAATCTAGTTTCAATATTAGCTGACAGCCACTACTACCAAGCCAAGAGCGGACATAAAGAGATTTCTGCTTAGACGCTCACAAAGCGACCATTCCGGACATCTTGGATAGAGTGTAAGTCGAAGGCATATGTGACCAAAGCAGAAGTTACCCTTCGCCGCCGGCAATGACATTGGCCGACCTAATGCAGGCGCGGCTGGCTTGGCTCCGACGCATCATAGATCCACATCAACCTGCGCTTTATGTTCGTTCTGCTGTCGTTATTCTGTCACCTGATCTACGTATCGTCATAACTATGTTGTATAGCATGAGAATTATTCCCGCCGTGTAGAGTGCCCCGCCAACGAAACGAAACATATAGCTGGGATGGAGAGCCTCAACGGCCTCAGCAAATGTATATGATAGTTGGCCTGCGTCATTGTATGGTGCACCTAACTGCACAGCTTGAATAGTGGTTGCTGCTTGTGTTGCGATGACATAAATAATCGTTCCGATAGCGGATGCCCAGAAATGGAGGTTCACCAAGTTGGCGGAATACATACGGGATTTCCACAGCTTTTCTACCATGTGATAGAGAGCGCCGCTAGAAGCAATGACAACACAACCCAGTTCACCAAGGTGCACATGACCTATCGCAAAACCAAAGAGGATGTCGTAGAAAGAACATGCGACGTAGATGACAAAAGAGAGGGTGAGGAAGCGCAGGATATAGTCGGTGCGCAATTTATTCCAGCTGCCTGGCATGGTCCTTTTAACATTCAAAGCTCCAACCAAGGACAAGATGATGATAAGCAGGTTAATACTGAAATCCGGTCCAACATGCCAATCGGGCATGCTAGGGTGCTGCAGTTGACGCATACCCAGCCACACGCAAACGAACATCAATCCCCAAAAGTGAACTAAAGATAACCGATGAGAATATAACGGCGTGTTAGCCTGTTTTGGCACGAAGTAATAGATGATGCCCAGAAAACCAACAGTCAGATAGAAAAAATTATCCGTGTAGTGTGCCTTTATGGCGTTAAGCATTCCGCCAGAGGACTGTAAGGAATGCAGGATAGTATGGTTTGAGGTGATAGAAAGTATATTGGTCACATACAGGTAGGCAACGAGAAGGATCATTCCTAAAAAAAACCAGTTGGAGCTGTAGATGAGACTTGTCTTGTGTTGGGCGAGGGTCATTACGAGGTTAATAGCAACGGCAGCCCAGACAAGCGCAATAGCAATATCAAAAATCCACGCCGATGTTCCAAGCTCTCTTGGGCTAAAAAGCAGACTAATTAGCGCAAAGACAATGATCAGGTTCCAGCCCCAGAAGGCGAACCAACCAAGCATGTCGCTCCACAACTTGACATCGCAGGTGCGCTGTACCGAGTAATAAGTAGATGCCAATAAAACACAGCCGCCGAAGGCAAAGATTGAGGCATTGGTGTGTAGGGAGCGTAAGTGGTCGAAAGTCAGATAGGGAATGTCCAGACTGAAAGCAGGCCAGGTCAGTACTGCTCCCAAGTAAACCCCTATGAAGGCACCTACAGCTAGGTAGACGAGGGCTATGATGACAAACCATTGCACAAGCTCGAGATTGAAATTTTTTGCTTGTGTTGTGCTCACTGATAACTCCTTTTTTTGTATTCGCGTATCTTATCAGCAACTAGTGGAATACAAATAAGAAAAATTGTGTAGAAGCGGTGCTATTTTCATCACGTTAGCACGTATTGATCCAAGGGAAGGGGTATACTCGATTGAAATGTGGTTTTACGCTATGTTTTACTTCGGGTCGAGCGCGGTATGTGTTACCAGTCTCACATGCATGTCTGCTTTTTGGACCCTGTAATAGCACTATGATGCCTTCAATTTAGTCTGAAACTGGCCGCTATCTGACTATTGCGGTACAACATAATCATGACCGCTTTAGTATATTTCTCTGTCTCTTTAGTAGTGAGAACGTGATCTGTCAATCTAAAGATAGCTACCGATCGAAAGTGTGAAGTGAAATCTGACAAATCTCTAAATGCATAGCCCATTATTCTGCAAATCCAAGCTTAGGTCATTGGATATTCCTGATTGGGCAATATCAGATATTCATATGTGCATGATTTAATGAGAATACCGATCTAGATATTTTTGGTTCACTACGGAGAGGGGGGGAAAAACATCCTGCGCAAAGCGCAACTCAACAGGCAAAACTATTCAGGCCAATACGCAGTTCTCGCCTCTAACGGCGCATGGCTGAGTATGATGGGTAATCAATTACCTTTAAAAACTTTCTGGCTTTAGGATGATTGATACCAGAGAGCGTCAATACACCACCTTTTCATTTTGTATCGACCTGCTCTTGAGTATGAGAAAAACAAAAACCGCCCTATCGAGCCGCCAAAGGGAAACAGCGAAAATAATTCTCGACCGTCTGACTGGCCAGCTCATCGGGAGTCAGCCCCTTTAATTCGGCGACACAGTCCGCCACCTTCTCCACATAGATCGGCTGGTTGGGCTTGCCGCGGAAAGGAACCGGCGCCAAGTAGGGAGAGTCGGTTTCGATCAGCAGTCGCTCGAGGGGAACCTGTTTGACCACTTCGCGCAGCTCGGTGGCGTTCTTGAAGGTGATGATGCCGGAGAAAGAGATATAGAAACCCATCTCCAGAGCCTGCCGGGCCATGGGCCAGTCTTCCGTGAAACAGTGCATCACGCCCCCCGCTGCGGCGGCCCCCTCCTCCCGCATGATGTCGATGGTATCGGCCTTGGCCTGACGGGTGTGGATGATGAGCGGTTTGTTGGCTGCCACGGCGGCCCGGACATGACGTCGGAAACGCTCGCGTTGCCAATCCAGATCGCCCTCACTGTGGAAATAGTCGAGTCCGGTCTCGCCGATGGCGACCACCTTGGGTGTGGTTGACAGCTCGATCAGCTCTTCGACGCTTGGTTCGCGCCGCTCTTTGTCGTTGGGATGGACACCGACCGAAATGCTGATCTGGGGATAGGGTTCCACCAGCTTGCGCATGGCGGGCCAGGACTCCAGGTCGATGGAGACACAGAGCATATGGCCGATGCCGCCTTCAAGGGTCTTAGTGACGAATTGGGCGAAGCTGCCATCGTAGTGATCGAGGGCGACGCGGTCGAGATGGCAGTGGGAGTCCACCAGCATGGGCATGTTTCCTGTCAGGTTGTCTGTGCTAGCCTGCATGTTTCATCCGGCCGCTGAGAAAAAAGACTAACGTAAGGTTTTTGTTTGTTCATTTTGGTCTATTAGCAAAGTACAGCGTGTCACCGAGCTTCGCTGAACGCGCCCTCGCACCGGTCTCGTCGTCCAGCTGCGATATTTGCTCAATCATCAATAGGTTGTGCTATTGATTCAATCGCAAATCCGCATCTGAACAACGATCCCGGCGCGATCATCGCGTTCCCGGATGAAACATGCGGGCTAGGGCTATTTTGCCGCAAATGGATGAGGATTACGTCCCGCGCAAGCTTTATTTATATGAGGTTTTGGTTTGCTTGAGTCAGCACCATTCATGTCAGGGACGAAAGGTGCTTAGTTATGTGATATCGCGCCATGTGGATGTCAAAACAGGGCAGCGAGTGGACGTTGGGTCACGGTGCGGCAAGCCGCACCCTACACCACGATTGCCTGCGGGGTGCGGCCTGCCCACCTTGACTGAATAGAGGTTCCCTAGAGGGTATGGGTCGGGCGATCCGACTTGAGGGCGCCGGCGAGGTAGGTCTCGATCTTGTTGCGGGCCGCGCCGCCGTCCTGATCGCTGAATTGGACGCCGATACCTGCTGCCCGGTTGCCTTCGGCACCGACCGGGGTGATCCAGATGATCTTGCCCGCCACCGGCAGACGTTCGGCCTCGTCCATCAGGGTCAGCAACATGAAGACTTCATCGCCCAGGCGGTATTGCTTCGAGGTGGGAATGAAAAGACCACCATACTTCACAAACTGCATATATGCCGCATAGAGCGCATTTTTGTCTTTGATGGTCAGGGAGAGAATGCCTTGTTTGGGTCCGCCAGCCATAATGATCTCTGAGTCTTACCTAATTTACGCTGCCTGTCAGTGGCAGGCACGCCACTCGATGAGTAGTTTTTCCAATACCAGTTGCGGGTTGAGGTTGCTGTCGATGAGGCCCCGAGCCTCGTACACCAGCCCGAGAAACCGATGCAAGGCCTCTGAGTGTAACTTGTCGGCCAGTTTGTGCAAAGCTTGAGCCTGATCCTGATTGAAGAGATGGGGGGGCTGAGCCGCTGTCTTCAGCCGCAGCAGGTCGATTACCCAGCCGGAGAGCCACTCCAGCAGCAGATGGCCATCAAATCCGTTCCAGTTACCGGCCAGCGCCACCGGATCCCCCTGGGAGCTGCCGAGGGCAAGGAACTGCTTGAGCATCCTCTCGCGGGCCGCCAGCAGTTCGGTGTCATCCAGCTCCAGAGCCAGCAGGGGAGCGCCACTGGCGAGTGCCAGCAGTGTGGCCCCGTCGCTGTTGCTGAGCTTGCCCTCGAGCCAGGCAAGCGACGCCTGTTGGGGTGGGATCTGAAACAGCACCTGCTGACAGCGGCTGCGAATCGTCGGCAGCAGACGAGCCGGCTGATCGGTCAGCAGGATGATCAGGGTATCCTTGGTCGGCTCTTCGAGGGTCTTCAGCAGGCTGTTGGCGGCCGAGCTGTTCATGCGGTGGGCGGGTTGGATCACCACCACCTTGTGTCCCCCGCTCTGTGCTGTCAGGACTGAACCACTGGCCAGGGCACGGATGGTCTCGATCTTAATCTCGCCGCTCTTGCTATCGGCATCCGGCCCGATCCACTGGAAATCGGGATGAGTGCCGCCGTGTAGCAGATGACAGTGGCGACAGACCCCGCAGGGCCGGCCTTCCGCGTCACTGTCGTGACACAGCATCGATTGGGCGAGGGCCAGAGCAAACAACTCCTTGCCCACCCCGCGCGGTCCGCTGAAAAGCAAGGCGTGGGGGAACCGGCCCTGGCGACGGGCCTGCTGCAGGCGTTGCCACTGTTCTTCCTGCCAGGGCAAGCGTGTGTGGACCGCCCTATCCATCCTGACGCTCCAGGAACGCCTGAATCTCACCGGCGATCTGTTGCTGCACCTGATCCAGGGCGGGTGCGGCGTCGATGACCTTGACCCGCTCCGGCTCAGCGGCGGCGATGGCCAGATAGCCCTGTCGCACCTTGTCGAAAAAGCTGAGCGCCTCCTTTTCGAAACGATCGGGGGCGGAGCGGCTGCCGGCCCGGGCCATGCCGGTCTCAACCGGTAGATCGAGCAGCAGGGTCAGGTCGGGACGCAGATCACCCTGGACAAAGTTCTCCAACACGGCGATGCGCTCCCGCGCAATGCCCCGCCCTGCCCCCTGGTAGGCATAGCTGGCGTCGGTGAAGCGGTCGCAGAGGACCCAGATGCCGGCCTCCAGCGCCGGTAGAATTTTACGCTGGAGATGTTCGGCGCGGGCGGCAAACATCAGCAGCAATTCGGTCTCGTCGGCCATTCCAGTGTGTTTGTGACCCAGCAGCAGCTCACGGATCGACTCCCCCAGGGAGGTACCGCCCGGCTCGCGGGTAAACAGCACCGGCTTGCCGGCTGTTTCCAGCAGGGATTGCACATAGGCCAGATTGCTGCTCTTACCGGCCCCCTCGCCTCCCTCGACCGTAATGAATTGTCCGCGACCTTGGCTCATCGTTTCAGTTGGTACTTGCGCACGGCTTTGTTGTGCGCCTCCAGGGTATCGGAGAAGTGGTGGCCGCCATCACCGGTGGCGACGAAATAGAGTGCATTTCCATCTGCTGGATGCAGGGCAGCCTCGATCGCCGCGCCGCTGGGCATGGCGATGGGGGTCGGGGTCAAACCCATATGCACATAGGTATTGTAGGGTGTGTCGGCGGAGAGATCCCGGCGCCGGATGTTACCGTCATAGGCCTCACCCATGCCGTAGATGACCGTGGGATCGGTCTGCAGGCGCATGCCTTTCTTCAGACGGCGTATGAAGACCCCGGCGATCATGCCCCGTTCCGTGGCGATGCCGGTCTCTTTTTCGATGATCGAGGCCAGGATCAGAGCCTGGTAAGGGGAGTCGAGGGGCAGATCCTTGTCCCGTTTCTCCCAGGCCGCCTGTAGAAACGCCTCCATGCGACGATAAGCCCGCAGCAGAAACTCCACATCGGTGGTACCTTTGGGAAAGTGATAGGTATCCGGATAAAAGCGTCCCTCCGGGTGGATACCCTGCAAACCCAGTCGTGGCATGATCTGGTCATCCTCGACCCCCTCCAGCGTCTGGGTGAGGTTTTCGTGACGCCTGACTGCCGCCAACAACTGCTTGAAGGTCCAGCCCTCAATGATCGTCATGGCATGCTGCACCACGCGGGCGGAGGTCAGAATCTCAAGCAGTTGCGACGGCGTGATGCCAGGCGACAGACGGTACTCTCCCGCCTTGAGTTGGCTTGCCTGACCGCTCCAGCGCGCCATCAATCGCAGCAGAACCGGTTTCTTGATCACCCCCTGGGATGACAGCTCCTGGGCCACCCGACGGATCGTGGTGCCCGGTTTGAGATCGTAGGTGATCCCGGCATCGGGTAGCGTCAGGGGGGTGTTGATGAACTCGTCATACTCCATCCAGCCCCAGGCAATGAGGATGCTGGCGACAAAGATGGAGAAGCCGAGGATTCGATTCAACATGATGGGTCTATTCTACTGTTTTCAATATGCTTTGTAGCGGTGAATTCGCTTACTCAATCACCACTGCTTCACATTCGGAGAGTGGGGCTTTCGTGGACGTTCCGAAGTGTGGCCGTGCTGTTGTCCGGTAACCTGCGATGAACATGGGCAAGGCGCTTCAGTCTCCCTGTTGCAATGCACTCTCCACCGCCTGTCGCAGGGAGCTCGGAACTCGCTCAGGCAGATAGGATTGTCGCCCTTCCAGTCCGGCTACGGGACAGAGCCCCAGCAGGCTGTTGGTGACAAACAGGGCGTCGGCTCGAAGTACTTGCTCAAGCTTGAAGCGGGTAACTTGTACGGGGATGCCCAGCCCGCCTGCGCATTCGATGACGATCTCCCGTATCACACCCGCAATCCCCGAATGGCTCAGCTCCGGGGTGTAGAGTGTGTCGTCACGGAACAGGAAGAGATTGCCTTGGGTGGCGGAGATCACCCAGTCCTCTTCATCGAGCATCAGCCCCTCGGCGATCCGCGGGTCATGCCACTCCTGGCGCGCCAGCACCTGCTCCAGTCGATTGAGATGCTTCACCCCGGCCAATCGCCGGTTTCGGCTCCAACGCATCTCGCACAGGCGTAGCTGAATACCTTCGCGGTACCAGGCTTCGGGATAATCGGGCCAGGGATGCAGGGATATAATGCGGCGTGGCTCCGCCGGCTCCGGCGGGCGATAACCGCGACCGCCACTGCCGCGGGTGATGATGAGTTTCAATACCCCTCGGGAGCGACCTTCACACAGGGTATCGGCCTCCTTTCGAAGCTGAGCCTTGTCGCTGAACGGTAGTCCCAATGCGGTTTCGCCCCGCGTCAGACGCGCCATGTGCCGCTCCCAAAAACGTGGCGCCGAATCGATTACCGCCAGGGTTTCGAACAACCCATCGCCATACTGCAAGCCCCGATCACTGATCGGGATCAGATTGGCGGGTTGTCCGTTTAGCAGTACCGAAGCTGGCACGATGGGAGAGCGACAGGGGCGACAGGCTGGGTCGCCATCGGATCAACCGGTCTTGCGGAAGACCAACGTACCATTGGTGCCACCGAAACCGAAAGAGTTGGAAAGGACCACATCGAGTTTCATCTCACGGGCCGTGTTCGGCACATAGTCGAGATCGCACTCCGGATCCGGGTTCTCCAGGTTGATGGTGGGCGGAGCCACTTGGTTATGCAGGGCCAGCACACTGAAAACCGCTTCGGCGCCACCCGCGGCACCCAGCATATGACCGGTCATCGACTTGGTGGAACTGACACTGAGCTTGTAGGCATGGTCGCCGAAGGCGCGCTTGACGGCCATGGTCTCGGCCACATCGCCAGCCGGCGTGGAGGTGCCGTGCGCATTGATGTAGTCGACCTGATCCGTATTGAGACCCGCATCCTTGAGTGCCAGCTGCATGCACTTGGCGGCGCCGGAGCCATCCACCGAGGGAGCGGTCATGTGGTAAGCGTCAGAGTTCATCCCCACACCGACCAGTTCGGCGTAGATCTTTGCGCCGCGCGCCTTGGCCTGCTCGTACTCTTCCAACACCACCACACCGGCACCGTCACTGAGGACGAAACCGTCTCGGTCCTTGTCCCAGGGACGGCTGGCCCGCTGGGGGTCGTCATTCCGCTTGGATAGCGCCCGAGCCGCCGCGAAGCCACCCAGCCCCACCGGGGAAGTGGCCATCTCGGCGCCGCCGGCCACCATCACATCGGTGCGACCGTAGCGGATCATCATGGCGGCTTCGCCGATGCTGTGCGCGCCACTGCTGCAGGCGGAGACGATGGAGTAGTTGGGCCCCTTGAGTCCAAACATGATGGAAAGATTGCCCGACACCATGTTGATGATGCTGGCCGGTACGAAGAAGGGAGATATCTTGCGCGGTCCGCCATCCAGATAGGCCTGGTAGCTGTTCTCGATACCGGTGATGCCGCCGATGCCGGAGCCGATCAGTACGCCGATACGATCGGCGTTTTCCTCGGTGACTTCGAACCCTGAATCCTTGATTGCCTGAATTCCTGCAGCAACACCGTAATGGATAAAGTTATCCATCTTTTTGGCTTCTTTCTTCGATACATAGTCAGTAATATCGAAGCCGTAGATAGGACCGCCGAACTGGGTGGAAAAAGCGGAAACATCGAAGTGGGTAATCGGCTGAATACCGCTTCTACCTGCGACAACACTCTCCCAGGCGGAGGGTATGTCCAAACCTACCGGCGCGACCATGCCGAGCCCCGTTACGACGACCCTTCTTGCAGTCATGTGTGACTACCCCCAATTTCAGTGGTAAGCCAGATAAGGAAAAAGGCCGCGCCCCATCTTCGGAGGGCATGACGGCCTAATATGAAAGTCTGGATTTAATCAGCTGTGCGCGTTGATATAGTCGACGGCCAACTGCACAGTTGTGATCTTCTCTGCTTCTTCATCAGGAATCTCGGTTTCGAATTCCTCTTCGAGAGCCATCACCAGTTCCACCGTGTCGAGAGAGTCAGCGCCAAGATCATCGACAAAGGAAGCTTCAAGGGTCACTTCCTCTTCTTTTACGCCCAGTTGTTCCACGACAATTTTACGAACTCGTTCTACGACATCGCTCATGTTATTAATTTCCTCTGGATTATCCGACGGCCTCGTATAGGACCGATGCGGTATTGTAGTAACAAAAAAGGGTTGAGAAAAGCGCAATCCTCATGCGAATTTTAGACGCTTTAATCAACTCTATTTTTAATGAATTCAATTAGTTATGTGATATTCTTGACAGAGAGCAAAAGATTTGGGGCCACCTGGATATCACCTACCCCATGTACATTCCGCCGTTAACATGCAGCGTCTCGCCCGTTATATAGCGGCCCGACTCGCCGGCGAGAAAGAGCACCGCGTTCGCCACATCCTCGGGCTGACCGAGTTGCTGCAGTGGAATGCTGTCGACCAACTGCTTGCGTTGAGCCTCGGGCAGCTCCCGTGTCATATCGGTCTCGATAAAGCCCGGCGCTACGGAATTGACCGTGATTCCCCGGGAACCCACCTCACGTGCCAAGGAACGGGTAAAGCCATGAATGCCCGCCTTGGCCGCCGCATAGTTTGCCTGGCCTGCATTGCCCATGACACCGACCACCGAAGAGATGTTGATCACTCGTCCCTTGCGCGCCTTCATCATGCCGCGCAAAACCGCCTTGCTGAGCCGGTATACGGAGGTCAGATTGGTGTTGATGATCGCCTCCCACTCGTCGTCCTTCATCCGCATCAACAGATTGTCACGGGTGATGCCGGCATTGTTGACCAAAATTGTAGGATTGCCGAACTCTGCGGTAACGGCTTTCATCAAGGCCTCGATGGAGGCTTGGTCAGAGACATTCAGCACCAGGCCCTTGCCTTTCCGGCCATTGGCCTGAAAGCGTTCGCTGATAGCCTGAGCGCCATTCTCGGACGTTGCCGTGCCGATCACTGTGGCGCCTGCCTGCGCCAGTTTGTCAGCGATGGCGGCTCCGATTCCACGGCTGGCACCGGTGACCAGTGCAATTTCGTTTTCCATACTCATTTTGTTGTCTCCAGAGCGGCTTTCAGGGTGTCGGGATCGAACACAGCGACACCTTTGAGATTCTTGTCAATTCGCTTGGTCAGACCCGCCAGCACCTTGCCGGGGCCTGCCTCATAGAGCGTATCGATGCCGGCTGCAGCCATTTTCCGCACCGTCTCAACCCAGCGGACGGGACTGTAGAGCTGCGCAGCCAGTAGCTGGCGGATCGTATCGGGATCGGTCGCCGTCTCAACATTGGCATTGTGCAGAACGGGAGTATTCGGCGCGGCAATTGCTATGCCGACGAGGCGTTCGCTGAGCCTTTCGGCAGCAGGTTGCATCAATGCACAGTGCGACGGAACACTGACCGGCAAAGGTAGCGCACGTTTGGCACCGGTCTCCTTTGCCAGCTCACAGGCGCGATCCACTGCCATTTTGTCGCCGGCGATGACCACCTGCCCCGGGGAATTGTAATTGACCGCTTCGACCACCTCACCCTGGGCGGCATCAGCACAGACTTTACGCACCGGGTCGTCGTCCAGACCGAGGATGGCAGCCATGGCCCCACTACCGGCCGGCACGGCCTCTTGCATAAAGCGTCCCCGGTCGGCCACCAGGCTGACCGCATCGGCAAACCCTATGGCGCCGGCACAGACCAGGGCGGTGTATTCACCGAGACTGTGTCCGGCCATCATCCGCGGCGTGGCACCGCCTTCGGCCTGCCATGCACGCCACACGGCAACGCCGGCTGCCAGCATGGCGGGCTGGGTGATTGCGGTCTGATTCAGATCCTCTGCCGGACCATTCTGCACTAACTGCCAGAGATCATAGCCCAAGGACTCGGATGCCTCGGCAAAGGTCTCTTGAACGAGTGGGAAGGACTCGGAGAGTCGACTCAACATACCAATCGACTGGGAGCCCTGACCGGGAAAAACGATGCTGAAGCTGGAATGACTCATGTGATCTGGTTTTTTATGTTATCAACGGACCGAATGACGGCTCAAAATTTCGCCAGTACCGAACCCCAGGTAAAACCACCACCGAAGGCCTCCATGAGGAGGGTTTCTCCGCGCTGGATGCGGCCATCCCTGACAGCCACATCGAGCGCCAGTGGAACAGAAGCGGCCGACGTGTTGCCATGTTCATGTACCGTCACTACCACCCGCTCCATGGGGGTGCGAAGTTTCTTCGCCGTGGCATTAATGATGCGGATATTCGCTTGATGCGGAATCAACCAGTCCACATCGGATTTCTTCATGCCGTTGGCGGCCAGGGTCTCATCGACGATGCGCCCGAGGGTTGTGACCGCCATTTTGAAGACTTCGTTGCCGCGCATCTCCACATAGGCATCACTCGCCTGCAGCTGGGTATAGCCGCGCGAAATGCCCCCCGGTACCCGCAACAGTTGTTCGAAGGCGCCGTCGGCATGCAGATGGGTGGAGATGATGCCGGGTTGATCGCCGGCCTCGATCACGACAGCGCCGGCACCGTCGCCAAAGAGGACGCAGGTGTTGCGATCCGACCAGTCGACGATGCGGGAGAAGGTTTCGGCGCCGATTACCAGCGCCTTGGTCGCGGCGCCGGTCTTGATAAATTTGTCGGCCACGCTGAGAGCGTAGACGAAACCGGTGCAGACAGCCTGCACATCGAACGCGGCCGGGCCGTGAATTCCCAGACGGGCCTGTAACAGACAGGCGGTGCTAGGAAAGACTTGATCCGCGGTGGTGGTCGCGACCACGACCAGATCGATATCCTGCGGCTTGAGCCCCGCCATATCGAGGGCGTTGCGTGCCGCCTTTTCCGCTAGATCACAGGTGTACTCATCCGCCGCCGCGATATGCCGCTGCTGGATCCCGGTACGCTCGAAGATCCATTGATCGGTTGTATCAACGGTCTTTTCAAGATCCTTGTTGGTGACCACATTCTCGGGAAGATAGCCACCTGTCCCTGTAATCCTGGAATAGATCACGCGATCTCCCTGTTTTCCAAGTGCGCCTTGACCTGTTCTTCAATACGGGTCGGCACGTCTGTCAGCACCTCTTTCTTGGCAATCGAAATCGCATTCATATAAGCCAGTTTGTCAGCGCCACCATGGCTCTTGATGACGATGCCCCGCAAACCCAGCAGACTGGCCCCATTATAGCGCCGGGGGTCGATGCGACGGCGCAGGGAACGCAAAACCGGCAGCGCCACCAGTCCGGCCAACATGGTCAGCGGATTTCTCTTGAACTCCTGCTTCATGAAGTGGCTGATCATTTTCGCCACGCCTTCGCTGCTCTTGAGGGAAATATTACCGACAAAACCGTCAGCAACGATCACATCAGTGCCCCCCTTGAAAATGTCGTCGCCCTCCACAAAGCCCACGTAGTTCAGGGAGCTGTTGGAGAGGAGTTCGTCGGCACCCTTTACCTGTTCGTTGCCCTTGATCTCTTCCTGGCCGATATTGAGCAGGCCGATACGTGGATTTGCGATCTCCGCCACAGCCGAGACCTGCTCACTGCCCATGACCGCGAACTGGAACAGATGGGCCGCAGAGCAATCCACATTCGCGCCCAGATCCAGCACATAGGTCTGCCCCTCGATGGAGGGCAAGGCAGTAATAATCGCCGGACGGTCGATATTGGGCAGCATTTTGAGGACAAACCGGGAGGTAGCCATCAAAGCGCCGGTGTTACCGGCACTGACACAGGCATCCGCCTCGCCGGATTTCACCAGATCGATGGCGACACGCATGGATGAGTCCTTTTTGCCTCGCAGTGCCTTGGAAGGCAGGTCGTCCATCTCCACTGTCTCGGAAGCGTGTTTGATCAGCAGCCGCTCACCGAAAGGGTGACTGCCGATTTTCTCCTGTAGGACTTCCTCACGCCCGACCAAGATCAGCCGAGTCTGTTTGTCCTGTTTGAGGTACTCAAGTGCGGCTGGCACCACAACATCAGCCCCGAAATCACCACCCATGGCATCCAATGAGATTGTGACTGGCTTACTCATTCGCTACTAAAAATACCCAGATGAAAAGAACCCGGCAGAGGGCTGGGCCCTGTGCACGGGTTCAGACTCTCCAACGCAAAGGGAAGAATAGAAAAGACTACTCGCCTTTTGTGTCGACTACCTTACGGCCTTTATAAAAGCCATCGGCAGTCACATGGTGGCGCAGATGCACCTCACCAGAGGTGGAGTCGATGGAGAGAGTCTCTCCCTTCAGTGAATCGTGGGCGCGACGCATGCCACGCTTGGAAGGGGTCTTTCTGTTTTGTTGAACAGCCATGGCTGATCTCCTGAAGCAATAGTCAAAAAAATTAATCTTTATTTCGTTTCAGTTCGGCAAGTACCGCAAACGGGTTCTTGCCGGACCTGTTATCCGGTTCCGCCGGCTTTTCCTGGGACAGACCTGCCAAGCGGGTTGGACAGGCGCCGGTTTCGTGCATCGCCACCTGTGGCAGCATCAGCAGCAATTCGTCCTCAATCAACTCCCTGAATATGACGCTCCCATCCTCTACCAGACAGGGATCGAGCGTCTCCGGCAGCATACCCGCCTGTTCAATCCCTTCCACAAAGGCGACTGAGACATGGGCCTCTACCGGCAGCGACACTGCCTCCAAGCAACGCTGACACTCAAGCACCAGATTGCCGCTGATCGAGCCCGTCAGGATCGCACGGCGTTCGGCGTCTCTATCGAAGCGCAGATCGAAACTCGCCTCTCCCCCCGTTTCGAAAAGACAACGGCTGAGCCGGGGCAGTGAGTCGAGCCGTATCGTCCCTATGACTGACTTGCCAAGATCGGCATAACGCCAGGGATCCAGACGATCGGGAATGCGCTGCGACATAAGCGGGCAATAATATTATGGGAGGGACTCCCGTGTCAAAAATACACGGGAGTCCAGTGAGATAAGCGAATCAGCCGCCGACGATGGCGAGCAGGACACCCGCCGCCACAGCCGAACCGATGACCCCCGCCACATTGGGCCCCATGGCATGCATGAGCAGGAAGTTGTGGTGATTGGTCTCGAGCCCCACCTTGTTCACCACCCGCGCCGCCATGGGGACGGCGGAGACACCGGCCGCCCCGATCAGGGGATTGACCTTGCCGCCGGTGACCCGGTACATCACCTTGCCCATGAGCACGCCGGCTGCGGTGCCGATGCAGAAGGCAAAGGCGCCGAGGGCGAGGATGCCCAGGGTATCGAGGCTCAGAAACTTGTCTGCCGACAACTTGGAACCCACCGCCAGGCCCAGAAAGATGGTGACAATGTTAATGATTTCGTTTTGCGCCGCATGGCTTAGCCGCTCCACCACCCCACTCTCGCGCAGCAGATTACCGAAGGTCAGCATACCGATCAGTGGCGCGGCCGAGGGTAGAAAGATGACACAGAGAAAGAGCACCGCAAAGGGAAACAGCACCTTCTCCAGCTTGGAGACGTGTCGCAGCTGCTGCATTACCACATTGCGCTCCTTTTCCGTGGTCAGAGCGCGCATGATGGGCGGCTGGATGATCGGCACCAGGGCCATATAGGAATAGGCCGCGACGGCAATGGCTCCCAGCAGATCGGGCGAGAGCCTCGATGCCAGGAATATGGCGGTCGGCCCGTCCGCGCCACCGATGATAGCGATTGCCGAGGCATCCGCCAGGGTGAAGTCAAAGCCCGGGATGAAGTTCAGCCCCAAGGCGCCCAAGAGAGTGACAAAAATACCGAACTGGGCCGCCGCACCCAGCAACAAGGTCCAGGGCATGGCGATCAAAGCACCGAAATCGGTCAAGGCGCCGACACCCATGAAAATGAGCAAGGGAAAGACGCCGGTCTCTATCCCCGCATGATAGATATAGCCGAGCAGACCATTATCGCCACTGATGCCGGCAAGCGGAATATTGCTCAGGATGGCGCCGAAACCGATCGGCACCAGCAACAGCGGCTCGAACTTCTTGACGATCGCCAGATAGATCAACAAACAGCCGACGCCCATCATGAGCGCCTGGCCCCAATGCATATTGGCCAGCCCGGTGGACTGCCAAAGTGCCTCTACGCCTATCTCGACCATGTCAGGAGAGACTCAGCAAGGGGGTGCCGACCTGAACCGCATCGCCCTCTTTGACCAGAATCTGGGCAATAGTGCCGGCAGCAGTGGCGCGCACTTCGGTCTCCATCTTCATGGCTTCGAGGATCATTACCACATCACCCGGGTTGATATGCTGGCCAACGGCCACCTTGATGCTGTGGATATTGCCGGAAAGCGGCGCGCTGATGGTCACGCCGCCGCTGGCGGCCGTGGCTGGCGCAGACGCCGTTGCCGCCGCTTCGGTGACAGCACCGGCCGGTGAGACCTTCACGTTGTAGGTCACGCCATTGACTTCCACCTGATAGGCTTCGGGACCAGCCGTGGCGGGGGTTGCTGGCACGGGCGAGGCGGGAGCCGGCTCCGGCTCCGTGCCGGGTGCCGGCTCGAAGGCATCCGGGTTGTGGCGGTTCTGCAGGAACTTCAAACCGACTTGCGGGAACAGCGCATAGATCAGCACATCATCGACTTCCGCCTCCGCCACATCGATATTGTGCTGCGTGGCCAGCTCGCGGAATTCAGCAGTGAGCCTGTCCATCTCGTCGTCCAGCAGATCGGCGGGACGACAAGTGATCGCCTCCTCCCCATCTCCTAACACACGGGCCTGCAGTTCGGGGTTGACCGGCGCCGGGGTGGCACCGTATTCGCCTTTGAGGACACCCTCGGTCTCTTTGGCGATGCTCTTGTAGCGCTCCCCCATCAGCACGTTGATAACCGACTGGGTACCGACGATTTGGGAGGTGGGGGTAACCAGCGGGATATAACCCAGGTCTTTGCGTACCCGGGGAATCTCTTCCAACACCTGGTCCAGCTTGTCGGTAGCGCCCTGCTCGCGCAGCTGATTTTCCATATTGGTCAACATGCCGCCCGGTACCTGGGCAACCAGAATGCGGGAATCGACGCCTTTGAGGGAGCCTTCGAATTTAGCGTACTTCTTACGTACCTCACGGAAGTAGGCGGCGATCTCCTCTAAAAGATTGAGATCCAGACCGGTATCCCGCTCATTCCCTTTCAGAATGGCCACCACCGACTCGGTCGCCGAGTGGCCGTAAGTCATACTCATAGAGGATATGGAGGTATCCAGCATGTCGATGCCGGCCTCGGCTGCCTTGATGTTGGTCGCGGTACTCATGCCGGTGGTGGCGTGACACTGCATGGCAATGGGTATGGAGACGCGCTGTTTCAGCTTGGTGATCAGCTCGAAAGCGACATAGGGATTCAGCAGGCCGGCCATGTCCTTGATGCAGATGGAGTGGCAACCCATCTCTTCCAGGCTCTTGCCCATGTTTAACCAGTAGTCCATGTCATGCACCGGACTGACGGTATAGGACATGGTGCCCTGGGCATGTTTATCCACTTGCAGGGTGGCCTGAACGGCGGTTTCCAGATTCCGCAGATCATTCATGGCATCGAAGATGCGGAAGACATCGACCCCGTTGATAGCGGCCCGCTCGACAAACTTCTTCACCACATCGTCGGCATAGTGACGATAGCCGAGGATATTCTGACCGCGAAACAGCATCTGCATCGGGGTGTTGGGCATGGCGGCCTTGAGGGTTCGGATGCGCTCCCAGGGGTCCTCACCCAGGAATCGGATGCAGGCGTCGAAGGTGGCGCCACCCCAGGTCTCCAGGGACCAGAAACCGACCTTGTCGAGCTTCTCCGCAATGGGCAGCATGTCATCGATCCGCATGCGCGTTGCAAAAAGGGACTGATGCGCATCGCGCAGTACAACGTCTGTAATACCGAGTGGTTTGTTATTGCTCATAAGCTAGCCGCCGTTTTCCTGTGAACAGCCTGAAACAGGTGTGGAAAGAAACTCGAGAACAAACAGGTTATCTGTGGCTGGCGCGATATCTGGAAACCGCCGCGGAAATCACGGCTATCACATCGCCCCGCACATCAGCCTGTCCCTGCGCTGCACCCGCAGACGGATAGGTCAATGTGTCAGTACTCCCCTGTCGCTCTGATAAAAACATCGCCAGTTGCGACATGCCCTTCATGGCAAAAACCAGCATCAAGAGGAAGATGAAGACAATCCCCATCCCAACAGCCATAAGGCTTACACCGGACATCAGCATGTCAACAATTGGCATTTCAGTTCATCTCGTGGTGGTTATCCGCGTCTTTCTACGTTGCTGAAAGGTATGTTGTCAAGTAGTTATTATTTTAAGAAAGCGCCGCAACTTACTGTTATTGCGTGATTTTATGCATATCTATTTAGAATATAGATGGTGAGTATTTAGCTTCTCAATGATCGCGCCATCTAGCAATAAAAATAGTCGGTGTGAGATCAAACTACAATACCTTCTGTTAATATCGCTGTTCCAAGAATCCATGGCAGAGTTGTATGCACGCAGTCATTTCTCACCCTCACCTTCCCTTGGTCCTGGCTTCCAGCTCTCCCTATCGAAGGGAAGTGCTGAGTCGGCTGGGTGTCGAGTTCAGCAGCGTCTCGCCCAAGATAGATGAATCATCCCTGGATGGGGAAACACCGGAAGCGCTGGTTTGTCGCCTGGCTGAAAGCAAGGCTAGGGCAGTCGCCACCTCCCATCCGCAGGCCTTGATAATCGGTTCCGATCAAGTGGCCACGCTGGATAACCAAGTGTTGGGCAAACCCGGAAATCATCAGCGGGCCGTTGAACAGTTGACGAAGGCCTCCGCCAGACGGGTCACTTTCTTCACCGGGCTCTGTCTGCTCAATAGTGACACTGGCACGCGCCAGATCTGCTGTGAACCCTTCCAGGTTGAGTTTCGCGAGCTGAGTGCGGAGGAGATTGAGTCCTACCTGCAAAAAGAGCAGCCCTATAACTGTGCTGGCGCTTTCAAATCCGAGGGTCTCGGTGTCTGCCTGTTCAAGCGGATGCTAGGGGATGATCCTACCTCTCTCATAGGGCTGCCATTGATCCAACTGGTGAATATGCTGCGCAAGGAAGGTCTGGATGTGCTGCTGGCCTAGGCCAGAACCCGTTAACACGAATCCAATAGGCCCTGAATAAGCGATCGTTTAGAAGAGGACATCTTCAACCTGGCGGGTGTCTTCATCCAGCCCGGTCTGATCCGAGGATTCGCCCTGTTTGATCCTGGCGAAGGCTTTGATCGTTGCGCGATCCACATTGGCGAGTCGATGCTCGGTTCCTTCGTGCGCAAGGATGTTGGCGACTTGCACGATATCCACGTAATCGACCGGCGCATCCCCAGGATCCCTCGCGAGATTCTCATGCTCGGAGGCAGCGGCAATGACCTGCTCATCGAATGACCACATTTTCAGGATACTGCCGCCCAACTGGGTATGTAGCTTGAACAGAATCTTGTCCAGCACCTGCGGCTTATTGATCAATAATTCATAGTCACAGGCCTTGATCAACAGGGGAATATGCCCGATGTCATGCACCAACCCGGCCACCAGGGCCACATCGGCATCCAGGCCCGGCTGACTCTTGGCTAACATCGCGGCCTGGGCGCCCACGCGGACCGAGTGCGCCCAAAGCGTTTCCATACGGCGTTCGATCTCTTTCACGGAGGTTCGGAAGACCTCCTTCATGGAAACAGCGTAGACCGCGTTCTTGACCCGCTGAAAACCGATTCGGGTGATCGCCGGTTTGATGGTGGTGATCGTATTCAAGCCACGATAGAGCGGACTGTTTGCATAGCGGATCAGGCGTGCAGTGAGGGCCGCATCGCGGGATATGACCTTCTGCAAGTCGGCAGCTGAGCTGTCGATATCGTTGATGACCAACAGCGCCTCTAGCGCCAGTGCCGGGAGAGTCGGCAGATAGATTTTTTTGGCGCGTAAGTCCTCGCGGACGGATATCACGAACTCCTTGACGATGACCTCTTCGGATGCGAGCTCCTTTTTCTCCTGCTGCTCTTCCCTTTCGACAGGATCGCCATCCGCCAGATGAAATACCGATTTACTCATGGGTGCCGCAGTACAAGCCTCAATTTTTAACACCTATTCACAAACGCTGAAATTAGTTTAGCGCACAATTATCGTCAAGCCTCTGACGATAACATCGGCCGAGCGCTGCCAGACTGGAGAGAGCACCTCACTCCGCCCGATAGATTTAGTGATTAATCTCTCATAATCTGTTTTTCGATATTCTTATACTTAGTTAATTTTAACTTAATAAACATGGCGTTATGAGTACTTGTTAACATATAGTCTAAATTTTTAAACTAAAGAAAACCCCTCCTCAGTCGAAGCTACTATCAGAAAACCTACATCCAGCCGATGCAGATAAAACGACACCATGGCACAACACGCACTCGATGGACTCAAAATGAACCCCCAGGATAAACCGGTCATACTGATCGCTGACGATTCCCGGGTGGTGCGTAGCTCGTTAAAGAACATCCTTAATAACGATTGCCTGTTGATCGAAGCGGAGGATGGGATACAGGCCTGGGAAGAACTGCTCGAAGCGCCCAACATTCAGCTGATTTTTTCCGATCTCTCGATGCCTCGGCTCGACGGTCGCGAACTCTTGCACAAGGTCAGAAACTCGGAGATCAGCCGGATCAGAAACATTCCTTTCATCATGGTAACCGGCGATGAAGAGGATAGTAGCACCCGCGATGAGCTTCAGGACATGGGGACGACAGAAGTGGTCAGCAAGCCCTTCGATCCTGCAAGCATCGTCAGCTTCGTATCCACCCTGGTGTCACGCCAGGACAATGAAAGTTACATGCTGCTGCCCGAGGAAGAGGCTCAGACCGAACACCTCACTGACGCCCTCACCCAGAACGATTTCATGCAATGCGCGAGCAAGGAGCTCTCTTTCGCCATCCGTAATAAAAACGAGCTGGCCATCGCCCTTCTGCGCATCGATCAGTTCGAACAGCTGGAAAGCCACTACAGCGAACCCGCGATCGGGCACATCCTGCTGACTTTGTCGGAGATCATCCGCCTGCACATTCACCCCGATGACAGCTTGGCCTATTTCGGTAAAGGACTGTTTGCCATACTACGACCCGCCTCGAATGCCATCGGCACACGCTACATCAGTCGCCGGATCTTAGAGGATCTGGCGGCAAAGCAGTTCTATCTCGGTGAGTCCGGTGATCTTGTCAGCGTCAGCGTCGGCATCTCCGCACCACAGATCAAACCCGGCATCCGCCTGAGGGAACTGTTACTGCTGGCAGAGGGGAGGCTTAAGACCGCCATGGGGCTGGGCGGAAACAGGGTGATCGACAAGGGTAACGACACCCTCACCCCCGTAAACCTCTCAAGCGACTCTGCGCCTGAGACCCAGCTCACCTCGAATCTGCATAGTGATAGCATCAAGTCCTCTCATCTCAGGCTCGATAGCAGCTCCACCCGGCCGCGAAACGGGGATGCCATCGATCCCCAGAAGCTGCAGGGCAATATTGAGCAGCTACAGTCGCGGATAGAGAGCCTTGTGCATGAAAACAAGGAGCTGCATGGCCAGATCGAACGCTGGCAGAAACAGTCGGGCGAATCGGAACAGCTCAGACGGCGGGTGTTTGAAGTGGAGAGCGAACAGCAGCAGCTGCAGCTCAAGCTGAGCGAACTCTCGTCCCACAATAGCGCATTGCAAAAACGTGTTGATGAAGCCGAATTGGAGCAAAAAAAGCTACTCGATAATGAAGATGAAAAGTCTCTCACCCTGAAACAGGCGAATCAGTTCTACGAACAGGAGAACATCCGGCTGGAAGGTCAGCTTGAGGCCATCAGCAACCGGGCACAGAAAGCAGAGCTGGCGCAACGTAAATCGGAACAGCTGATTATCAGTCTGAAGGACAACATCAAACTCCTGCGCGCCCAGATGGAACAGATCCAGAAACAGCTGCTTGAGGCGCAACAACAGGCATCACAACCCGCTCCACCTCCGGCTGAGCCGGATGAGCCGCTCTTAGACGTAGACGTCAATATCGATCCGGTAGACAACGACGAGACCTATATAGAAAACCGTTCGGATAGCACTCTGGTTTTCAATGGCTTCCCCTCCGTCAGGCAATCGAGCGCGGAAAACGAACCGGCGCCGGTGGCGCATCTGTTTGCCGACTCCGCACCGGCCGCCCCAGCCAGGGCGGAAATCCCTGCGGAAAAACCGGTTGTGCCAACGAAACCGACAGCGGTGAAAACTCCGAGTACAGTTATCCCGGGCTCCCTGCCGAAACCTCGGGAGGAGAAATACAGGCAACCGCTCTCCCTCTCCTCTTTCACCATCGCCAGCCTGATCATGCTGCTTTTCCTCGCCCTCGGCGGCGGCTACCTCTACTTCTACTGGCAGGATGATATGGGTGTAGCGAATGTGCAGGAAGCGACTGCCGGAGCATCCGCCTCCGCGGCGATTCCCGCTAACGAACCAAACCGGCTCAATCCATCCAAACCTGCTCCAGCAAGTCAGTCACAGGCAATCCAGGAGAACAGACCTGTGGCGAGCGCCATCGCTCGAAGCGTACCCTCAGCCCCCGACTCCAGCATGATTGCCGATGAAGAGGCCCGCCTGCGGGCGGAACTGACACTGCGTCAGATCGCCGAGGAGGAGTTCAAACTGCGCCTCCAGCAAGCGCCTCAAGAGGATGCGCAACCGACTGCAGAGGAGAGCATAACCGGTGATGGCGAGGAGGCGCTAACGCAAAACCTGCCAGCGGCAGCGATGAGCTCACCCGAGGTGAAAGATCAGACAATGAGTCCCGAAGCTACGGCGGCTGATAACCTGGAAACGCCGACTTCCGCAGCACCGGCGGATCAGCCCGCTCAATAGCCTAGTCCGGCTCAGTGCCCTGCATGAATATGCTGGCGTGCAATGGCCAACCCGACTCATCCAACACCAGCACTGTCCATTTACCGGACTCGTTTGGGTACAGGCTCTTCTTTGAATAGACTCGCCAGCGCGGCCCACCCACCTTAAACTCGATCTCCCCCATGAATTGGCCATCAAACTCCCAGCGATGTTTGACTGTCCGGCCCTGAAGATTCCTCAGATCGGTGAAGAAATAGATGCTATCCAGATCCGGGCCCACACTCACCACTTGATCCACCGGCTCTCTGTCAACGATAGCGGTGGTAAAAATGGCGCGAGCCACATAGGCATCCGGCACGGGTGACTCGGTCAACTCCTCGGCTTGGAGGGAGCTGGCAATCAGACATAAGCCCCCCACCAATGACCGCCACAGAATTCGCCGGCCCTGCGTTTGATATTGCATTGTCATTCCTTAAAAGCTCTCAGTTGCTTGTCTATTTCGTGCTTGTTACTCGTCGAGTCTCATCTGTCCCGGCTCGCCATGGTTAGCGCCGAATCACCCTCAGCCACTGCCAGAAGTTGAGCAGGCCGGCCAGCGACGACGCCAGATAGGTTAGCGCGGCAGCCCTGAGTATGCGTTCGGCGCCTGCATGCTGCTGCGGCGTCAGATAACCCGACTTGAGTAGCGGCAATGCCTTTTTGAAACTGGCATCGAATTCGACCGGTAGTGTGACAGCCTGTACGATGACATTGCTGCCTAGCACCAGGAAGGCCGCCAAGGCGCTGAGTAAACCGGCGGAAGGTGCACGCGTGGCGAGCGTCAGCATGGGCGCGGCGAACAACAAAAACGATCCCACTTTCTGCGCCACAGAGGCAAAAACGACCAATCGCGAGCGCAAGCGAAAAAGCGGCTCATCGGCGGCATCCTGTAGAGCATGCCCGACTTCGTGCGCTGCAGTGGTGATCGCGGTCAAGGTTTTTCCAGTCAGTTTATCCTGGGTCAGACGAACCTTTTTGCTCCTTGGATCGTAATGATCACCCTCCCCTGTTACTTCGACCCCAACCTTGTTCAAGGAATAGCGGTCGAGCAGATGACGCGCAAGCTCGCCACCATTGCCTGGAAAGTTGGGCTCCGCGATCCGGTTGTAGCGGGAGAGCATCCACTGAACCCAGATCTGCGGTCCCAGCAACAACAGAAGAAGGGCTGCAAGCAGCGCCAGGTAGATCATGGGTTGCCGGCAGTCGCCTCAAAGACCGCAGACACCGCCCGAACAACAACCGCCGTTGCCACACGCCGGCTCTGGATTGGAGAGGGCCGTCCGGTTCACCACCGCCGCTGCCGTGATCAGCTTTTTCACCGGCGCATCAAGCGGTGTATCACCCGGACTGACGCCGGCCAGTTGCGAAAGATCGCCCCAGGTGGCAATGGTCTGCTCCATCTTATGCTTGACCTCGAGACGGACGCCATTGCTTTCACAAAGATAGTCATATGTAGGCATTCACCAAGCTCCTATTACCTATTCTTTTCAGTCGCTATTTTAGCCGATTCACTGATCTCGAATCATAGCTTTTGTAGGGAGAAATCGGGGACGGGTCAAAAAAAAGGCTGCCGACTGGCTCGGCAGCCTTGCAAAAGGATTCCAGCACGAGACACTCAGTAAGTCACCACTCTCGGCAACTCCTTGGCCTGAGCGACCCACTTCTCGACAGAGGCAAGTCCCGGCACCGCTCGTGTCAGGTGCTTCTGTTCATTGACCTCCGCCATCTTCATCTGCAGATTTTCCGCTTTACGCTGGGCCAGTTCCGGTACGGTATCAACGCCAGCGGCCTCCAGCAGGTCGGCATATTCCTCAGCGACCCCTTTGATGCGAAACAGATCGGCCATATTGACCCAGCGTAAAATCAGCTTGCCGCTGATACCGCTGGCATCTTCCAGGGCTTTGCGCCCTTTTTTGGTACTGCCTTGCTCTAACAGGGCTTGCAGACTGTTCACGTCAGCTGCTTGCAATTTCGCCGCATAGGCTTCCCCGATTCCTTCGATTTCAACTAGCTTGGTCATGATGTGTTGTACTCCTTGGTTGTTAGTGGAGTCCGCCACCACCACTCAAGACAGACCGGCTTTATCTGAGCAAAAAAACAACGGATCAAGCGATCGTCACCGCTGTGTCGAGATAGACGTCCTGAATCGCGTTCAACAGCTCCACCCCCTGCGTCATGGGGCGTTGGAACGCTTTGCGCCCGGAAATCATCCCCATACCGCCAGCCCGTTTGTTGATCACAGCGGTCCGCACGGCCTGCGCCATGTCTCCCTCGCCGGAGGAGGCCCCGCCCGAGTTGATCAAGCCGGCACGTCCCATGTAACAGTTGGCAACCTGGTAGCGCACCAGATCGACAGGATGATCGGATGTGAGATCGGTATAGACCTTGTCGTGGGTCTTGCCGAATTTGACGGCCCGGTAACCGCCATTCCCCTCCGCCTGCTTCTGTTTGACGATATCGGCCTCAATGGTAGCAGCCAGGTGATTGGCCTGGCCGGTGAGGTCGGCAGCGGTATGGTAATCGGTACCGTCCACCTTGAATGCGCTGTTTCTCAAGTAGGCCCAGAGCACCGTCGCCATGCCAAGCTCGTGGGCCTGCTGGAAGGCCTCGGAGATCTCCATAACCTGGCGGCGGGATTCCGGAGAACCGAAGTAGATGGTGGCACCGACCGCCACCGCCCCCATATCGAAGGCCTGCTCCACCGAGGCAAACAGGGTCTGGTCGTAGATCGCGGGATAGGTCAGCATTTCGTTATGATTAATTTTAACTAAAAACGGAATTTTGTGCGCATAGCGGCGGGAGACCGAACCCAGCACGCCCAGGGTCGAAGCCACCGCATTGCAGCCACCTTCGATCGCCAGCTCGACAATGCGGGAGGGGTCGAAATAGATGGGATTGGGCGCAAAGGAAGCGCCGCCGGAATGTTCGACCCCCTGATCAACCGGCAGAATAGACAGGTACCCGCTGCCCGCCAGCCGGCCGGTGTTGAACAGGGTCTGCAGACTGCGCAACACACCGGGCTTGAGATCCTTGTCCGCCACCACGCGGTCGACATAGTCGGGACCGGGGAGGTGCAGCATATCCCGGTCGATGGTCGAGCATTGATGCTCGAGAAGGCTCTCTGCCTCTGCTCCAAGGAGCGATCTGATATCGGTCATGACGGCATCCTGTTCAGACATGGGGAATGGTAAGCACATCCAGTATAGTTTTTCTGCTCAGGTATGTAAGGCGATAAGGCCAATATTCATGTGCCATGAGGGACTCAGGCAAAACGTTTGGTTATACCGACTCGACAGGGAGGATTCCGGCGTGGAACGATCCGACTGACTGACGTTCTATTGCTTAAGAACGTAACTGAACTATCAACCCGGCCCCTTTATATTGCAATGCAGAATCCATTCATTACGCCCTTTGGCCAACTGCCGGCCTCCCTGCCGATCTTTCCCCTCGAAGGCGCCGTGGTTATGCCTGGAGCGCAGCTGCCGCTCAATATCTTCGAGCCACGTTATCTGAACATGGTGCAGGACGCCCTCGCCTGCCACCACCTGATAGGTATGATACAACCCAAGTCCCAGAACGACGCCCTGGAGATCCCACTTCACCACACCGGCTGCGCCGGTCGCATCACTACATATCAGGAGACCTCCGATGGGCGCATCGGGATCGTTCTCAGTGGCGTCTGCCGCTTCGATATCCAGGCGGAGTTACCCACTACCCGCGGTTACCGACTGATCGTGCCGGAGTGGAACCGCTTTGCCTCGGACTACGAATTCCCCCACTTCGACGAACAGCGCCAACAGGCACTCTTCTTCAGCTCACTTGACCACTACCTGCGGGCCAATGATCTCGAAATCGACAAATCGATTATCTGTAAGCTCTCCTTCGCTCGCCTGCTGAATGTGCTCACCACCCTGCTGCCCTTGCACCACAGGGACAAGCAGGCCATCATCGAAGCCGTATCTTTTGATGAACGCTACAAGCTGCTGATCAGTCAATTCGAATTGGCTGGCAGCGGCACTCCGTCCCATCTACGCCATTAGGGCCTGTTAACAAATCGCTGAGCCAAGGTTTGGACTGACTTACAAATGGCACCTATCTGAGTCCTCAAACGCAGTGATACCGAAAAGAGACACGGCGCACCTGGTGATGAGCGATTTCAAACCGGCCTGGTGGCTAAAATCCCCCCATCTTCAAACCATCTGGCCGAGCCTGCTACGCCCCGCCCAGCCGATCGATGTGAAATGGGAACGGCTCGAACTGGCGGATGGTGACTTCATTGACCTGGCCTGGCGTCGCCGCGAGGGACCGCTGGTGCTGCTGATCCACGGGCTGGAGGGATCCCTTGATTCCCACTATGCCACACCGATGCTGAAGGTCCTGGAACAGCAGGGCTTCAGCGCTGTCTTCATGCATCTGCGGGGCTGTGGTCGCGAACCAAACCGGCTGATGCGCAGTTACCACTCGGGCGCCACTGAAGATCTGGCGGAGGTTCTTGAGCAGCTGGAGCGGCGCGGTGAGCGACCCGATGCCCTGATTGGTATCTCCCTGGGCGGCAATCTGCTGCTTAAATATCTGGGCGAAACGGGTAGCGCGGCACGCACCCGTACCGCCATCGCCATCTCGGTCCCCTTTCGACTCGACAAGGCGGCAGCCCAACTGCAGCAGGGTTTCTCACGCATCTACGGTCGTTACCTGCTAAACAAACTGATCAGGAGCTACCGGCTCAAATTTACTCATCGACCCTCGCCGCTCAATGTACCGATCAACCGGATAGGTTCGATCTACGAGTTCGACCAGCGGATAACCGCTCCTCTCAATGGCTTCGACGGCGCCGATGACTACTACCGGCGCTGCAGTTGTAGTGCTTTCCTGAAGCGGATCGAAACACCCACGCTGATCTTACACGCAGCCGACGATCCGTTCATGCCCCCCGAGGTGGTGCCGGAGATCACGGATCTGGGCCCCGGGGTGATCCTCGAACTTTGTCGCCAGGGCGGGCATGTGGGTTTCATTCAGGGCCGCTGGCCCTGGCGTCCCCACTACTGGCTGGAGCAGCGTGTGCCGGCGTTCCTGCGGCAACAGTTGTCGATGTGAGTCGATTCTACGCTTTCGCCATTCTCCTGCTTGATATTGTCTGATAGTCTGGCCCTCTCATTATTTGTCTTTGGTTATTGTTGTAAGAGTATGGAGAGTCCACCTGGAAAAGAGCTCGACAGGCTGTTGGTCGACATCGCCTGTCTCGATCACAAACAGCTGCGAGCGTCCCTGATCTCCACCACCGGAAGCCATTGCGAAGTCTGGCGCAGCAGCAAGCGCCACGAGAGCATGCAAGGGGGCGAGGCCAGCACCACCTATATTGAATTTGTCATCAAATGGCCCTTGGCTTATTACTCGGAGAGAGAGGCCCGATTGCTGGCCCGCCACTATCGCTTACTCAAAGAGACCCTGGACGAGATCATCCCCGACGCCATCTTCGTCATCACCCGCATCAACGGCGCACCGAGTGTGCTTGTGCTGGCCAAGGCGGTCAATGTCTGGTTCAACATCGCCAACCAGCAGAATGAGGAGGAAGCGGTCCGCCTGCTCTGCGCCAACCCGAAATCGCGAATCCAACTGGCCCGCTTCGTGCGCGCCGCCAAGGCCTGGCGTAAATCTGACAACTCCCGGGTCATCGATCTGTTTGGACTCGACAATCTGGTCATGGATATCAATCGTGAGATCATCTTTCTCGACAGCTTCTTCGTCTTCTTCTTCGAGGACATGTTCCAGTTGATCGACAACTCGGAAGAGGATCAGGGACTCAAAGAGAAACTCGATATCTCGATCAAACGACTTGCCTACCTGGAACACCTACTGAAAGTCGTGAAACGGGCCTGCCTGGAGAAACAGGAGACCCAGTCGGGTTAGGGCCGATAAAAATTATTCAAAGATTGTCCGAATAGGGTCACGCTGTCCCTTAGCCGGTGAATGCTTAGGGCGACTTCAGATAGTGGAGTTCCTCCATGCAGAATGACCACACCCCGCTCATTGCGCCATGCTGAAGAAAAAAATAGACCCAGCAGAGCCTATTGGATTCGTGTTAACAGGCTCAACTACTGTCAAATCAGATATGAAATATTCCTAAGACTCTGAGATGGGCCAAGCTCTACCTACTCTTCCCGCGCTGGAGAGTAGGCCTCATCATAACGCGTCTGAATCAAGGGAAATCTCACACTATCTGCGCGATTGGCGTTCATTTGCGACCTTTTTTTTCTTAACCAAGCAGCATTCGCCCCTGATCCTGGTGTTTATGCCGATCGCAGTATGTTAGGATTCGCGGCCGCTTTCGCTAGGTTAATCAGATCAACGATGTAAGGGATTTACGGAAGCGATCCATTCATACAGCGTATTCACCGAGAGGCAAACAGATGCATAACGGAACGACCATCACCCAATTCATCATCGAGGAACAGCGTCATATCGAGGACGCCACCGGCGAATTCACCTCTCTCCTGAATGATATCGTGACGGCCTGTAAAGTGATCTCGAACATGGTCAACCAGGGCGAGCTCATCGGCGTTCTTGGCACCGCAGGATCAGAGAATGTCCAGGGTGAGACACAGAAGAAGATGGATATCATCTCCAACGATGTGTTCATGAAATCCAACGAATGGGCCGGTCATCTCTCCGCCATGGCATCCGAGGAGATGGACGAAATCTACCCCATTCCCGATAATTATCCCCGGGGCAAGTATCTGCTCACCTTCGATCCGCTGGACGGTTCTTCCAATATCGACGTCAACGTCTCGGTGGGCACCATCTTCTCGATTCTCAAAACTCCGGGCGACGGACAACAGCCGAGCAAAGCGGACTTTATGCAGCCTGGGGTCAAACAGGTCGCCGCCGGCTACGCCCTTTACGGACCCTCCACCATGATGGTGCTGACCACCGGCAACGGGGTGAACGGTTTTACCCTGGATCAGAATATCGGCGAGTTCATCCTGACCCACCCCAACATGAGGATTCCGGAAGATACTCAGGAATTCGCAATCAACGCCTCCAATATGCGCCACTGGGAGGCCCCGGTGAAACGCTATGTGGACGAATGTCTGGTCGGTACCAGCGGCCCCCGTGAGAAAGATTTCAACATGCGTTGGATCGCCTCAATGGTGGCTGAGGTACATCGAATTCTCACCCGTGGCGGCATCTTCATGTATCCCATGGACGAGAAAATGAAAGTCAAAGGTCTGGAGGGCAAGCTGCGGTTGATGTACGAGGCCAACCCCATGTCTTTCATCGTTGAACAAGCAGGCGGTGCTTCCAGCACCGGCCGTGAGCGCATCATGGAGATAGCGCCCAAGGAGCTGCATCAGCGGGTACCAGTGATACTCGGCTCGAAAAATGAGGTGGAGCGGATGGTTGCTTACCACCAGGAGTAAGACGATAAAGCCGGCGACTCAATAGGCCAGGTTCAGCCGCCGGGTTAATAACTCTGTCGGTTTGCCTTCGCCGGGACTCTTTGATGTATGCTTGAACGCCCGGATCACTGAAGGACCAATTGATGCTGCATGTTCTGCAATCGGTCAGTAAATGGATCGCTCTCGGCTCCCTCCTGCTCCTGCTGCTTGCCCTCTTCAACAAGGACCAGCTGCCGGAGCCGGACTACTATCAACATGACCGTCTCACTGACCCGGTGCAGCGCCCCACATTGCGTACACCCTTCTGGATCGAGGCCGCCGATCAGCGCTATCGTGTTAAGCCGGTGTTTGACTACGCTCTGGAGGGGGTCATCGTCAGTTACCACGACGGGGATGACTTCAGCGACATCTGGCACCACGATAAGTGGAAGGATTTCCTCAATATTCGCGATCTCTGTGTCATCTGGGGCGATAACGTCAGCAGTGGCGTCTATCTGGACATGACATTTGAGAATGACAGCTGGACCTGCTGGGCCTATTGGCCGGATGCCGAAACGGGCGGCCGCTTCAGCATGACGCAACTCTCCAACAACCATCTGCTGGTCGATGACGAGAATATCAAACGTAGCCTGATGTCGGCGGAGCCAGGCGATCATATTCGTCTCAGCGGACAGTTGGTGAGCTACGAGAACCCGTCCAACCACTTCCAGCGCGGCACCAGTACACGTCGGGATGATACCGGCAACGGTGCCTGTGAAACCCTCTATATAGAAGATTTCGACATCGTCAGTAAGGCCAATACCAAATGGAGAACCTTGTATACAGCCAGCAAATGGTCCCTTGGGCTATCCCTGACACTATTCCTTATCCTCTTTACCATTACCCCGGTTCGCAAACCGTTTAGCCCCTGACATCAGCGTCGCCGGCTGTCGCTGGAGGCGCCGGCTTGTTACTTGCGCTCACGCTTTGATGCCACCAATCCAGCCGATTGGCCATTCGGGGAAACCACTTTCCATGCCAACAATAGGGCTAAGTCTTTCGATTAGTTCGTTTTTTCTCATAAATTCAGGTCAAAAAAGCGTTGGCATCCGTAGATTGGCGAGGGTATGATGGCGTTGGCTAAGAAACAGACCCATAACCGCTTCCCCGTTTGAGCTTTCCTCTTGTCGAGAATCGGAATCCTTTGGTTTCCAGGCTATTAACCATGGACTTGTCCTTGGTGTTTTATTTGTTCAAGGTCTTTCTGGCAGGTTGATTGATGGGACCGTCAGACTTTTGAGCAACTCTCTCTTTGTTAGGAATATATCGATGACGAAATTGTATGTTGGCAATCTGCCTTGGTCTGCTACTGAAGATGATATCCGCGAACTCTTTACCTCTGTTGGTGAAGTCCAGTCCGCAAACCTTATCCTCGATCGCGAAACCCGTCGTTCACGTGGCTTTGCATTCGTCGAGATGAGCCAAGCCGATGCAGAACGTGCCATCTCTCAACTCAACGGCAAGGATTTTCAGGGCCGTGATTTGAGAATTAATGAAGCCCAGGAAAAGCCCAATCGCAGTGGCGGTGGCGGTGGCGGCGGTCGCTGGTAAGCACCAGCGATCCCCGGTTCGTACCAGGCTGAACAGCCTGAACTGAACCGCGATTGACGGGGAGCTTTCTCCCCGTCAATCAGCAGATCTCTACCCCCTGCCGTGTTATGGGGCCGCTTGATGGTGATCTTCTCTGTTCACCATCACAAGTTGGTTTTGTCCTGAAACCACAACATCCTCCTCCATCGCCTCAATGCGTTGTTGCCTGAGTACGGGAATCTACGTTTTCACACTGCACGACACTGATCAGCGCCGGCAACCCTCAGGTGGCGGATTCCAATGCGGCGATGCGCGCTTCCAGTGGAGGATGGCTGGAGAACATCTTCTGCACCTTGCCCGCTTTGATGGCGAAGGCCGCCAACTCGTCAGGCATCGGCTGGGGATCATGCGCCTGCTGCAGCCGTTTAAGCGCTGCGATCATCTTCTGCCGACCGGCCAGTTCCGCACCACCCGCATCGGCACGGAACTCGCGCCAGCGGGAGAACCACATGACGATGGTCATCGCGAGGATACCGAGTACGAACTCGGCCAACATGGAGACGATCCAGAACGCAGGACCATGCCCCCGTTCCGTCTTGAATACCACCCGATCGACGGTATGGCCGATAACGCGGGAGAGAAACACCACGAAAGTGTTCACCACGCCCTGAATCAGCGACAAGGTGACCATATCGCCATTGGATACGTGGCTGACCTCGTGCGCCAGGACAGCCTCCACCTCATCCCGATTCATCTGCTGCAGCAGGCCGCTACTGACCGCTACCAAAGCGGCATTCTTGTTCCAGCCGGTGGCGAAGGCGTTGGGCGATGCGCTATCGAAAATACCCACCTCCGGCATGCCGATACCTGCATGCTGGGCCTGAGAGGCCACCGTATGGACCAGCCAACGCTCGATCTCGCTACGCGGTTGTTCGATGACCTGGACGCCCATACTGCGTTTCGCCATCCATTTGGAGATAAAGAGGGAGATCAGCGATCCACTGAAGCCGATCACCGCGGAGTAGACCAGCAAGGCATTCAGATCGAGATCGACACCGTTCTGCATCAGCAGCCCCTCGATGCCGAGCAGCCGGAAGGTCACGCTGATGAGCATGACGATGGCGAGATTGGTCCCCAGAAAGAGTGCGATTCTTAACATGTGGGCGAATCCTCTGCGTGTTCAAGTTGTGGGTTCAATATGCTGGCGCGAATGGACTATTTCAAGATCCTTTTGCACTCTCACGGATTGCGTAATCAGGCATTCATATTTAAACCCAGTGATTGCAGGGTAAATATTAAGGAACCTCTGATCAATTCATGATTCGGTGTGTGGCGGCTGAAATGCTCCGGCTCTGCGTTGAAAAGCTTCGCAAAAGCCCGCTATTACGTGCGCTTTTCGCCTTGATCCGGCGTATTTCATCTCACCACACCCTCGATCCAGAATTAATCAGAGGTTCCTTAACCCGGCAGTCTGCCAAGTGATGCAGCTATTTGCTATCCCACGCTGTGGGCCTCTAGCCTCGATTTCGGCTATGCTTGGAAACGACCTCGCGTTGTCACTCTCACGAACAAATCGAACAATAGCGCGGTGGTAGATAGAATACCGCCTTACTCTCACCGGAGCTGAGAATGAGCAAGATTGGATTTATCGGACTCGGTATCATGGGACGCCCCATGGCCAGCCACCTGCAATACAAGGGACATGAACTATTCGTCCTGAAACATCGCGCGCCCCTTCCCGCCGAACTCATGGATGCCGGCGCGATTGCCTGTACCTCGCCCAAGGTGGTCGCTGAGAAGGCCGATATCATCATCACTATGCTCCCCGACACCCCTCAGGTGGAGAGTGTGCTGTTCGCTGACAACGGAGTTTACGAAGGTCTCTCTCCCGGCAAGCTGGTGATCGACATGAGCTCTATCTCCCCAACCCAGAGCAAGCGTTTCGCCGCAAGGATCAATCAGGCAGGCTGCGACTACCTCGATGCGCCGGTATCCGGCGGCGAGGTAGGTGCCAAGGCCGCCACTTTGACCATCATGGTCGGTGGTGATAAAGCCGTCTTCGAGAAAGCCAAACCCCTGCTCGAACTGATGGGGCAGAACATCACGCTGATCGGCGGTAACGGCGCCGGACAAACCGCCAAGGTCGCCAACCAGATCATCGTCGCCCTGAGCATCGAGGCAGTTGCCGAGGCCCTGCTCTTCGCCAGCAAGGCCGGTGTCGATCCGGGCAAGGTCAGGGAAGCATTGATGGGGGGCTTTGCCGGCTCCAAGATCCTGGAAGTACACGGCGCACGCATGATCAACCGAACCTTCGAGCCGGGCTTTCGTATCGCACTCCATCAAAAGGACCTCAATCTGGCTCTGGAAGGCGCAAGGGAACTCGGCCTCAGCCTGCCGCATACCGCCAGTGTCCAGGAACTGTTCAATGCCAGCGATAAATCGCTGGATCATTCCGCTTTGGTAAAGGCGCTGGAGAAACTTGGTGGACACATGGTAGGTTAGGATTTACGGTAGAGACAGGACCCCTGTCGTCTCGGTACCCCAAACAACGATGTCATTAGTTCCCGTCGAAAGCATAAAAGCACCCAAGCTGGTAGTGACGTCTCCAAAATGGGTGAAGGTTGCTGTCGGGTCAGTTCTCGTACTGGTGTTGATTGCCCTTGTGATTATTCCCCTTAACAGCACACCTATAAAAGTAGGCATTGTAGGACTGTATATCGCTGTTCTTTTTTCTGTTTTTAAAAAATTGAGAGACACGATCTATTCCGTGACATTGCAGGCCAATCGCGATGGCGTCTATTTCAAAAGCGATCGGGCCAAATACTATTACTTTGTACCGTGGAGATGTATAGGCCGCATAGAGAAAGCTGCATTTCCTCTCAATGCACGGGCTTTACGGCTAGAGATCACAGGAGAATATAGAAGCGGTGTACAAAATAACGATTCGATCGGTAATGTGATGTCTGTGGAAGACAGGCTATTTATATACAGAAATCCTCAACTGAATGATAGGGATAAACTGATCGATAAGCTGCTTTATCTCAAGCGCCCCCTCTATCAATAAATACCAAGTGGAACTCGAAGCAGCGAAAGTGCATATGTTTGATGCTGTCTCCGCTCATGATCGGCGAAGACGCCGTTGAGCATGTCGATGAGCGATGCCAATCAATGCATTGAGTCCATTTCCAAACGGGATACACCCCGTCACTTGCGTCTTTTCGCTTTAAGCTCATCGTATAAGGAAAAATAGGCCATCACCAAAACAATCATCACGATCACCGGAAAGGCGACGGAGTCGGTATTCTCATAGATCGATAAAGAGAGCCCGCCGATGAATAGGGTGAGTATGACCATCGCCACCAGTCCGCACAGCATGTTTATCATTATTTGGCTCGCTCCTCTTTTTTCTGTCTAACCAAGGACGATCGTTACGCCGGTGTATCCGCTGTAATTTCCGCCAGCCAACGCGCTGTTCGCAGTAAGCGTGCGTCATCCCCTTTTGCCGCCACCATCTGAACCCCGATCGGCATGCCATTCGAGCCCTGCAACAGCGGCAGGGTAAGCGTTGGCACACCGCACAAGGACCAAAGCGTGCAGAATGCCGGACTGCCCGTCGATTCCAATCCAATCGGCGCTTCGCCGGTAGTGGCGGGAGTCACGATGGCATCGTAGCCGAGCAGGATCTCGGTGAGAATGGCGTTTAGCGCCGGTATCATCCGTAACGCCTTATTGTAGTCGAGGGCCAGGGTTTCACCCCCATGCTGAATCATATTGCGCAGTACCTGGCTCATTGCCTCACCACCCCGCCCGTATTCCCGGTGCAGGTTTTCAGCCAGATCGGTCTCCATGATGCAGCGATGCCAGGCATGGGCGTTGCTAAACACCTCGGGCAGTTCAATCTCCTCGACCCGTTCGCCAAGAAACGCGTTTAGTTCAGCAAAACCGGCGACCAGATCCGCGTCCGCCTGATCCCAAACGCTGGTCTTTAGGAAGGCCAGACGCGGCGGTGTCGGTGGCTCCTGTGCCGCGACCGAAAGCAGATCGTGCTTGGGCATGGGGCGTGTGTCCGGATCCTGTACATCGAACCCCATCATCTGCTGGGCCACCAGTGCCGCATCCTCGACGCTACGGGCGAAGACCCCCACATGGTCCAGTCGCTGCGACAGGGGCAGTACCCGATAGCGCGAAATCAGTCCGTGACTTGGTTTGTAACCGACCACACCACAGTAGGAGGCCGGACGGATCACCGAGCCATTGGTCTGTGTTCCAATCGCCAGCGGCACCATAGCGGCCGCCACCGCCGCTGCTGAGCCACTGGAGGAACCACCGGGTGTGCGACGCGGATCGTGAGGATTGTGTGTCTTGCCCGGGGCATAGACCGCCAACTCAGTGGTAACCGTCTTGCCCATGATCACCGCCCCGGCTTCACGCAGACGCGATACGGCGGTGGCATCCTGGGCCGGCGTCCGGCCCGCATGCAGCGGAGTGCCATCCTCGGTCGGCATATCCTGGGTATCGAAGATATCCTTGACTCCCACAGGCACCCCGTGCAAGGGACCCACCGGCATACCGGAACGACGCTGTCGGTCCGCCTCGCGGGCCTGGCTCAGGGCATGCTCGGGATCGAGAAAGGCCCAGGCCTCTACCTTGGGATCAATAGCCTCGATAGCCCGCAGGCAGGCCGAAACCAACTCTTCCGAGGTGATTTCACCCTTGCTTATGGCTGCTGCCGCCTGCACTGCACTCATCTGATTGAGTGCAACAGCGGGATTCCCTGGTGCCCCATTTCCAACTACAGACATCGACATATTCCTAGGGCCTGTTAACACGAATCTGATAGGTCCTGCTGTGGCTGTTTTTTCGTCCAGCAAGGCAGAATGAGCGGGGTGTAGTCACTCTACATGAGCGAATGATAACGCCGCTGGGCGGAAAAACAGCCGCAGCCCCCTCTTTCTTATCCATAGGAGGGGTTGCGCCTGAAAAAGCGTCACTCGGCGTTGCTCGTCGTTCATTTGGAATCACCAAATTTCTCTCCTCGCGTCTTGATTGGCGCTTTTCAGGCACAACAGGTCCTACCCGATTCGTGTTAACAGGCCCTAGCCAAACAGATAACCGGGCAACCACATGGCAATTCCCGGGAAGATGTACATCAGCACCATCGCCAGTATGACAATGGCCAGATAGGGCATGATGCCCTTGAAGATCTCCATCAGTTCCACCGACTTCGGCGCGACCCCTTTCAGATAGTAGGCCGCCATCGCCATCGGTGGCGTCAGGAAGGAGGTCTGCAGATTGAGCGCCACCAACACACCGAAAAAGAGCGGGTCGACACCGAAAGTATCGAGCATCGGCAGGAAGATGGGCACGAAGATGATGATGATCTCACTCCACTCCAACGGCCAGCCGAGCAGGAAGATGGTCAGCTGAGCCAGGATCAGAAAGCCGACCGGGCCCACATCCATGCCCACTATCCAGTGCTCGATCAAACCGTGACCGCCGAGATAGGAGAAGACCGAGGCGAAGGTCCAGGAGCCGACGAAAAGCCAGCAGACCATGGCCGAAGTGCGCGCGGTGAGAAAGACCGCCTCCTTCAGCCGCTGCCAGGTCAGTGCGCGATAAAGGAACGCCAGCAGCAGACCGCCGAAGGAGCCCACACCCGCCGCCTCCGCAGGGGTTGCGATACCGGCCAGTATGGAACCGAGCACACCCATGATCAGCACGAACAGGGGCACGAAGGAGGTCAGCAGCTGCCAGAGAATCATGCCGAAGGGCGGCACATCCTTTTCCGGCGGCTTGGGTGCCAGCGCAGGATTCAATGTAGACCGGGTAACGACGTAGATCATGTACATACTGGCCAGGAGCAGCCCCGGAAACAGCGCGGCGGCATAGAGCCGCACCGGAGAGACCTGGGCGATCGCCGCATAGACAATCAACATGATGCTGGGCGGGATCAGGATACCGAGGGTTCCTCCGGCACAGATCACCCCCGTGGCCAGTTTACGGTCATAGCCCGCTTTCAGCATGGCCGGCAGCGCCAGCAGACCCATCAGGGTCACCACCGCGCCGATGATACCGGTAGCCGTAGCGAAGACGGCACAGGTTGCCAGTGCCGCCACTGCCATGGATCCCGGCAGATTGCGCGCCGCCAACTGGATACTGAAGAAGAGCCGGTCGACGATATTGGCCCGTTCCACCACGTAGCCCATGAAAAGAAACAGAGGCACCGCCACCAACACATCGTTGGACATCACCGAGAAGGTGTTCTGCACGAAGAGATCGAAGATACGGTTGCTGAAGATATGTTCAAGTTGATCGGGCTCGGCATAGGCGTAGTAACCGAAACCGAGTCCCATGGCGATCAGGGTGAAGGTGATGGGAAAGCCGAGCAGGACGATAATGATGAACAGGCCCAGCATCATGATGGCGACTTGAGGGTCGGTCACTGCGTGTCACCCCCCTCGTTGCGGCCAAGCATCCGCAGCAGGTCCTGATCGTCCTGTTCATCCTGCTTCTGATGGATGGCCATGGTCTCGGTCTCCTCCACATCTTCCGGCCTCGGCGGCCATTCACCGGTACGCAGACACTGGATGCAGCGAAAGATCTCAGCCACCCCCTGCAGCAGGACCAAGCAGCCCGCCACCGGGATCAGCGTCTTGAAGAAATAGATCTGCACCCGGGCCGGGCTGCTCCAGCTCACTTCCTTGTAGCGCCAGGAATCGGCGGCAAAATCGTAACCGTACCAGATCAGGGCGAAGACACCGGGCATGAGAAAAAGGAAATAGAGCACCAGATCTATTCCCGCCTGCGCCTTGACCGGCAGCAGACGGTGGATCACATCGCCCCGCACATGACCGTTACGCGACAGTGTATAGGCGCCCGCCATCATGAACAGGGCGCCATACATCTGCACGCTCATGTCGAAAGCCCAAGCCGTGGGCGAGTTGAGTAGGTAACGGACGAAGACTTCGTAACAGGTGGCGAAGGTCAGTACCATAATGCACCAACCGAACGCCTTGCCGACCCAGGCGCTGAGACTGTCGGCAAAATCGATAAAGGCATTCATGAACGGCTACCGGTAATTTATTTTTCAGATTCGATGCTCGGGAGGCACGGCACATCGCCATGCCTCCCGACCTGTTTGATGAAACAATCCGTTGCTGGTGCTATACGGGGGAACCGAAATAGTGCTCGTAGGCGCCTTCATAGTCCGGCGCATTGGTGAGTTCGTAAGCGCCTACCCGTTTCATCCAGGCTTTCTGTGATTCGACGACCTTGGCGAAGTAGGGATCCTTCATGAACTGGGGCAACACCTTGTCCCAGGCCTTCAACTGCGCATCCATGATCGATTGCGGCGTGCGGCGAACAGTCACTCCATGCTCCTTCTGCAGCTTCTGGAGATCGCTGGAGTAGCGATCCTGCGCCTTCCATGACATATCGGCGGAAGCTGCCTCGGCGGCATATTGCAGGATCTTCTTGTGCTCATCCGCCAGGGATTCGAATTTCTTCTTGTTGAAGATGATCTCGAAACACTCCTGGGCCTGATGGAAGCTGGCGAGGTAGTAGTTCTTCGCCACGTCCTGCATACCGAAATCCTTGTCGGAAGTGGGATTGTTGAACTCGGCAGCGTCGATCAAGCCGCGCTCCATCGCGGGCTGGATCTCGCCCCCCGGCAACTGTACCACCGACATACCCATCTCCATCATGACGTTGGCGGCCAGACCGACGGTACGATATTTGAGACCCTTGATATCGGCTGCGCTCTTGACCTCCTTGCGGAACCAGCCGAGCGGCTGAGCCGGCATGGGACCGGAGAAGAAACCGACGATATCGAGCTTGAGGATATCGCGCATCAACTCTTCATAGAGTTCCCTGCCACCGCCGTAGTGAATCCAGCCCAACAGCTGGTTGGCTGTCCAGCCCCAGCAGGGTCCGGTGCCAAAGAGGGAGGCGGCGGGGTTCTTGCTGTACCAATAGGCGGTCACCAGATGCGAGCCGTCTATGACACCGCGATGAACCGCGGTCTGAATTTCAGCGGTCTTCACCACCGCGCCCACATCCAGATAATCGATCTTCAGTGAACCGGCGGACATCTCATTGACCCGCCGCACATAGTCGACAGCGTACTCCTTGAAGATACCGCCGCCCCAGGCACCCTGCAGTTTCAGCACCACAGGTTTGGCGGCAGGGGCGATCATGGGAAAGCCTGCGGCCAGGCTGCCGGCGGCGACTGCCATACCGCCTTTGAGGAATTTACGTCGACTTCCAACAGCCGTATCAGCCGCGGAATTTGCTATATCAGGGTCTTGCTTATTATCACTCATACTTGAGTCCTCCAGGGCGCATTAGCTACTGTGGATCAGTAGTTTGTTGTTACAGAACCTCTGAACAAGTCATGCAGCGACATCTTAATACATCGCTTCCGCAATGCGGATCTTCGCAATGTCGGGCCATTACGTGCGATCCGACTTTGAATCTGCGCATTGTAATCGGCCCAGACTTATTCAGAGGTTTTCTAAGTATAGTCATCAGATTTGGATATATAGTGTAAAAAAAGAAAACGTTGGCATGCCTGTTCACACCAGCCGATCGCGCGGCTCATGACCGCTCATGATGGCATCGAGATTATCCAGCGCACGAAAGCCCATGGCATCCCGAGTCTCTCGCGTGGCGCTTCCGATGTGGGGTAGCAGAAAGGTGTTGTTGAGGGATCGATAACGGGGATCGATGGCGGGTTCACCATTGAAGACATCGAGACCCGCCGCGAAAAGCTTGCCCGATGACAACGCGTCGATCAAAGCGTCATCGTCCACCACGGCACCCCGTGCCGTGTTGACTACGATGGCTTGCTCGGGCAACAGCGCAATCCGCTCCCGGTTAAGCAGATGGTGGGTTTGCGGTGTCGCCGGACAATGGATCGACAGAAACTGACACCAGGGGAGCAACGATTCAACCGAATCATGGTAGTGGGCATCGCCTTCGAGCTCGGGCGGCAAACGTTTTCTGTTGTAGTAATGGATCTCCATGTCGAAACCGCGAGCCCGCTTGGCCATGATCTGCCCTACTCGTCCCATACCCAGGATGCCAAGCCTTTTACCACTCACCTGCAGACCGAGATGGTAGGTGGCGCTCCACTCAGCCCAGGTATCGGTGCGGATTTCCCGTTCACCTTCGAATGCCCGACGTGCGGCACCCAGCAGTAACAGCATCGCCACCTCGGCCGTGGCGTCACTGAGTACCTCCGGCGTATTGGTGACAATGATGGCGCGTTCCCTGGCAGCCGTCAGGTCGATATGATCGAAGCCGACAGAAAAGCTGCAGATGGCTCGCACGCTGTCAGGTAATTTCCCTATCATCTCCGCGGTCAACTTTTCGGTGTGACAAGGAATGATTGCCTGAACACCCTGGGAGAGTTCAAGGATCTCCTCAGGGCTATAGACCTTGTCCTGCCTGTTGAACCTGGGGTTATAGTCACGCTGCAGGCGCGCTTCGACGGCTTGTGGCAGCTTGCGGGTAACCAGCACAGGTGGTTTTTCAGCTGGAGAAGAGGTTGCATTGTTCATAACTGACCGATCTTAATTCTTGCTTGTATTGTTGTATCACATTTCAGATTGACTCTACCTGGCTATGTTATTGCCAGATTCAAACACTGACCGATTAACGGCCTGTACCATCAGGATCGAGTATAAATGCATAAATGCACTTCTGAATGAGTTTTGTGAGCGTAGATGATTCTCAAGAATTACCCAACCCATTGTGCGTTGCACAACATAAGGGATACCATTAGAATCGAACCAGCTGTGCATGTTCCAATGCTTTTTTAACATGCACTACACTACAATAAATAGGGTAATTGGCAGGCTGTTTGACTCATTTTGCCAATCGGCGTCGCAGGCGAGTTTGAAGCGCCACGGTGATATGCCTTGAGCATAAGCGACGCGGCTTGATCCATTACCGCCAAGTGCTTTCAAGAGCGCCGATTTCGCTATCAAGAGATCGTTGATAGTCAATCGATCCGGGCAGAATATGATAAGGAATTGCGGTATGGATGATTCCACTACCGCATCCAGCGATGGAGCGACAGGTAGCTGATAGACCTGCTATCCATCGACAACATGATTCATCTGACTCTGGACACAACGGGCATGAGCTTGCATTCATCGCACACGGCGGATCAGCCGACAGCCGACGCGAGGGCTTCACTTCTCGCAGCCTTCGGGCAGTTCCTGCCGGATGACGCCATCCTGTTCGAAAGCGAAGACCTCCATCCCTACGAGTGCGACGGCCTCTCCGCCTATCGCCAGCTGCCGATGATCGTGGTGCTGCCACGCACGGTGGAGGAGGTACAAAGGGTCATGCGCATCTGTCATGCCCACAAGACCCCGGTGGTGGCACGCGGTACCGGTACCGGCCTCTCCGGTGGCGCCCTGCCCCTGGTTGACGGCGTGGTGCTGAGTCTTGCCAAGCTGAAGTCGATCCTCGACATCGATCCGCTCAACCGTACCGCGCGGGTACAGACCGGCGTACGCAATCTGGCCATCTCGGAAGCGGTCAAACCCCACGGCCTCTACTACGCCCCCGACCCCTCCTCCCAGATCGCCTGCACCATTGGCGGCAACATCGCCGAGAACTCCGGTGGCGTCCACTGCCTGAAATACGGTCTGACGGTTCACAACGTATTGCGTCTCGATGTGGTCACGGTTGAAGGTGACTTGATTACCCTCGGCTGTGATGCGCTCGATGCCCCCGGCTACGACCTGTTGGCATTGATGATCGGCTCCGAGGGAATGCTCGGTGTGGTGGTGGAGGTCACGGTGAAGTTGTTGCCGACACCCGAGCGGGCGCAGGTGGTACTGGCCGCTTTCGACGACGTGGAGAAGGCGGGAACCGCGGTGGGCGAGATCATCGCCGCCGGCATCATCCCGGCCGGGCTGGAGATGATGGATGGACCGGCGATCCAGGCCGCCGAGGATTTCGTTCATGCCGGTTATCCCACCGAGGCGGCGGCGATCCTGCTGTGCGAGGTGGACGGCAGCAACCAGGAGGTGTCGGAGCATATCCTTGCCGTGCGCGAGCTGTTGCAGCGCTGTGGCGCCACCGAGGTCCGCACCGCCGCCGACGAGCTGGAGCGCTTGCGCTTCTGGCAAGGCCGCAAGTCGGCTTTCCCCGCCGTCGGCCGCATCTCACCCGACTACTACTGTATGGACGGCACCATCCCGCGTCGGCGCTTACCGGAGGTCTTGAAAAAGACCGCCGAGCTCTCCCGGCAGTATGACCTGCCGGTGGCCAACGTCTTCCATGCCGGCGATGGCAACATGCACCCGTTGATCCTCTACGACGCCAATAATCCGGGGGAGCTGGAGCGGACCGAAGAGCTGGGCGGCAAGATTCTGGAACTCTGTGTCGCCGTCGGCGGCACCATCACCGGCGAACATGGCGTCGGCATCGAGAAGATCAATCAGATGTGCGTGCAGTTTGCGCCTGAGGAGCTGGAGCAGTTCCGCGCCATCAAGCGCGCCTTCGACCCCGACCAGTTGCTCAACCCCGGCAAGGGCGTCCCCACGCCCAGGCGCTGTTCCGAGTACCGCACCCTGAGTGAGCAACGACATCTTCGCGACGAGGCGTCCAGCCCATGAATCTGGAACAGTCTCTGCAGGAGCAGGTGATCAGCGCGGCCACCGATCGCAAACCGCTCTGCATCACCGCCGGGAACACCAAGTCCTTCCTCGGCCGCACGCCCCAGGGCGAGCCGTTGGACCTCGGCGGCCATCGGGGGATTCTCAGCTACGAACCCAAAGAGTTGGTGATCACCGCCCGCGCCGGCACTCCCTTGCTGGAGATCGAGGAGACCCTGGCTGCCCAGGGCCAGATGCTCCCCTTCGAACCGCCCCATTTCGGCGCCACCGCCACCCTTGGCGGTACCATCGCCGCCGGTCTCTCCGGACCTCGCCGCCCCTATGCCGGCTCGGCAAGGGATTTCGTCCTCGGCGCGCGGGTACTCAACGGCAAGGGCGAGATTCTGCGCTTCGGTGGCGAAGTGATGAAGAATGTGGCCGGCTACGACGTCTCACGACTCATGACCGGGGCCATGGGCACCCTGGGTGTGCTGCTCGATATCAGCCTAAAAGTGCTGCCGATCCCGGCCAGGGAGATCACACTGGTCAGCAACAGCGATACCCTCTCAGCCATCAAGCGTTTCAACGAACTGGCGGCAAAGCCGCTACCCATCAGCGCCGCGGCCTGTGACGGTGAACTGGCCTACATCCGCCTCTCAGGCGCAGGCAGCGCGGTGGATGCGGCCAGCAAGACACTCGGCGGCGACCTGCTCGAACAGAGCGCTGCCTTCTGGCAACAGCGTATCCGCGAGCAGGAGCACGCCTTCTTCCAGGATGACACCCCCCTATGGCGCCTGTCGGTCCCGCCAGGCGCGCCCGGGGTCTCCTTTCAGCGTAAATGCCTCATCGACTGGGGCGGCGCCCTGCGCTGGGTCAAGAGCGACACACACCCGCAGGAGATCTTCCACACCCTGGCGGGGATCGGCGGCCACGCCACCCTGTTTCGCGGTGGCGACCACAAGGGGCCGGTCTACCAACCCCTGCCCGCCCCCTTGCTGACGATCCATCGCCATCTGAAGCAGGCCTTCGATCCCCAAGGTCTGTTCAACCCAGGCCGACTCTATCCTGAGCTGTAAGATGGAAACCTCGATTCTCAAACAGATCCTGGAGACCCCCGACGGCCAAGAGGCCGACCGGATCCTGCGCGCCTGCGTCCACTGCGGCTTCTGCACCGCCACCTGCCCCACCTACCAGCTACTGGGCGATGAGCTGGACGGCCCACGCGGACGTATCTACCTGATCAAGCAGATGCTGGAGGGCCACAGCCCAAGCCGGCGCACCCAGCAGCATCTGGATCGCTGCCTCACCTGTCGCTCCTGCGAAACCACCTGCCCTTCCGGCGTCCAGTATGCCCGTCTGGCCGATATCGGACGCGCCCATATCGAACGCCGGGTCAAGCGGTCGCCAAAGGAGAGGCTGCTGCGTTTCACCCTGCGCAAGCTGATTCCCTATCCCCGCCGCTTTGCTCTTTTGCTGGCCCTCGGACGACTGGCAAAGCCCCTCCTGCCGGCGCATTTCAAGGCGCAGATTCCGGCAGCACAAAACCCTGGCATACGCCCGGCCGGCAAACACCGCCGCCAGATGCTGCTGCTCGAAGGCTGCGCCCAAAAGGCAGCCACGCCGAATACCAACGCCGCCAGCGCCCGTCTGCTCGACCGGCTTCATATCTCACTCATCAGCGAACCCCAAGCCGGTTGCTGCGGCGCCGTGAGTCACCACCTGTCGGCCGAAGAAGAGGCACTGCAGGCCATGCGCCGCAACATCGACGCCTGGTGGCCCCATATCGAGGCGGGTGCGGAGGCGATCATCGTTACCGCCAGCGGCTGCGGCGCGTTGGTAAAGGAGTACGGCCATTTACTGCGCAACGATCCGGCCTATACCGACAAGGCGAAGCGGGTCGCGGCGCTGGCGAAGGATATCGGCGAGATCCTTGCCGCGGAGGATCTGCACCCCCTCGGCATCGACGGACATGACCGGCCCATCGCCTTTCACGCCCCCTGCACCCTGCAACACGGACAGAAGCTGCCTGGTCTGGTGGAAGGCATCCTGATCGAGCTCAACTACCGCTTGGCCCCGGTGGCCGACAGCCACCTCTGCTGCGGTTCCGCGGGTACCTATTCCATCCTGCAGCCCGAGCTGTCCCAGGAGCTGTTGACCCAAAAGCTGACTCATCTCGGCGCCAGCGCTCCCGATCTGATCATCACCGCCAATGTGGGCTGCCAGCTCCATCTCGCCTCCCAGTCCACCATCCCGGTGCGCCACTGGGTCGAAATGCTCGACGAAGCCCTGCCTCAATAACGGAGAAATCATGGAAAAGATCAACATCATGGCCCTGCGCCACTCAGCCTTCTACACCCCTCTGCTGATCACCATCAGTGGTGGTTTCCTGAAACAGGAAGGGCTCGAGAGCGACTACCGCGTAGCCACCCCCGCTCGCACCGTGGCCGACTCGCTGCGCAGCGGTGAAGCACACCTCTCCCAGTCAGCGGTGGCTACCAGCTTCGCCGGGCTGGAACAGGGCAAGGCGACCGACATCGTCCATTTCGCCCAGATCAACCGGCTCGACGGATTTCTACTCGCCGGCCGCGAACCCGATCCCGATTTCGATTGGCATAAATTGCAAGGCAAGCAGGTTCTGGTCGACCACCTCTTCCAGCCCCTGGCCATGTTCCGCTACGCCCTGCACAAGCTCGGCATCGACGAATCCCAGGTGAGCATCATCGATGCAGGCAGTGTGGAGGAGATGGACAAGGCCTTCCGCGAGGGCCGCGGCGACTATGTGCATCAACAGGGCCCCTTTCCGCAACAACTGGAACAAGAGGGCATCGGCCACGTGGTCGCCTCAGTGGGCGAAGTGGTCGGTCCGCTTGCCTTCAGCAGCTTGTGCGCCACCCGTGAATGGCTCGCCACCGATATGGCCAAAGCCTTCCTGCGCGCCTACCGCAAGGCCTGTGCCTTGGTACTGGAAGCACCTGCCAGCGAGCTGGCCGACCTGGAGATGCACTTCTTTCCCGGCATCGACCGAGGGGTATTGATCGACACCATCGCCACCTACCAGCAGATGGGCACCTGGTCCGCCGACCCGGAAATCGATCAGGCCGCCTACGATCATCTGTTGGATGTATTTCTCTTCAGTGGCCTGATAACCCAGCGGTATGCCTATGAAAGCTGCATCGCGCCATTGCCCTGAACCGCTTAGCGGGGAGCAGATGAGGATGGCATCAATTTAAAAAAACCGCATGACAATTACGGGTTACGGTGCGGCTTGCCGCGCCAATAAACCGAATGCTCGACTAGCCAAAAAAAACAGATCAATGACTTTTTATACCCGCCCCAATCATGAGGCTAATTGAAATGACCGAATACAAAAGCGTAGGCAAGCTCAAAGTCGCAACCGTCCTCTATGACCTGGTCAAGGACAAGATCGCAAGCGGCACCGGCATCGAGCCCGATGCCTTCTGGCACAGCCTTGAACAGATCGTCACAGACCTGGGTCCTGTCAACCGCCGGCTCTTGACCAAACGGGATGAACTGCAACAAAAAATCGACGCCTGGCATATCGCACGCCGCGGTAAACCCCACGACCCCATCGCCTACAAGGACTTTCTCATCGAGATCGGCTACCTGCTGCCTGAGGTCGACGACTTCACCATTACGACAGAGAACGTGGATCCGGAGATCGCTGAAGTGGCCGGTCCCCAGCTGGTGGTGCCGGTGATGAATGCCCGCTACGCTCTCAACGCCGCCAATGCCCGCTGGGGCAGCCTCTATGACGCCCTCTACGGCACCGATGTAATCCCGCAAAGCAACGGCGCAGCAAGCGCCGGTGGCTTTAACCCGGTACGCGGCGCCAAGGTGGTCGCCTACGCCATGGAGTTCCTCGATAAAAGCGTGCCCCTGGTCAACGGCAGCCATGCCACAGCCAAGCACTATTGCGTGGCCGAGGGTGCGCTGGTTGTCGAGTTGACCGACGGTGGCGAGACCACCCTGGCCAAGCCGGCGCAGTTCGCCGGCTACAGCGGTGACGCCGACAACCCCCAAGTCGTACTGCTGCGCAACAACAACCTCCACATCGAGCTGCAGATCGACCGTGACGACTCTATCGGCAAGACCCATCCGGCGGGTATCAAAGACGTTGTGCTGGAGGCGGCAATCACCACCATCCAGGACTGTGAGGACTCAGTGGCGGCGGTCGACGCAGAAGACAAGGCGCTGATCTACGCCAACCTGCTCGGTCTGATCAAAGGCGACCTCACCGCCGAAGTGGCGAAAGGCAACAAGACCATCACCCGCCGACTCAACCCTGACCGCGCGTATCGCGCGCCAACCGGCGAAGCGTTCACCCTGCCGGGCCGCAGCCTGCTGTTCGTGCGCAATGTGGGTCACCTGATGACTACCGACGCGGTCCTCGACAGCGACGGCAACGAGATCCCCGAAGGCTTTCTCGACGGCATGATGACCGCGTTGATCGCCATCCATGATCTCAAAGGCAACGGCACGCTGCGCAATTCGAAGACCGGCAGCGTCTATATCGTCAAGCCGAAGATGCACGGACCCGAAGAGGTCGCCTTGGCCAATGTGCTGTTCACACGCATCGAACAGCTGCTGAATCTACCGCTCTACACATTGAAGATGGGCATCATGGACGAGGAGCGGCGCACCAGTGTCAACCTCAAGGCATGCATCCAGGCGGCGGCCGACCGGGTCGTCTTCATCAACACCGGCTTTCTCGACCGCACCGGCGATGAGATTCACACCAGCATGGAGGCGGGTCCGATGCTCCCCAAGGGCGAGATCAAGAACAGCGTCTGGATCAAAGCCTATGAAGACTCCAATGTGGACATCGGCCTGGCCTGCGGCCTGCGTGGCAAGGCGCAGATCGGCAAAGGCATGTGGGCCATGCCCAATGAAATGGCGGAGATGATGAAGAGCAAGATCAACCACCCCTTGGCCGGCGCCAACACGGCCTGGGTCCCGTCGCCCACCGCCGCCACCCTGCATGTGATGCACTACCACCAGGTCAACGTGGCGCAACGACAGGCCGAACTGTCTCAGCGCGAACCGGCCAGGGTCGATGACATACTGACCATTCCCCTGCTGGGCAACCGCCCCCTTAAACCTGAAGAGATCCAGCAGGAACTCGACAACAACGCCCAAGGCATACTCGGCTATGTTGTACGCTGGATCGACCAGGGCGTCGGCTGCTCCACCGTCCCCGACATCGACAACCTGGGACTGATGGAAGACCGCGCCACGCTGAGAATCTCAAGCCAGCACATCGCCAACTGGTTACACCACGGCATCACCAATGAGGAACAGGTTCTCGAGACCCTGAAACGCATGGCCAAGATCGTCGATAGCCAAAACGCAGGAGACGTGAACTATCTCGATATGACGCCGAGCTATGAAGGCATCGCCTTTCAGGCTGCGAAGGATCTGATCTTCCTGGGTTGTGTAACATCGAATGGGTATACCGAACCGACACTGCACAAAAGGCGCAAGGAGTTGAAAGCGGCTTGCGGCTAAAGCAAAGGCTGTCGCCTTGAAATAGCAATAACAGACTGTGATTAGCTTTTTTCAGTGTTTTCACAATGGTCAATCACGATCTGTCATCACTAAATATCTATGCTTGCTGCCTGTATAAATCCAAGTGGCAACTCGGATCAGATACTGTCCGGACCCCCGAGACAGCGCTGTCAATTGAAATCTCGTCTTTTCATCAAAAAGTGCAATCCAACCATATGGAGAATAGCCTATCTGACATGTGCGCCTATTTTTACTACTATTCTTGATAGGGCCTGTTAAGGAGCCTCTGATCAATTCATGAATCGGCGTATGACGGCTGAAATGTCCCGGCTCTGCGTTGAAAAGCTTCGCAATAGCGGGCTATTACGTGCACTTTTCGCCTTGATCCGGAACATTTCATCTCGCCACACGCTCGATCCAGAATTAATCAGAGGCTCCTTAACATGAAATCAATAGGCACTTGCTCAAGGCATTTATGGTAAGGGAGAAAAAATAGATGTTTGACTTTATCCGCTTTGCAATCAGAAATCCCTCGTACGTCACAACAAGTGTCAGGAGAGCATGGAAAACACAGAAAGCAATGGATAACTTCAGGAACCTGCCTGAAAACAGTGAATGCGCCTGGTGCGGTAGAAACAAGAAACTGGAAGTCCACCACATAGAGCCTGTATCAGTATCACCTGACAAGGCGGACGATCCGACAAATATGATCATGCTGTGTCGAAAGCCGGCTTGTCACCAAATCCTCGGCCACAATGGAAACTTCGCCAACTCCTATGTCGAAAATGTCAAAGCGATCTGTGCTGATGAACATCAGATGGTCGTGAAGGTCATAAATCGTGACCAGCAGCCCTAGACAGGGAGACGATCACATAGCGTTTCTTGTTTCGACATCACAACGGGAATTGATTTGCAGGGTCGATACGCCTTAGATTTTCAAGACAAGTAGTTACACATTAACAAAACACGATACAAAATAATGACGGTATTCAGTGCGTCTGACTTTGTGCTCGCTGAGACGTGATGTTTGGAAACGAGGCGTCTGATATTGCCTTAAATATCCCACTTGCACATCTCATTGGTATATCGAAAACCGGGACACCCATTTAGCATCGGAAAAAATTAATCTGTCTCTAACGGTATAATGGCACTTCCCGCTATTAACAAAACCACGGCAAATCTCCAGGGAGGAAATTCGAATATATGGCCATCCAAAGAAGCTTAACCAAGTAGCATTCCTATGCTTCCCCTTGTTGGCATCTTAATTGAAACTTAAGACTGGAAGGTGTCTGAGTAGAATGAAGGTTTACTTAATGAAGAATATTATTAGGCTAAAAAAAATTACACGTTAGACTTGCAACTCTTGAGTTGGCAGAAACCAGCAAAACTATCTGTTTGCATATTTAAAGAATCATATTTCCGTGAAAATGCAACGCCTCCGTTAGTCTAAAGAATGATCTAATCATGCAAAAGTGAATGTTAATGCATTGATATCATACGCTAATTATCTTAAGTTAATGTCAATCTATTTTGAGTGAATTTTTCTCTTCTATCCTGCTGCACATCGTTCAACACTGACAGTTGACTCGTTGTATTATGCTTAGGCATCCTTGAGATATCCCATCTTGGGTTTGCCCTTGTCTAAAAGTTGAGGTTAAATAGACAGTGTGATAGGAAATCAGCCTCCGAGAGGGACTTCTATGCAGCTCAACGATTGTAGTTCTCTTACAGAGCACCTCCCCCCCATAAGTTCATACCCATGCCGGGCCTGGACCAGTCGCTTAACAAGACGATAAACCACAATGCGGTTTTGGCCAGATGAGATTAGCCAATATGCCAATATTCTTTAATACTTTTAAAGTTGGAGAGAAGAATGAAGATCACTAAACTTAATGCACTATTTCTATTTATCTTAGCAGTAACTTTTGAAACCTCCGCCTATGCTGCAAATATCAGCGTTATACCAACATTACCAACAACGAATGATTATATTGTAGCCAACATTTCTGGCGAGCATGCCACAGCAGGTAATACTCTTAACAGTTACCAATTAGCATTTGATTCCGCCAATTCGATAAATATTGATTTATTCATAGACGCACCTGTAATAGGACTCATGGTTATGAGCCCTTTCTCTTATGATATTGGTATTGGCTCATTAGTTGCTGGAACTTATTCTATTTCAGCAGATTTCTATTATAATGGAATTTTTAGGAACACTGTAAATAACACGTTTTCGGTTTCATCCGTACCAGAACCTGCGGCAGTTTTGCTTCTATTTGGCGGCATATTAACAATATTCTCATTTGGCAGGTTCAATAAGGAAAATGTCTAATTGGGTAAGGGCACTATGCCGAAACGCAGTGCTGTTTAATAATTTTTCCTTATCAGGGATATCAACATCCGCATTATCTATTGACGGAATTTTTTCTTAATCTTTTTGGGATCTATCTCAGCTATCTTTAGCGTTTGAAATTTATTGACACAGGGGGTCTATCTCAAACTGCAATATTCTTCTAGGAGAGAAAAATGAAGACCATTACTCCCATAGTAATCTTGACTTTTGCGGTTTTATATTCATCGGCAATCTTGTCAGAGGAAATTGCATTTCCCGCCCTGATAGGAAAATGGCATTCCGAAAAACCTCATTCTTCCGGCGCCATGGTTTCTAACGACTTGACAATTAATCAGGACCAAACCTTTAGCGGCATGGCGTCAATAAGCGGGAAGACCATCTGGCAATATGATGGCACCGTGGATTTACAGGGCAATCAGTTAACCTGGAGATACCTGCACAGCAGTATAGCTTTGCCCCCTGATTATACTGACACCGATACAATAATCTCAGCTGACTCGAATTCTTATACCTACAAATCAGAAAAAAGCGGGGAAACAAATTCGTACAAAAAAATAAAATGAATACGTTATTTACCCACCATAATCTGCCATGCGGCGTTCGAGGCGAGAATTGAGTAATAGCCTGAATGGTTTTGCGTGTTGAGTTGCGCTTTGGGCAGGATGTTTTTCCCCCTCTCCCTGGCCCTCTCCCGCAAAGGGAGAGGGGACGTTCAAAGCGAGAACACGGATAACTTCCTGTCAGGTTATACCAACAAGCCATCCGCTTACATCTGTTCCGGATCTATGCACCCCCTCTCCCCTTGCGGGAGAGGGCTAGGGAGAGGGGGATATCAAACCCGTGAGCGCTGCGAACACCTCAACAAAACCATTGTCGCCTAGTGATACTTTGGCGGAGTAATATGGGCAATCAGGAAAATAATATAACTATCGGCTAAACGGGCTAAACGGGAACAATTTATTTTTGTCGCTGAAAGAAGACAGATCAGAATAATTAATCTGACACTGTTTTGCTAGTGACCCATTTTAACGGGCTTCTCCTTTTAAGGGGAGGAGCCCATACCATTGAGACAGAAGGTCTCGTAAATATAGCCTTTTAGGCTATGAGTTTGGGAAACCGCATGCATGTATATTTTGTTGCCGCTGCAATAGTTGCAGTTGTTGTCGGCATCATTCATTCGGTGCTTGGTGAAATACTCAGCTTCAGGAAACTACGCAAGACCGGGCTCGTCCCAAAAGAGCCCGCACCTCCGCTTCAAGGTCGCAATGTCAGAATCTAGTGGACCACGTGGCACTTGGCCAGTGCATTCGGCTTCGGCTTTTCCGGAATTCTGCTATCCCTGGCCGGTCGGGATTCGCCCCCCCGACCCTACAGTCATCAATGCGCTACTGTTCGCATTTATTGTTGGTTCAATACTGGTTCTGGTTGCAACAAGAGGCAAACATCCAGACTGGATTGGTCTGCTTGTGGCGGTGGCGCTTACCTATCTTGGAAGCGCAACCTAACAAGCGCTGTGAAATATAAACAGGGTTCGAACCAGGTCGCGGAAATTGGAAAGGTGTTGGTATCGCATAAAATTCCGACGAACCCGATGATCCATTACGCCATTTGGAAGCATCTGACAATTTTGGCTATCTAGTGTAGTGTCCTATACTGCACTAGTGCGTATGGACAACACAGCGATGCCATTACATCTGCTTAGGTCGCTAAACGGCCGTTGATGTCTAAATCGTGAAGGAAGTATGGAGTGATCCAACTCGAATATTGACCATTGCCAAGAGGGACCGCGCAAAGCGTTTTTTCAGCATTCAGAGGGGGCTTAATTTACAGACATAAAAAAAGCCTACGATCTCTCGTAAGCTCTTGTTCTATATGGTGGGTCGTGCAGGGATCGAACCTGCGACCACCTGATTAAAAGTCAGATGCTCTACCGACTGAGCTAACGACCCGGAAATTTGGAACGCGCAATACTACCCTAGTTTACCCCCCGAGTGAACCCCAAATAGCCGCCGATCGCCGACTTTTTCCGATTCACTCCATCAGGTCGATATGAACCCCTTTGGCCTCCATTTCATCGGCCCTGGCCTGGACGTAGCGCTGAAAATTGGGCTGCTCCCGATAGCTCCCCGAGAGCACGTAATCCATAGCCGCGTGGGTGTGAAAGCCCCTTAGATAGGCCTCGGTACGGAAGACCTCCCTCCCCTCGGTGTCGAAGAAGAGCATGCTGGGAGTGTAGTTGATCTTGAGCGCTGCGGCCCATTCAGTGGCTGGGAGGGTCTCGCCGCCGGGCGTGGTGATCGGTTCGGAGGACCAGACGTCAATCAGGGCCACGTCAAATTGCGCCAGGCTGCGTTTGACCTCATCCCGGTTCAGCAGCTCCCGATGCAGTTCGTCGCAGGGTGGGCACTGTTTCATCTCCATCAGCACCAGCAGCGGCTTGCCGGATGCGGCAGGCCGTTGCAGGTCCATTGGGGGCTGGAGATTGTGGGCCTCACGATGCAGCTTGCCGCTGGCTGGCACTGGCTGCTGGCTGGCGAGGAAATCCCGGAAGCTCCGCTTGGTCTCCTGTCTGCCCGCCACATAGTCGAGGGCGGCGCTGAACTTGTGCGGAGGGTAGTAGCCGTTGACCCTCAACACCGTGCGCCCCGATTCGTCCAGAAACAGCAGGGTCGGGGTATACATCACCTTGAGTTGCTCGGCGAGTTTTTTCTCCGTGGTCGCTTCGCCGTCAAGGCCGGTAACCTCGTTGTCTCCCCAGATGTTGATCGCAATCACCTGGAAACCATTGACGGTCTTGTCCACGATCTGCTTGAGGGTGAAGTTCTCATTCAGCAGTTTGGCGCAGTAGGGGCAACCGTCCTGATGGAAAAAAAGCATCACCCGCTTACCCTCAGCCGCCGCCTCCCGCACGTCCTCCGGCAGATCGAGAAAGGAGTGCTTGAACCAGGCCGGTTTGTCATGGAATCCCGGGTTGATCAGGCCACTGCCCAATTCCTGCTCCTGCTCCACAGCCCACAGGGGTGTGAAGAGAATCAACAGTACCAGCAGACCGCTCAATCGCCTCATGGGGCGCCTCCTTTGATCTTGATATGTTTCGAGTCCGACGCTCTTCTGTGATAGAGCATCGCACAAACCTACAGGTTCATCCCCACGAAGCGGGGAGGGATGATGTCGAGGTTTTGTCGGAATATGAATCTACTTCCCGGCGTTTACCTGCCCGATCGGCGTCATCATTTTGTCGCCACCCCAGGTTAGCCATTCTTTCTTATTGATTTTTATGATATTTGTACTTTTGGCATGCATTTCGCTATTTTTTGTTGAAAACAACCCAAAGAGTGAGTCGATAGCATGAGCAGCATCCACAGCATACAACAAGATGACAGCCAGTTAACGCCAGGCATCTACTCAAAACCGAATGCCAGCGTACTGAACGACAACGGAACGCTAGGGCTCATTATGGAGTTGAGCGGGAAACTCCAGACCACCCTCGACCTGGAGAGCCTGATCGAACTCTTCGCCCAGGTAATCGCGACCCAGTTCGACAGCGATGCACTCACCTACCAGGACCCCAATGGAGAGCAGACGCTGAAATTCGGCCGTCGGGTGGGAAGAAACAAGCTCAACTACGACCTCAAGGTGCTGGAATCGGACCTTGGCGATATTCAAGTGACCCGCAACCGCAAGTTCCGTCAGTCAGAGATCGAGCAGATCGAGAACCTGCTGGCCGCCCTGCTCTATCCGCTGCGCAACGCCCTGCTCTACCGTGCGGCTATTCACTCCGCCTTCCTGGACTCCCTGACCGGGGTCAAGAACCGTACCGCGTTCGACAGCAACTTCAGCCGCGACATCGAATACAGCCACCGCAAGCAGAGCGAACTCACCCTGATCGTACTCGACATCGATCTGTTCAAACAGATCAA
>JBNKOL010000002.1:0-62996 GCA_050294655.1 Sedimenticolaceae bacterium
GACGCAGGGCATCTGACTGGACCGTTAGCGAGGTGATCGCGTCGTTATCGGCACACATATTGTGGTCGAGGTGTTCAAGGCCGAATTCATGTCCCAAACCACGGATGATCTCTTTGTCGGCGTCGTGTCCTGAAAGACCGGACCAGATGGCCATATTGGCTTTCCGGCACAGCGCTAGCAGCTGTTTGTGTTCAGCGTCCGATAGGGCTCTGGGGTCTCCGATTTCAACAACTAACTCGTTGATATCTTGAGGATAATCGTCCAGCTTGATGCGCTTCCATTGCTCGAAGGCAGGCCGATTGTCTGGATGGAATGGTGAGTCTTGCGCGGTCTGCATAGAAGAGATTTTCGCAGAAGCGGTCGACTATTGGTATCATTCCAACCCAACTTCAAGGTAAAGAGTGAGGTTTGAATCCATGCAGTATGTCGCCAGACGCCCCAAACTCCCCAAAGTCCTAGCGCTTCCGATCAAGTTCTTGCCGAAAAAACTGCATGGATATGCCTTGAGTAAAGTGTTAAATCAAGTTTTTAAGCGGGAGATGAGCGAGGGGGAGTTGGATTTCCTTGAAGGGCGCACGATACGCATCGATGTCAGTGACGCGAGTCTGAGTTACACGGTGGCCATGCGCCAGGGGTTGTTCATAGAAGCGGGAGGGTCGTCCGTGGACCTGACCATTGCCGGCACTGTCTACGACTATCTATTGTTGATTACCAATCGCGAAGATCCGGATACACTGTTTTTTCAACGCCATCTGACCATGGATGGCGATACCGGGCTTGGTGTCCATTTGAAGAATATGCTGGCCGCCATCGAGATGGAAAAGTTGCCCTTGCCCAGTCGCTTCAGACCGGCGATTGACCGCTGCCTGGCGGTCTATGAAAGGTTCGCTTGATCCGGTAGTGCGGTAAGCTTGGCGCCTTGCCGCCAAAGCTTGGCGAGTAGCTCATGCATCTCTTCCAGAGGGCCGCTGCACCAAAACGCCTCATTGCCCTCTGCGGTGGCATCACACAATAGGTCTTGCATTTCGAGTCGACGTTGCAGATGGATGGCAACCGCCTGTCCGGTGTCGATGATCAGGATCTCATCCCCCACCGCTTTCCGTATGTTATCGATCAGAAATGGGTAGTGGGTGCAACCCAGTACCAAGGTGTCAATGTCCTTGGCAAGCAGAGGAGCGAGGGTCTCCTCGATGATGGCCATCGTAAGCGTTTCCTGCTGATCACCTGCTTCAATATGCTCGACCCAGCCATGACAAGGCCTGATGAATACATCCGAACCATTGGCATGGCGTTCGAGCAAGACTTTGAATTTACCGCTGCCTAAGGTTCCCTCGGTCGCCAGAATGCCGATGTTGCCGTTTCGGCTTTGCCGTATGGCGGGTTTGACACCGGGCTCCATTCCAATAATAGGAATATCATATTGATCGCGGAGTGTGTGGATAGCCACTGCCGTGGCGGTGTTGCAGGCGACAACAATTGCCTTCACCGGCTGTGAAAGGAGAAACTCGGTGATGGCTATCGACCTCGAACGAATGAAATGGTCGGATTTGCTGCCATAGGGGATGTGCGCCCTGTCAGCCACATAGACTACAGACTCTGATGGCATGTTTTCGCGGATATGGCGCAGCACGGTAAGGCCGCCTATGCCTGAGTCGAAGATGCCGATGGGAAGATGCGATGGCATGCGGAGTGAAGTCTTTCAATCGAAGGTTAATGGAGTACTAACTTGGTATTGTCATGAATGGGGGTTAGCTTTTCAATAGGCGATTAATTTCATGCTGCAGAACGTGCAGGTATTTTTCGGTTTTTTGCTCCGACTCCTCGCGACAGGCGGACATAAATTGTTGCACTGTATAGTCGAGTGCGGGTACCCCACATGACGAAGTGGAACCGTGCAATTTATGCGTGATTTCACGAATTAGTGCCCAGTCCTGATTTGCATGAGCTGACCTCAACGCAGTCAGGTGATCAGGCAATTCTCTCTTCAGTTGCTGAAACATCTCATCGGCCAATTTGCTGTCGCCACCGGTAACACTCATGGCTTTCTCGATGTCGCGAATTGGTAGGGAAGAGCTGATAAGTGATTGGCTTTTGTACCAGTGAGGAAACTGCTGAATATTTTGTGGCGTCGATTCGTCGAGAACGCTCTCAATAGTTGACCACATCTGCTGTTCATCGATAGGCTTTAACAAATAGGCGTCCATCTGTGCTTCCTTGATCTGTGTGCGTGTAGAGGGGACCGCATCTGCAGTGAGGGCAATGATGGGCGTGTATGATTTCGAGTCTTTTTCGCTTTCGCGAATCTTTATCGCAGCAGTGGTTCCTTTCATGCCAGGCATGTGGATATCCATGATGATGAGGTCATAATGGTTTTTTGTCGAGAGGTTGACGGCTTCTTGTCCGTCACAGGCTTCGGTGATGACGGCGCCCTTGTCACGCATCAGGGTGCTGATGAGCTTGAGGTTGATTTCATTATCGTCGACAACCAGTATCCTGCTTCCTGTCAACATGCCTTCAAAGCGGTCACTGACACTTACACTGTCATGCATGAAAGGTTGTTTGCACTTTAAGAAGATTTCACTCAAGACACCCTTCAGGACAAGTGAGTTTACTGGTTTGGAAATGTACCAGTCGTTACTCAGGCTTTGGTATCGATCAATGATGGTTCTTTCAGTGGCACTCATTAGAATGATGAATGGGAGCCAGCAGGTTGCTCTGAGGCGGCGAATTTCAGACTCGGCGAAGCCTGAGCGGATTTCATCATGGCCGAATCCAATCACAACAAAGTCAGCTTGTGGTTTGCAGTCGACGGGGAAATCCTGAGTGCTGACTTCAATGCCCAAGGCGCTAAGTTGATGTTGTATCGCAAGGCGTGACAGTTGGTGATTGTCTGCGAGGATGGCTCGTTTACCAGTATAAATTAGAGACTCGGACGGTGTGTTGATATCCTGAGTCGGTGTGATTAGAGGTATTTCAACGATGAAGTTGGAGCCGATTCCCAGTGTGCTTGTCAGCTTGATATCCCCATTCATTGACTGCGCGAGTTTTTTGCAGATACTCAAACCGAGACCTGTACCACCATAAGTCCGGCTGGTTGTTGAGTCGGCTTGCTGGAAGGTTTCAAAAAGATATTGTTGTGACTTTTTACTGATTCCAATACCTGTATCGTTGACGCTGAATTTTAATATTCTGTTTGCCTGATTATTCTCGTCAATCATCACCCGAACGACGACTTCACCCAGATGAGTGAATTTTATCGCGTTATTGACGAGGTTGACCAATATCTGACGGATACGGGTCTCGTCGCCAATAAGGATACTCGGCACATCGGAATAGATAAGCAAAATCAGCTCTATACCTTTGTCATGAGCCGATGGGGATAACAGGGTAATGGGTTCCTCAAAACAGTCAGTAACTATAAACGGGGCGATTTCCGGCTCTAGCTTTCCATATTCAAGTTTAGAGTAGTCCAGGATTTCATTGATGATGTTCAATAGGTTGGTGGCTGATTTAGAGATAGTCTCCACCAGATCGCGTTGTTTCTTGTTAAGACTTGTTTTCAGCAACAGATTGGTAAAGCCAACCACTCCGTTCATGGGGGTTCTGATCTCATGGCTCATGTTGGCAAGAAACTCAGTTTTCGCTCTACTGGCGGATAGTGCGCGTTTTTTTGCTAAGTCGAGCTCTACGTTCTGTATCTCTAGAGCCTCCATTGTTTGCGTCAGATCACTGGTCGCCTGGTCTATCTGTTGCTGCATGATTTCATGTGAATCGTAAATCTCTGCAGCCATTGTGTTGAAGCCTTCCTCGAGACTCTTGATTTCGCCCGATGATACTTCTGGTACGCGTACTGAAAAATCACCTTCACGCATTTTTCTTACGGCCTGGGTCAGCCGGGCAATTGGCCGAATTATGCCGCGGGTTAAGGCAATAGTAATGGCAACTGCTAAAAAAATACCTATCACGAGCATAATCACAGAATTTCTCAGGATCGTTCTTCTGTTCTCAATCAGGCGTGTCTTGTCCATGTATACAATCACATTGCCCATGTCCTCGGGCTTCTGCTTGGCTAGAGTGGGTTGTTGCTCTGGATAATCGGCAACCTGAATGTCATCGATATTCAATAGGGCAGGGGCAGTAAACTGGGCGGAAGGGATCTGGTTTCGCTGCGTTGACTTTTTTAGATAGGTAAGAAGCGCTCCGTCTTTGTCAAAAACCTTGATGGCATGTACATCTGCCTGTAGGAATACCGGCTTGAGACTCTGGTCAAGAATGATTTTATCGCGTGTGAAAATTCCATAGACGCTGATTGCGGCAGCTTCATTTGCGATTGAATGTCCTAATTCGTCGAAGGATTCTGAGAGACGGCTTAGCTGGGAGTTGATCAGATAGCTAGTCACGGACACAGCTAATATCAAAGCCGGCAGCACCCCAATCAGTATGGCCTGAGTGCGAAGTGAATTGATCCATCGGATCATTTGCTACCACCTTCTGAAATAATATGCTTTATCTCACTGGGTGAGATGGGGGGGAGGCCGAGTGAGCGTGCAACTTCGAAATTGAATGCCACGGAAAAATATTTTGCTTGCTGTGAGTGGTTTTTGACATATCCATTAGCAAGAAATTCGAGAACCGTATCGGCTACTTGATTTGAAATGTCGTCCAATGAAGTGTAGACAGCGGCAGTGGCGCCGGCCTTAACATACGCTGAAGAGAAACCTATGACGGGTATGCTGTTTCTGTATGCTGTGGTCAGAATATGCGAGATTGTCTGGCTATTGTGAATACGAGAATCAGGTAAGGCCAATAGCACATCAATATCGTTCAAGAGATAGCTGATGGCTTCACCTACATCGCGTTCGTTGGTAATGACACTGGTTTTGAGGGTAAAGTCTTGTTGACTGGCCGTCTTGGTAAGGTTGTCAATTTGATCAAGATTACTTTCATGGATCAATAATCCGACACGGCGCGCGCGGGGGATCGTTGCCTGAATGAGGTCAAAGTAGCGTATATATGGCTGATCAATATAGATATCCGCAATCGATCCATTTTCATTTGTGTGCGGAGCCGGGTGTGCCATGTAGGGCAGCATTGCATGTAATTGCTTTCCGGCCTGCTGAAATCGTTCTGCCTGATTCGTCGCCTTGATGCCCAATGCGATTGTAAGTGTGGCTTGGTCAATCTCGGTAAAATGAATATTTTCATAGCTTTGTCGGTCGAAAACAAGCTTATCACATTCGATTGGTGATGAATTACAGTGGTTTAGAATGGATTTTTCTATGGTCTTGGCGACGTGATCATAGACAAGAGAATCCCCGCTTAGGATAAAAACGATAGACCGTGATGTGTCGGCGGCGTTGCTATTGGAGGGAAGGATGAGAAGAATGAGAGATAGGCATACCAGACAGAAAAATGCGAGCGCATTAGACGATGCAACAATGCTAGGTTGCGCGTGAATGGCTGTTGCTTTCTTACGCAACATGCATGCCCTGTTCACTAATTCTTCCTGTTTGAATACGTTGCATTAAAAGGTAGTCTTGAATTGAAAGTATGCCCGCTTGGTCCAGATGTTGCGGTATGCTTCCCTGTTGTAGAAATCAAGGTTTTCGCCGTTGACGTTCTGAATCAGGAATGAGACTTCCGACTCTTTTTCATGTAGCTTGAATCGCTTTGCCAGCCTCAGATCGAGACGTTTGATGCTTGGCACGGCATCGCCTTCGCCATACCAGGACATTGCATCGGTGTAATAGTATCCTGCGCTGGCTTCAAAGTCGGAAATGAAACGGTGGCTGAGGAGTAGACTAAATGTGTGCGAGGGTATGCGTCTGTATACCTCGTAGTCGTAGTGAATAGTCCCATCTTTGCGGCGCTGAATTTCATGGCCTTTTTTGTGCAAGTAGCTGTATCCGAGAAATATCAGGTCGCGATGTGTGGGTGTGAATTTAGCGTTGACCTCTATGCCATAAATATTCACTTTGCCATTGTTTGTGTAGTTCTGAGCGCCCTCGTGGATAAGAATATTGAAGTTGTCGAGTACTGTCGTGTTGGCTAATCCCCGGTCGGGGTCGGGGTAATCAAAGTCCCGATAGTCGATCAGTACATCACGGTAACGCTCTTCAAACAGTTTGACGTCCAGAGTCAGGCCGTATTCGTTGAAATTGCCAAGGTATCCCAGCTCAACGCTGTAGAGACGCTGTGGGTCGAGTTCTCCTTGCGTCTTGATCCAGGTATTGAGGTCATTGAAAGGTTCGTTAACGAAAATAACGAAATTCACATTCTCTTCAAATAGTGTAGGCATGCGATATGCGCGGGAAGTGTTCACCCTCAGTGTATTATGTCTATCGAGATGCAGGTTGCCCGCTGCTCGATAGGAGAAGATAGGCGAGTGGTCTTCATAGTCTTCAAGCATACCGCCAAAATTGAACACGAGATTCTCGCGTGCGTGCCACTCGCTATTGGCGAACAGTCTTACCTGATCCCGTGATACGGGGCTCGTTTGGTGAAATATCTGAACGCTTTCGGCTTCGTCCCGTCTTAGACCTGCACCCCATACGACACGGAACTCTGAATTTGCCTGGAGGGTCTGCTCGAATTCCAGATCGTATCTGTCAGACAATATTCCCAGCCATGAAATAAGCAGGCCGTCATCGTTGATGTTCATGGCATTGAGGAAACTGTTGAAGTCTGGTGCTCCCATCAGATTGGCGAAGGTGTCGAGGCGGATGCCCGGCGGGATGCTTTGCAACTCTTCGAGCGCCATTAGCAACACCGAGATCGGTGGCGTGGTGTAGCTATCCTTGATTACCTGGTGGTTATGGTAGAACTGCAAACGGAAGTTATTATTTATATTTTGATTGTGGGTCCAGTCGATCTGTTGGAAATGGTAACTGTTATCCAGCTCTCTAACATCCTGCAGCACATCCGAATATCCTTCTTCGTAGGTGCCCTGGCTCCCGCCCAGGATTATCTGCAGCTGATTATCTTCATCGATCTCCTTGTCGCCATGAAAATAGAGCCAACCCGATCTGAAATCATCGGAGCGAGTATCGAAACCATCACCCTCGTCATAGCCGGTAGAGATTTTGTAACTGAAGTTGTCGATCTGGGCGGCGTGGCGACCGTATAGTTTTCTCCGCCCGCCCTCGCCGACCGTTGCGCTTATCTTCGTGCCGAATGCATCAGCGGGCTGTTCGGTAATGATATTTATTACACCGGCGTAGGAGTTGGATCCATAGGCGGTTGCATCGGGGCCGCGGATGACCTCGAGACGGTTGATGTCCTCAATATCGATCGGCAGGTCAGACCATGAAACTCCGCCATAGCCCGGATCATAAACGGAACGCCCGTCGATCAGTACTTGCATGTCTCTGGCGTACTGGTCTGACATGCCATGGTAGGTGGCGGTGGCCCGAGATCCTGCATAGAAGGCCACGGTAAAACCAGGTACCAGGCGTAGAAGATCGGGGATCGACAGTGCGCCCGCCGCACGAATCATTGCCTTGTCGATCACGGTCAACGCATTCGGCGTGTCCTCAAAAGGCTGAGACAGGCGGGTGGAGGTCAGGGTGACCGGAAACTCCTCAAAGTAGTAGGACTCGGAAATGGCTTCCTCATCATCGGCAAGACTTTCGCCGGTAAGGAGCGGAAAAGTCATCAGACAGGCACTTCCCATGATGCAGAGTCTGGCTCGGGTAGTGTGGTGTGATTTCATGTCTCTGTTCGTTCTGCATTCTCAGGTAGTGGAGATGGGAAAGGCGGAACTTATTGTAAATCCTAGAATAACCGCAATCGGGCCGGTCTCGCCAGTGTTGCATATTCTGTGATTTTGGAATATCCGAGGATATTATAAGGATCAGGCAGGATCACTCTTGCGGCAGATTTAAGGAACCTCTGATCAATCCATGAATCGGTGTGTGGCGGCTGAAATGCACCGGCTCTGCCCAAATAATCTTCTAAATTGCAAAGGCTTCGCAATAGCGGGCTATTACGTGCACTTTTCGCCTTGATCCGGCACATTTCATCTCATCACACACTCGATCAGATGTCTTGGTTTTGGGCGGGTGATCTATCAGTCGTTCAGGTTCCAATCAATGGTGTTGCTAAACAATTGATTCAGCTGCCTTGTTGGCGCATGCCGGCGTTTCCATGCCAATATCCGTTGCAAAAGCCCAGCGGCGAATACGCAGCAAGATCGGTCTGGGCACCGCTGTCAAGAGCCTCCCGGAAGGCCTGGGTGATGCGTGCAGTGTGTCGATACTGGGGGCTGATCCTCAGGATGTCCGCGCCAAGCCCCTGTAGGTCGTCGATTTCGGCGAGAAGATTACAGGTGCGGGCGGATACGGTCTGAATGCCGTTGAGTACCAGGAAAGGTTCCCCATCCTGAGTCGATATCAGTCTGCCCTCCGGATAGTCGATGCATTTGTATTGGCAATCATCCTTGGGCAAGTTGAGCGAGCGGGCGGTGAAGCAGCGGGCGGAGAGGGTCAGAGGCATCCGGCCATAGGCGAAAATTTCACTCTCCACGCCGATCTGCAGATCCGTCTTCATGTCCTGCAGGGTGGAGCGGGAGAGTTCCAGCGGCATCACCCAACGCTTGAGTCCACTCTTCGCGAGGACCTTGAGGGTCTCCCCATTGTAGATATTGACTGTCGGGCCGGTGACGAATGGCACTCCTTTGCGAATGAGAATCTGCACCGCCGACATGTCGTTGGCCTCCACCAGAAGATCCCCGTTGTCACAGAGTCTACGCAGGGTTTTAAGCTCTGATTCCGCCTCCAGCAGGCAGAGGGTGGAGAGCACGATCTGCTTGTCACTCTCTTGGCTCAGCTTTTGCGCCAAGGCCAGCCAGTCGTCGCTGCGTAAACTGCGTCGTTTCGAGCAGACAGTCTCGCCAAGGTAGATGATGTCGACCGGCATATCGGCGGCGGCCTCGTAGAAAGCATAGAGATCTTCGCGCGACCAGTAGTAGAGCACGGGGCCGAGTGACAGTTTCATCGTGCGCTACCTCCTTATTGCCAGGGCCGATAGTAGGGGCCGAGGGTGGTGCTGGTGCCCTCGGATACCTGACTCAGTGCCAGGTCCCAAGCTGGCTTGGGGGTATAGGCGTCGGGATGGTTCCGGCAGCTGTCGATCGCTTCACGCCAGACCCGGGTCACTTTGCTGACATAGGCCGGTGTGCGTTGCCGGCCCTCGATCTTGATCGCCTTGACGCCTGCGCTTTGCAGCTCCGGCAGGAGTGCCAGCGTATTCAGCGAAGTCGGTTCCTCGATAGCATAGAAGGTGTGTTCCCCGACTTCGAAGCGTCCCTTACAGATGGTCGGGTAGCCGGCCTGTTCGCCCTCTGCGTATCGATCGGTGAGCAGACCGCCAAGGCGTGACTCCATCCCTTTGGCGGTTTGCCGGTACTCCACGAACTGGGCCGGTGAACAGGCGCCGCAGGTATTGGGCGACTGTCCGGTGACATAGGAGGAGAGGATGCAGCGTCCCTCCACCATGACGCAGAGACTGCCGAAACCGAACACCTCGATTTCGACCGGCGTGTTGTCGATTACCTGTCTGACCTGGCTCAGGGAGAGCACCCGAGGCAGTACAGCACGCCGGATGCCGAACCGCTCGTGATAGAAATGCAGCGCCTCGTAGTTGGTGCAGGAGGCTTGTACCGAGAGGTGCAGCGGGAGTTCCGGCCACCGCTCACTGGCGTAGTTGAGTACCCCGATATCGGCACAGATCAGCGCATCCACGCCCAGTTCGGCGGCGCTGTCCACCGCTGCTTTCCAGCGTTCCCAACCCTCAGGTCTCGGATAGGTGTTGATGGCCATGAAGACCCGGGTGCCATGGGTGCGTGCGTAGGCTATCCCTTCGGCCGCCCGCTGCGGATTGAAATTGAGGCCGGGAAAATGACGCGCGTTGGTATCGTCGCGCAAGCCGAAGTAGACCGCGTCAGCACCGTTGTCGACGGCCGCTTTCAGAGAGGGCAGGTTGCCAGCTGGACAGACCAGTTCCATATTTTTTCCCGTAACATCGAATCTTTCAGGCGACGCGACGATGTGCTTTATTGCGCCGTTGCAGTTCTCGTGTGATGGCGTTGAGTACGCGCCACTTCTCCCCGCACCATAGCGGCGCCAGTAAAATCTCCCGCGAAGCGGTACCGGTCAGTCGGTGCCACACCACATCGTCCGGCGTCGCCCGCACCAGGTCGGCGGCGATCTGGACATAGGCATCCAGTGACAATGATGCGTACTCGCCCCGTCGCCATTCATTGGCCAGTTGGGTGCCTTTGACCACATGCAGAGGATGCAGTTTAAGTCCCTGTGTTCCCAGATCCAAGACTCGCAGCAATGTCTCGTGACAGTGCCGGGCGCTCTCACCCGGAAGCCCCGCGATGAGATGCGTGCAGAGTTGGATGCCACGCCGTCGTGCGCGCTTGACCGTGTCGGCGTATTCGGCAAAACCATGCCCCCGGTTGACCCGTTCCAGGGTCTTGTCGAAGGCGGATTGCAGGCCTAGTTCGAGCCAGATTTCATACCCCTGCGATTGGTAACCGGCCAGCAGGTCGAGGACGCTGTCGGGGACGCAGTCGGGCCGTGTGCCGATGGAGAGACCGATCACATCCGGCTCCGCCAGGGCCTCTTCGTAGAGCTGGGAGAGTCGTGTGATATCCCCGTAGGTATTGGTGTAGGCCTGGAAATAGGCCAGATATTTACGTGCGCCGGTGCGCTTGCGGATCACCGCTCTCCCGGCGGCAATCTGCTCCTGCAGTGGCTTGGGGCGACGCCCGTTGGGGCTGAACGAGACGTTGTTGCAGAAGCTGCAGCCGCCGGTGCCTTTGCTGCCGTCCCGGTTTGGACAGGTAAAGGCAGCGTCAAGGGCGACCTTGTGGACGCGCTCACCGTAGCGGCTCAGCAGTTGCTGACCGAAGGTGGATACCTGTTCGGACAGGGTCGTCATCAGCCGACGTTGTCGAGTATGCGACGGCGAAACTTGACGCCCATCTCCCTGGCGATCTCTTCACAGGCGGCAATATCGACCCCTTCCAGTCCGTCAATGGCAGTCGCAGTGACATCCTTGATGTATTTGGGGGCCTCACGCAGAAAGTCCAGCATCGCCGCGTATGAACCGGGCAGGTTTGGCAGGCAGTGGCGGTCATAGATCTCCTGATTCTGGGCGTTGAGTGAGACCGACAGGGCATCAACACACTCGCCCAGTTCCGGCAGCGTGTCATGTTTGTGGACCAGATTGCTGAGTCCGTCCGTGTTCAGGCGCACCCGGCCACCCCGGGCCTTGATGTCGCGGGCCACTTCGAGCAACACATTGAGCCGCAGGGTGGGTTCGCCATAGCCGCAGAAGACCACTTCGTCGTAGCGCCTGGGATCATCAATGGCGGCGATGATCTCTTCGGCGGTGGGACGATGATCGAAAGTCAGGTCGTAGCCTTTCACTCTCATGTCGCCGAGGGTTTTGGGGCAGAAGGCGCATTCCAGTGTGCATCGATCCGTAATGCTGAGATAGAGATTGTTTTCGATTTGGTAGGTAATTTGTTGTGGCACGGTATCGCCTTGGTCATTTATTTCTGCGGACAATCCTAACCTTTGCATCCGTGGTGACAATGACTTTGGTCAAAATCTGACCTCCAGTTGCCGCGAGCGGTTGACAATGAGAGTGCTCAACGCAGGAGATAATGTCGGCCTCAGCCGGCTCACAGGAAGCGACCCTGCCGTGTTGCACTCTTTGATTGGAGCCCGCTTATCACCGCAGGGCACTTCCTTCGGGGTGCCTTGGCTTATTGGCGGGGTCTGAAACTTACAATATTTTCCACATGCACCACAAGGTTTTAATGGGTGAGGGATTGAGCGGCGAGAAAGCGTCAGGAGAGGGTCAGGATGGTGCGTTGGCAGATGGCCTTGAAATTGGCGAATTGCTGAGGAGTGATCACCTGCTTGAGCCCGTTGTCGGCGTAGAAAAGGCCGATCGGCTTGTTGTGCAGAAAGACTGACATGGCCAGACACTGATTCGAGTTGATCACGCTGAGCAGTGGCTCCGGAATCAGGTGTCGATACTTCTCCGCATTCGATGGACTGAGGGCGATGGCCTGCGGCTTTTTCATCAGCAGGCTGAACAGGGAAGGGGTTGCCAGATTCACGCTGAATTCCTTTAGGGATACATCCGTAGATTCCTCCGTTACCAGGCGGGCGCGCAATTCGGTCTTATCGGCATTCAGGACAGCGAACATGGCCCGCTGCAGGCCGTGCTCCCGGCGGATCTCCTGAAGTGCCGTTATGATCAGTTGTTGCAGCGGTTTACTCGCTTTGCCGGGCGCCGCAGCGGGCTTTTTAGCTGGCCCCGCAGGAGGGTTTTTCGCTGGTGCCGCAGCGGGCTTTTCTACGGGCGACGTGGGGCGCGGCGCCTCAACTGTCGCCGGTGCGGTGTTGCCAGCGGCCGATGGCGCTTTTTGCGCATGCGCTACTTCACCATGGATCAGATGGAAGGCGGGTAACGGGATGGGTAGTGTCTGTAGCTGACGCGCCGCCTCGGCCGCTTGCCCGTGGAACCAGGCCAAAGCCGTTTCGAGGGGGATTTCGAGGAATTCGGCCAGCAGTTCCACACCCTCGAGAGTACGGGGCCTTTGCCATCCCAGACTGCTCTGCCTGGCTAGGGCGGAGGCGAGCATGACGATCAGGGGGCGTGGTTGGTAACTGTTGTGGAGACCCTGTGAGACCCGCACCAGTTCGGGCAGATGCCAGGCTTCGCTCAAGCCGCTGCTGATCTCCCGCAGAGTACAGCCGAAGACCTCTATGGCGGCGTCATCATGGTCGTCGCCTTTGAGTATCAGGTCCTGTACCTGGCGCATCTGCTGTGGTTCCCGGGACCAAAGGGCCATCTCTCCAAGGTCATGCAGCAGGGCTGCCGTATAGACGCTCCCCTCATCAGAATCACGGCGACGAAGAGCCACGGCACTGGCGTAGAGTGCCGCATGGGCCGCCCGGCTGTAGCATCCGATCAGACCGCGTCGCGGCGGACCTTTCAGACGCTCTTCCAGGCAGGTTAGGGAGCGACTGGCGCGCTCCACGTGGTCCATGCCCAGCAGGGGAATGGCGAGTGAGATCTTGCTTACAGGCTCTTGCGGCGCATTGGGCAAGCTATTGAATTGACGGATGATGTGCAGGCTGAATCCGGGGTCGCGTGAAATCACCTCGGCAAGACGGTGATGATTTACGTTGGATTGGTTCAGCAGGTCACGGACCTGCGTTCGGGTGCGCAGTAGTACCGGCAAAGTCTCATCAGCGAGAGTGTCGACCCATTGGTGAGCGGCTTGTGACATGTTCTTACGATTGGTTTTGCCGGCGAATGGCTTTAATCGACTGCATCGGCAGGCATGCTCCATTCTTTATTCCGGACTTACCGGTCGCCAGGGCCGGCGCACGGGAGTGGGTGAATTCGCTGAACGGTCGGGGACGGTTTCTGCCAACCGGGCTGAGTGGTACCATTACCCGTTTGATTCTGGCAATTTGAGAGGATTGTATGGCTGGACACAGTAAGTGGGCCAATATCAAGCACAAGAAGGCCGCTGTCGACAAGAAGCGGGGGAAGATATGGACCAAGCTGATCCGTGAAATCACTGTGGCAGCCCGCATCGGCGGGGGGGACATCGATAGTAATCCCCGACTGCGGTTGGCTGTCGACAAGGCGCTTGGCGCCAACATGCCGAAAGACACCTATGAGCGAGCCATCAAAAGAGGTGCCGGTGATGTCGACGGAGATAACTACGACGAGATCCGTTACGAGGGCTACGGTCCCGGCGGTACTGCGGTGATGGTCGACTGTATGACCGATAATCGCAACCGAACGGCTTCCGAAGTCCGTCACGCCTTCAGCAAGATGGGAGGGAATCTGGGTACCGATGGCTCGGTGGCCTACCTCTTCACCAAGCAGGGTGTGATCAGCTTCGCCGCTGGGGTTGACGAAGACACCATCATGGAGGCGGCCCTGGAGGCGGGAGCCGAGGATGTGGTTGGCAACGACGATGGCTCGGTCGATATCATCACATCGCCTGAGGAGTTCACGGCAGTCAAGGATGCCCTCAAGGGGGCGGGTTTCGAACCTGACAATGATGAGATCACCTACAACGCCTCAACCAACGCCGTGTTGGAGCAGAGCGACGCGGAGAAGCTGTTGCGCATGATCGACATGCTGGAAGACCTGGACGACGTGCAAGATGTCTACACCAATGCCGAGATCTCGGACGAGATCCTGGATGCCGTGGGCTGAATGTTGCGCATTCTCGGCATCGACCCGGGTTCCCGCATCACGGGCTACGGCCTGATCGATTCGGACGGCGTACGCTCTGTGCACATTGCGCACGGGGCCCTGCGACTGGAAGGGGAGGATCTGCCGCCCCGGTTAGGCGAAATCTTTGCTCGGGTTAGCGGCCTGATCGAACAGCACCGCCCCGCGGTGATGGCCATCGAACAGGTATTCGTCTCCAAGAATGCCGCTTCCGCGTTAAAGCTGGGACAGGCTCGGGGGGCTGCCATCTGCGCTGCGATACAGCATGGAATGGAGGTGGCGGAGTACACCCCGACCCGTATCAAGCAGTCGGTGGTAGGCTCCGGCCGGGCCGATAAGGCGCAGGTGCAACATATGGTGAAAATGATTCTGAATCTTTCCGAAAAACTCCAGGCCGACGCCGCCGACGCATTGGCCGTGGCCCTGAGCCATGCCCACAGCCACACCACGCTGGCCCGGCAACGAGCCGCCAGCAGGTGCTACCGATGATCGGCCGATTGCGTGGCGAGGTTGCCGTCAAACAGGCGCCCTTCCTGCTGCTGGATGTCAATGGGGTCGGTTATGAGCTGGAAGCACCTCTCTCCACCTTCTTCAACCTGCCCGAGACCGGCCGGCAGGTAACCCTTTACACCCATCTGGTGGTGCGGGAGGATGCCCATGTTCTCTATGCCTTCGCCACCGAGTCTGAGCGTGCCCTGTTTCGCAGTCTGCTCAAAGTCAGCGGTGTCGGCGCCAAAATGGCGCTGGCGATCCTCTCCGGCATGAGCGCGGAGGAGTTTGCCCGCTGCGTGGAGAGCGAGGATGTGAGCGCCCTGGTGCGGCTTCCCGGTATCGGCCGCAAAACCGCTGAACGGTTGATCGTGGAGATGCGTGACCGTTTGGCGAAGCTGGCTGATCAGGCCGGCGGTGTCTCGATTACATCGGCCATGCAGACTGCCGGACGGCCACAGAGCGTTAAATCGGACGCGGTCGCCGCCCTGGTGGCGCTGGGTTACAAACCACTGGACGCCGATCGTATGGTAAAGGCTGTGGCGGGGGAGGAGATGGATAGTGAATCCCTGATCCGAGCCGCGCTGCAGAGCACAGTGAGCGTGAAAAAGTGATGAGTTTGCGTTGCTTGTGTGTGGCGCGCACTTGTATTTTTTTCCCTTCATCCTGGCGCGTTCTTCCAGGGAGAGGCAGAGAAGCTACCGTGAGCGAAGCGAACTCCATGCAACGCAAAACTCATCCATAGGGTGTGATCAGTAAAGTGAAACAGGTTTAAAAAGGGCCTACGTGACAGAGCAACAGAGATTGATCAATGGCGAGGCCACCGGTGAGGATGAGGCGGTCGACCGGGCGATACGTCCCAAACGGCTGCAGGACTATGTGGGCCAATCGGCAGTGCGTGAGCAGATGGAAGTCTTCATTCCGGCCGCCCGTGGACGCGGCGAGGCCCTGGATCACGTACTGATTTTCGGTCCGCCGGGACTCGGAAAAACCACCCTGGCCCACATCATTGCCAATGAGATGCAAGTCAATCTGCGCCAGACCTCCGGGCCCGTGCTGGAAAAACCGGGTGATTTGGCGGCCCTGCTGACCAATCTGGAACCAAAGGACGTGCTCTTCGTGGACGAGATCCATCGTCTCAGCGCGGTGGTGGAGGAGGTGCTCTATCCGGCGATGGAGGACTACCAGCTCGACATCATGATCGGCGAGGGGCCGGCGGCGCGCTCCATCAAGCTCGATCTGCCTCCCTTCACCCTGGTTGGGGCGACCACCCGCGCTGGTCTGCTGACCTCGCCGCTGCGCGACCGCTTTGGTATCGTGCAGCGGCTGGAGTTCTACAGCAGCAGTGATCTGGAACGGATAGTCACCCGCTCGGCCGGCATTCTCAACATCGGTATCGACGCCGGTGGCGCCGCCGAGATCGCCCGCCGGTCCCGGGGCACGCCACGCATTGCTAACCGGCTGTTGCGTCGGGTGCGTGACTACGCCCAGGTGAAAGGCGACGGCCACATCTCAGCCGAGCTGGCGGATGCGGCCTTGGCCATGCTCAAGGTCGATACCAATGGCTTCGACAGCATGGACCGCCGGCTACTGCTGGCGGTGATCGAAAAGTTCGACGGGGGACCGGTTGGGGTCGATAATCTGGCCGCGGCCATTGGTGAGGAGCGGGGCACCATCGAGGATGTACTGGAGCCCTATCTGATACAGCAGGGATTTATTATGCGCACCCCCCGCGGACGGGTTGCCACACGCACGGCCTACCTCCATTTCGGGCTCTCCCCAAGGCCGGGGGATGTGATGCCGGCTGATGATGATCTTTTTCGTGAAATGTGACACATAACCCTTTGTCCTGATGGGGAACTTAGTCACGCTTACTGACTCATAATACGGGAGCCGATGATTCCTGTTGACGGTCTGGTCTGGGGTATGAACAGCAGTAATCGATTTGTCTGGCCGGTAAGGGTCTACTACGAAGATACCGACGCTGGCGGCGTGGTCTACTACGCCAACTATCTCAAATTCATGGAGCGCGCGCGGACCGAATGGCTGCGCAGTCTCGGCTTTGAACAGGATCGACTGTTGGCGCGGGAGGGGATCATCTTCGCAGTTCGTTCGGTGGATGTGGGTTACCATCGGCCCGCCCGCTTCAATGATGCATTGGAGGTCAGTGCCTCCCTGGCCGCCAAGGGACGCGCCAGTCTCACCTTCTATCAGGAGGTCACCCACGAGGACCGGGTACTTTGCAGCGGCAAGATCAAGGTCGCCTGCGTGGATATGAAAAGCATGCGTGCAACACCGCTTCCCGAAGCCCTATTACTGGAGATCCCGGATGTCGACTGACCTCTCCATCACCCATCTGATTCTGAATGCCAGCATCGTGGTGCAGCTCGTCATTGCACTGCTGGTGTTCGCCTCGCTCTCCTCCTGGACCATGATCTTCGATCGCAGGCGGGTGCTGAAGAGGGCCGGCCGCGCCGCCGATGATTTCGAGTCACGCTTCTGGTCAGGCGGCGACCTGGCCGAGCTCTACCGCCAGCTGGAGCGGGACGGTGATGACGACTCGGGCATGGCATCGATATTTCGTGCCGGCTTTCGCGAATTCGCACGGCTGCGCAGCAAGGGACACAAGGACCCGATGGCGATGGTGCAGGGTGCGCAGCGCTCCATGCGGGTCGCCCTCAACCGTGAGGTGGACCGGTTGGAGAACCATCTCTCCTCCCTGGCAACCATCGGCTCCACCAGCCCCTATGTGGGCCTGTTCGGCACCGTCTGGGGCATCATGAACTCTTTCACCGCCCTGGGTAATGTCAAGGCCGCCACCCTGGCGCTGGTCGCGCCCGGTATCGCCGAGGCCTTGATCGCCACCGCCATTGGCCTGTTCGCCGCGATTCCGGCAGTGGTGGCCTACAATCGCTACTCCAACAAAGTCGAGCGACTCAACAACCGCTACGATGATTTCGTCGAGGAGTTCGCCACCATCCTGCAGCGTCAGGCGGGCCACTGACGGAAGCTGATCGATGAGCCGCCAACAGAACCGCCGCAAGCCCATGTCGGAGATCAATGTGGTGCCCTACATCGATGTGATGCTGGTGCTGCTGGTGATCTTCATGATCACCGCCCCGCTGTTGACCCAGGGCGTCGATGTGGAGCTGCCCCAGGCCGATGCGGAGCCACTCTCGCAGAAGAATGAAGAGCCGGTGGTGGTGACGATCGACCGTAACGGGGAGATGTACATCGATGTGGGTGAGGGACGGGATCGTCCGGTCACTGCCGAGGATCTGGTCAGTCGGGTGCGTGCGGTGTTGAAGTACAAACCCAAGACGCCGATCATGGTGCGCGGCGATGCCGGCGTGGCCTATGGTCGAGTGGTCGAGACGATGGTTTTACTGCAGTCGGCCGGGACACCGAGTGTCGGTCTTATCACGGAACCACCGGAGTCGTAGCAGGTGTTATCCCTTATCAAGCGCAACCCGATTGCCGTTACCTTGGCGATCCTTCTACATCTGGCGATTGTCTTCTTCCTCATCTTCGGCATGGAGTGGGAACTGTTTCCGAAGCGGGCTCAACCGAAGGCGAATGTGGTTCAGGCCCATGCGGTCGATGCGGCGAAGCTGCACCAGGCGGAGGCCGAAGCGAAAGCGAAGGAGCGCAAGCAGCATGAACTGGAGGTGCAAAAACGCAAACAGGCGGAAGCGAAGAAGCAAAAAATCGCCGAAGAGAAGAAACGAAAAGCAGAACAGGTGGCCAAACAGAAAGCAGAGGCCAAGCGTAAGGCCGTAGCGAAGCAAAAAGCTGAGGCAGAGGCCAAGCGCCAGGCCGCAGAGAAGCAAAAAGCGGAAGCAGAGGCCAAGCGCCAGGCCCAGGAGGCGGCAGCCCGCGCCGAGCGGGAGCAGGCGCTGCAGGAGCAACTGGCGGCAGAGCAGAATGCGCGGGAGATCGATCGCTATGTGGCGGTGATCAAACAGCAGATAGAACGCAACTGGCTAAGACCCGGACAGTCAGGGCAGCAGCTCTCCTGTACGGTACAGGTTCGATTAATACCGGGTGGTGATGTGGTGCCGGGGGGTGTGAGCATTATCAAGAGCAGCGGTAATGGCGCTTTTGACCGCTCGGTGGAGGCCGCTGTCTACAAGGCCGCGCCGCTGCCGGTGCCGAGCGGCCCCCTGTTTGAATCCTTCAGGAATTTAAGGTTAAACTTTAAACCGAACTAGTAACTAATTGTTAAAGCAATGAAAAAAATATTTACCACCCTCTTTCTGTTATTGGCCTGGTTGCAGACTGTACAGGCCGACCTGACTATCGAGATCACCGAAGGTGTGGAGGGCGCACTGCCCATCGCGGTGGTCCCATTCGGCTGGCAGGGGCCGGGCTCGCCGCCGGTGGACCTGGCCGAAGTGATCAATGCGGACCTGCAACGCAGCGGTCGCTTCAAGACCATTCCCCCCGTTGATATGCTATCGCGTCCCACCTCGGCGGAAGCGATCGAATTCAAGGATTGGCGGGCGCTGGATATGGAGAATCTGGTGGTAGGCCAGGTTCGTCCCAAGGGCACCGGCGGTTACGAGATCCGCTTCCAGCTGTTTGATGTCTACAAGGGCGAGCAGCTGACCGGCTACACCATCCCGACCACGGCCCCCAATCTGCGCGCCACCGCGCACCGTATCGCCGACCTGATTTACGAAAAGCTGCTTGGGGTGCCGGGGGCGTTCGCCACGCGGGTAGCCTATATCACCTCGGTCAAGCAGGGCGATGGCGCATCGCGTATCGACCTCAACATTGCCGACGCCGATGGATACAATCCTGAGACCATCGTCAGCTCTTCCGAGCCATTGTTGTCGCCAGCCTGGTCTCCCGATGGGCGCAAGCTTGCCTATGTCTCCTTCGAGGGTGGCCAGTCAGCGATCTATATACAGGAAGTTTATGTCGGGCAGCGCTCGAAGGTGACCAACTTCAAGGGTATCAACGGCGCACCGGCATGGTCGCCGGATGGCCGCAAGTTGGCCATGACCCTGTCCAAAGACGGCAATCCCGATATCTTCGTGTACGATCTGGCCACCCGCAAACTGCGAGCGGTTACCCGCCACTATGGGATCGATACCGAACCGGCCTGGTCGCCGGACGGCCGTTACCTGGTATTCACTTCGGATCGGGGCGGCAAGCCACAGATCTATCGCGTATCGGCATTCGGCGGTAAGGCCGAGCGGGTTACCTTCCAGAACAGTTACAACGCCCGTGCCTCCTACTCGCCGGATGGCAAGCTGTTGACTCTGGTGACCCGTGAAGACGGCAACTACCGCATCGCGGTACAGGATCTCGAGTCCGGTGTGATGCAGGTGCTGAGTCAGGGCAGCTTGGACGAATCACCCAGCTTCGCACCCAATGGCGGCATGATCATCTTTGCCTCCAAGGCGGGTTACCGTGGTGTGTTGGCTGCGGTCTCGGTCGATGGCCGGGTGCGCCAGCGTCTCGCTCTGCAGGAGGGTGATGTACGTGAACCCGTTTGGTCCCCATTCAAAAAATAGTCAATCGACTGGTTAAGGAGAAACATCCCATGAATAAAAAACTGACCCTTTGGGTTCCTATCATTCTGTCCCTATGGCTGGCGGGTTGTACTTCGACCCCGAGCGGCGACCGGCAGGCCGGCGCCGATGTTTCCGATCAGTCCACGGGAGCCGATGGCACCTACGGCGGCGCCTCCACCACCGCCGCCAGCGCGGGCGATAGTTGGCAGGGCGATCCGTTGGAGAATCCCAACAGCCTGTTGGCAACCCGGGTGATCTATTTCGATTTCGACCAGAGCACGGTACGCGCCGACTATCTGGACGTGATCAGTGCTCATGCCGATTATCTGGCCGCCAATCCCCAGGTGGTGGTGCGTCTGGAAGGTCACGCTGACGAGCGCGGTACCCGGGAGTACAATCTCGGCCTGGGTGAGAACCGTGCCAATGCGGTACGCAGCCTGATGATGGCTCAGGGTGTCTCCGACAACCAGTTGGTGGTGGTCAGCTATGGCGAGGAGCGGCCGACCACCTACGAGCACAACGAAGAGGCTTGGGCGCTGAACCGCCGGGTCGAATTGATCTACTGACCGGGAGTTAAGGTATGAAGATCCCGCGCAAATTATGGACTGCACTGATCCTGCTCGGCCTGCTGGCTGCCACAAACGCCCTGTGGGCCGAGAACGGCAGGATGACTTCCGAGCAGCGGTTGGAACGCCTGGAACGCATGCTGCGCAATCAGAACATGGCGGAGCTGGTCTATCAGGTGCAGCAGCTGAAGCAGGAGATCCAGCGCCTCAATGGCGAGTTGGAACTGCAGAAGCACTCCATAGATGCCATGAACCGTCGTCAGCGGGATCTCTATCTCGACATCGACCAACGCCTGAACCGTCTGCAGCCGGGTACGGGGGGCGCCACCATGCCGCCCACGGCTGCTGTCACGCCATCGCCGATAACGCCGCCGATACCGGCCGCTCAACCTGCGGCGAAGCCTGGCGCGCAACCACCTGTGACAGCCCCTGCGGCGCCGGTTACGCCACCGGATCCCAAAAAAGAGGCGGAGGCCTACCAGAACGCCTTCAATCTGCTCAAGCAGGGCCGCTATCCCGAGTCGATCAAGGTCTTCAGGGCTTTTCTGGTGGACTATCCGGGTGGTAGCTATGAGGACAACGCCAAGTATTGGCTGGCCGAGGCCAGCTATGTGAACCGGGATTTCGATACCGCTTTGCAGGACTTCAGCAAGGTTCTGATCGACCATCCCAAGAGTGCCAAGGTGCCCGGCGCCATGCTGAAGATGGGGTATATCTTTTACGAGCAGAAGGCTTGGGATAAGGCGCGGGAAGTCCTGCAGCGACTACAGAGTGAATACCCAAGCAGTACCGAAGCACGGCTGGGCGAGAAGCGTCTGCAGCGAATGGACAAAGAGGGACACTGATCCAGCAAGCACCGCTTGCCGCGAATCCGACATGACGCGTCTGCGCATTACCGAGATCTTCTACTCATTGCAGGGGGAGAGCCGCACGGTCGGCTGTCCCACTGTGTTTGTGCGTCTTACCGGTTGTCCCCTGCGGTGTACATATTGCGACACCACTTATGCATTCAACGGCGGGGAGTGGCGCTCCCTCGAGACAATTCTCGAACAGGTGGCGGAGTATGCTTCCGAACATGTCTGTGTCACCGGTGGCGAGCCATTGGCGCAGAAGGGGGTCGGCGAGCTGCTGTCCCGTCTGTGCGATGCCGGCTACCGAGTTTCGCTGGAGACCTGCGGGGCGCTGGATATTGCCGGTGTGGATCAGCGGGTCTCCCGTGTCATGGACATCAAGACCCCCGGCTCCGGTGAATCGGAGCGCATTCTGCTGGAGAATTTCAGTCACCTGAACGCCCACGATCAGGTTAAGTTCGTGATCACCGATGAAGCGGATTATGCGTGGTCTCGAGAGCTGTTGCAGACCCATCGTCTGCACCAGACCTGCGAAGTGCTGTTTTCTCCGGTGCATGGGCAGCTCGCGGCTGAGCGGCTGGCCGGCTGGGTGCTGCGGGATCGGCTACCGGTGCGTTTTCAGCTGCAGCTGCACAAAATCCTCTGGGGGGAGACACCGGGACGATGAGCGATAAGCGTGCCGTGGTGCTGCTCTCCGGTGGTCTCGATTCAGCCACCGTGATGGCCATTGCCAAACAGCAGGGCTTTAGCTGTTATGCCCTGAGCATGGCCTACGGACAGAGACATGCGGCGGAACTGGCGGCGGCCGCACGGGTAGCCGGCGCCCTACAGGCGGTCGAACATAAGGTGGTGTCGATCGGTCTCGACAGCTTCGGTGGCTCGGCCCTGACAGACAACAGCATCCAGGTACCGGAACAGATGAGCGAGGGCATCCCGGTGACCTACGTGCCTGCCCGCAACACCGTCTTCCTCTCACTGGCACTGGGTTGGGCCGAGGTGCTCGGAGCTCGCGACATCTTCATCGGTGTCAACGCCGTCGACTATTCCGGATATCCCGATTGCAGGCCCCAATTCATTGCAGCCTTCGAGCGGCTGGCGAATCTGGCGACCAAGGCAGGTGTGGAGGGCAAGCCGTTCCATATTCACACGCCATTGATTGAACTGAGCAAGGCCGAGATCATCCGCCAGGGCAACAAGCTGGGGGTCGATTACGGCCTGACGGTCTCCTGCTATCAGGCCAACGAAGCGGGCGAGGCCTGCGGGGTCTGCGACTCCTGTCGCCTGCGTGCCAAGGGATTTTCCGAAGCGGGGCTGCCCGATCCTACGCCTTACCGTGACTGAGCCTGCCAGGGTTTTACTTTTTGCCGAAGGATGAGAATGGTGGGGCTGAGCCCCACCGATTTCGCTCGCCGGCTTTCGTCTATCGGCGTTAAGGACAGAGTCAGCAAATGAATGCCAATCACCGCAAATGCCGCCAACCACTCAGAGCAAAACGCCGCCATTTTTATGCTCATTGGCGTCTATTTGCGGTTTTTATTCCCTGCTTGAAATCACCCTGCATATAACCTTCGAAGTCGTCCGCTGCCACAGCCTGCGATCAATGGTAGAGCAACTCCGCCCAACGATCCTCACTCACCAGTTTTTGCTTCAGCTCCTGCCACGTTTCCTCGCTGCCGAAGGTGTCGATCATTACCTTGTTGAAGACCTCGGCGACCTTCTCCTGGCCGGCCAGGTAGACGAAGGTGTTGTTGTCCCGCAGCAATCTTTTGCACTCCGCCATATGGGCCGAGAGGGCCTCTTCCAACTTATCGGCCTCGTTGGCCAGCGGCCGGTCGATCAGGGCGTCGAAGGCCTTGAAGGTGGTGTCGTCGTAGTATTGACTGATGTCACTCTGCTTGTTGTTCAGGTAGAGCAGATTCATGCCGCCCCGGTCGCCGTAGAAGAGGCGAACGTCTCCCTTCCAGCCCATGTGTTTGTCATAGATCTGCTGGACGAAGGCGCGGAAGGGGGCCACACCGGTGCCGGTACCGATCATCAGCAGGTTGCTGTGTGGGTCATTGGGGATCTTGAACGGGCTGCGGTAGGGGCCGGTGATGAGAATTTTGTCCCCCGGCTTGGCATCGCATAGATAGTTCGAGGCGATGCCGGGATAGCGTTCGCCTGAGATATCGTCCAGATAGAAACAGCGACGTACCAACAGTTCCAGCTCGACGGACTCCGCATTACCGGTCTGAAGTGGGTTGGCGATGGAGTAGCGACGGTGGTGGAAGGCGCTGCCGAACTCGTGGGGTCCCGGCACCAGTACCCCAATACTTTGACCGGTGCCATAGCGAAAGGCGGGGTCGTCGATCTGCAGTACCAGTTGACGAACTTCATCGGTGTTTTCCGGGGTAAGCCGGGTGGTCGATTTGATGGTCGCTTCGCAGGTGTTGTCTGCAATATTCTCTTCCGGGTTATCGGCCATGGTATTTCTCTTGGATTGCGGTTGGACAGTGGGTGTCGCGCGGGACAGCCGGTGAACCTGCATGCTGTGACATTATAAGAGAGTTTCCTTGACTCCTCGCCAATTTATACGGATTACCCGGCAAGTTTTGAGCATGTTTGAGGCAACTCTTTGTCGATATAGTCAAGAGATGGGGAATTCTATTCATTGTTGTTTGTAGGGCTTCCGATCAACCTGGGCTTTGAGAAGGAGATCATGAAGAAACCTCCGATTAATTCTGGATCGAGTGTGTGGCGGGATGAGATGTGCCGGATCAAGGTAAAAAGCACGCATATTGGCTGGTTATTTAGATGAATTTTTGGGCAGAGCTGGAGCATTTAGCCGCCATCCACCGATTCATGAATTGATCAGAGTTCCTCAAACCAAGTTTCTGAGTTCAGCGCGCTCCTGCGTTCTGTGAGCATCGTAGGGCGTGGCCTGTTCAGAGAGAGTAAATGGAACGGGTTAAACTTGAGTTAGCAATAAGAAATACAATGAAAAAAGTGGCTCAAGGAAGGTTTTTGGATCGCGTAAATATGAACTGACACGACCAGAATGCGCTGGCAGTCGAAGATCACCGAGACCGCCGCGATACACCAATTCCTGACGGGTGGTGATTGCGCAGGAAAAAAGTGGCAAACTGCGCCGCATGAGAACCACCGAACATTTTCTCTCGCTGCCCAATTTTCCGGTCGAACAGGCGGATGTGCTGATCCTGCCGGTACCCTATGAACAAACCGTGACTTACAAGCCGGGCACGCGGCAGGGTCCTGAGGCGATTCTTGCCGCCAGCGAACAATTGGAGTTCTACGAGGAGGATGCCGGCTGGTGTCCCGCGGAGTACCTCAAGCTCTGCGTGCTGTTGCCGGTGGATACGGAGATCGTGCCCGAAGAGGCGTTTCACAATCACCTCTATGAGCAGGTCAAGGCGTTACCACAGGACAATCTCTTCATCGCCCTCGGCGGCGAGCACTCGATCACGCCGGAGATGGTTTTCGCGCGTATGCCCGAGGGTGGCACCGTGGTACAGATCGACGCCCATGCCGACCTGCGTCCCAGCTATCACGGCTCTGTCTACAATCACGCTTGCCCCATGTACCGTCTGCGGCAGAAGGGTTACGAGTTGATTCAGATCGGTGTCCGCTCGGTTCATGCCGATGAGGCCAAGCTGATCGGCCTGGATGACGGTATCACCCTCTATCCGGATCGCGCCCTACAACGTACGGAGTTCTGGCAGGCAATGATCAAGCGGCTTGCCGGTCTCAAGGGGCCGGTGTGGTTGAGTATCGACATGGACGGTTTCGATCCGTCATTGATCGCCGGTGTCGGCACGCCCCAGCCCGGCGGCCTCAGTTGGCACCAGGGGATCGATATTCTGGAGACCTTGATGCAGAACGATGCTGTCGATTTGCGCGGTGTCGATATCCTCGAACTGGTGCCGGAGGTATCACGGGTGACAGACATGATGGGGGCCAAGCTGGTGCAGAAGTGTTTCTCTTTTTGGGGTATGGCGCGCGGCTATCAGAAACGGCCCGCCAATGGATCGCAGATCGGAGTCGACGATGAGTGACCGCTCCTGGGATGTGTCCCGCTCGGCCAAGCTCTACCAGGTTGAAGGCTGGGGCGCCGGTTTTTTTCAGGTCAATGATCAGGGCCATGTGGAGGCGATTACCGACGGTGTTCATCGCATCGATCTGAAATTGCTATGCGATGAACTGGCCGAGCGCAATCTCTGGCCGCCGCTGCTGCTGCGCTTCTCCGACATGCTGAAACAGCGCATGAAACAGATCCACAGACGCTTCAGTATCGCCTGCAACGAGGCCGAGTACCACGGCCGCTACTACGGTGTCTATCCCATCAAGGTCAATCAGCAGCGGCAGGTGGTCGAGGAGATCGTCGAATTCGGCAGCGAATTCAACTGGGGGCTGGAAGCCGGTTCCAAGCCGGAGCTGCACGCCACCCTGGCGATGCTGGAGGATGTGGAGGGGCTTATCGTCTGCAACGGCTACAAGGACCAGGAGTTCATCGACCTGGCCATGATGGGCCGGAAGATGGGCAAACAGGTCTTCGTGGTGGTGGAGAAACCGAGCGAGCTCGAGCTGATTCTCGCCTCCGCCAAGCGCTTTGGAGTGGAACCGCTGATCGGTCTGCGCTGCCGCCTGGCTGCCACCAGCAAAGGTATCTGGGACGACTCCGGCGGCGACAACTCCAAGTTCGGTCTCTCCGCCTCTGAACTGCTCGACGCCATCAATAAGCTAAAGGCGGTCAACAAGCTCGACTGTCTGCGTCTGCTTCACTTCCATATCGGTAGCCAGGTGCCGCGCATCCGGCACATCAAGGAGGCGATGCAGGAGGCGGCCCGCTATTTTGTCCAAGCGCGGTACCTCGGCGCGCCTATCGAGTTCATGGACGTGGGGGGCGGTCTCGGCGTTAACTACGATGGAAGTATCGCCGGTAGCACCTCGTCGGTGGACTACTCCCTGCAGGAGTACGCCAATGACATCGTCTGGACCATGAAACGGATCTGCGACGAAGAGGAGCTGCCCCATCCCAATATCATTTCCGAGTCGGGCCGCGCCCTGGTGGCCCACCACTCGGTGCTGATCGTCGACGTGCTTGGCGTATCACGGCGCACCAATGAGGCGCCGCCGGTTGAACCCGGTCCCGACAGCCCGGTCCAGTTACGACAGCTGTGGGAGACCTTGAGCGATTTCGACGCCATCTCACCGCGCGAGGCGTTGCATGATGTTATCGCCTACAGGGATGATGTAAACAAGCTCTTCACTTTGGGACATGCGAGCCTCGCTGAAAGGGCCCATGCGGACGATCTCTACTGGCGGCTAATGGATCGTCTGGTGCACACCCTGGACGAGGAGGAGATGAATCAGCTGGCGCCGGGGCTCTCTACCCAGATTGCCGACCGCTACTTCTGCAACTTCTCGGTCTTTCAGTCCTTACCCGACGCCTGGGCCATCAAGCAGGTGTTCCCTGTGATGCCGATTCACCGCCTCGAAGAGGAGCCCTCACGCCAAGGTATTCTGGTCGATATCACGTGCGACTCCGACGGTACCATCCAGAACTTCCCGCTGGAGGAGGGGCGCTCCATGGTGCTGCCGCTGCACCCGGTCAAAAACGGTGATCCCTACCTCATCGGTCTCTTCCTCACCGGCGCCTACCAGGAGATCCTCGGCGATCTGCACAATCTCTTCGGCGACACCCACGCAATACATATCCGCATGGATGGCGATCATTACGAACTGGAGCAAGTGGTGGAAGGCGAATCGGTGGCCGAAGTACTCGACTACGTCCAGTTTCACGAGACCGTTCTCGTGGACCGTATGCGCCGTCAACTTCAGGATGCGCGCCACAACGGACGCCTCACCGCCCGCGAAGCGAATCTCTTTCTGCGTTTCTACCAGGAGGGGCTGAAGGGCTACACCTACCTGGAAGAGGAGACGCCGGCGTTGTTGCAGGGGTTGGATGGGAAGTGACTTCGAGCGGGATCGACCCTGACTCATTGTTGAGAATAAGTCAGGCTTTTATAGTCACAAGATAGTGAGTGTCAGTTGCAACTGAAGCGAAAGCCGTCATCCAGCGCCAGCGGCAATATCAGTGTGCTGAACTGCAGATTGAGTGACTGTGCACACAGACTGGCGCGGGCAGTGGGGTTGTTGACATAGGTCTGCCCATATTCCACCTGTAGCACCGGCTTGCCTTGTTGTACAAAGGGCATCAGCAGGTCGCACTCGTTGTAGTCAAAGCACTCTTCATTCACCGACAGATCGAAATAGTCCACCAGTGAGTCGATCTGGTCCAGATCGTTTTTCAAAGCGACCGCCAGCCCACGGTCATGGGCCGCATTGGCAATGAACCGGTTGTAGGCTAGCTGATCCTCAGACGTCAGTGGGAAACCTGGGTTGTTGGTGTAACCGTCCATGTTGTCCACATCCACCCCATCGCAACCTTTAGCAACAGCCTGGTTCAGACGCAGCAGCATGATGCCGCGCACATTGGCGGAACGAATATCGAGCCAGCGTTCACCCGGCCAGCCGTCGAGCTCATTACCCAGGTCAGCGGCGGCGAATTGAGTTGCATCTGAGCGCCACTCCTCGTAAGAACCACCGGAGAAGTAGCAGATCACATGGCGTCCGGCGGCGTGGAGATCGGCTATGGTCTGGTCGGGCGTGTCGAACAGGTCAATATCGTAGATATCCACCGCATAGCCAGTGTTGACGGTACCCTGCAACTGCAACTGCCAGGTGGATGATGCTGTGGGTTGATACCAGCTGCTGCCGGTGACAGGGGGTGTATTCGGATCGGTGGCGGATGGGGTATCGCTGGAAGCACCCCCGCAACCTATCAGAAATATAGATAGTAGAAGGGAGAATCGTTGCGCTTTCATGATGCAGACTCATTTCCATTGAAGCCGGGGGCCAGACTATCAACTCCTTTTTGGGAAATCTGAGATCGGCTGCACAATCAAGGAGTTATTCGCAAGCATGACCGCCATGTTAGTGCATCTCAAAGGACATCTCGGTAGCGATAGCGTATATTTGACTCCAGGCCTTGCGAGGTTGAACTATTCACAAACACATAACGAATTTGTGAACCTGATTTCAGAATGCCTTGTTTCGCAAGCTGGGCTTGAACTCATATTCGTTGAGGCTCGGATTTACCGGTTAAGAACCGGCATACAATGGAACAGGGCGCGCTGACATGCGTGTGTGGGAATCGAATCAAGAACTGGGTATATGGAGAGAATAGTATGGATATATATACAAAAGCTACAGAGTGGTATTGGTTTAACAGCCCGTTTTTTCTCAATAATTTTGATATAGGTGGAAATAAATACTCTTCTGTACTTATTCCTACCGTAATTGACTTGATCGCTGAATCAAATGGGAGAATACCTGCTGGAATAGAGGCGATCTCTCTTCAGTTGGGCGCCCGGGATAGTGGTTCTTCCAGAAACAGCTGTTGGGTCAATTTATATCGAGACCCTTCAAGCTTATATGTTCTACAGAAAAACATCGGCACAAAAAATGGGATTGGGCCCGCACTGCCGGATAACACTTGGAGCCAAGAGCAAGGCATTGTGCCATGCGATGAAGATGGAAATATCGCTTTCCGATGTGAATCATCAGGAGAGAAGACGTTAGATATCTCTATTCTCGTTGTTGGCTTTGCCAAATGTGCATCACGTCCAAAGCCTCCCACAATATCCTGACCCTCTTCCGCAAGGGGAGAGGGGACGTCCTATGCGAGAACACGGATAGCTTCCTGTCAGGTTATACCGACAAGCTATCCGCTGACATCCGTTCCTGATCTATGCATCCCCTCTCCCCTTGCGGGAGAGGGCCAGGGAGAGGGGGGATATATAAAACCCGTGAGCGTAGCGAACACCTCAACTAAAACAGTTGTGGGTTAGTGATCCCTCGGCTGAGTAATACGGATAATCAGGATCAGTTATGAGTTGACTGATACAGCAGATGAAAGCGATAAATATTCTGTAAACACGGTTACGACAGTCGCGCTTCATAGTCTGAATAGCCAAATCGCCGTACTAGCTCGATCTTTCCATCCTCATGCTGAATCGCGATCGAGGGGTGCGCCACACCGTTGAACATGGTGGTCTTCACCATGGTGTAGTGGATCATGTCTTCGAAGATCACCCGGTCGCCGATCTGTAGCGGTTGTTCGAATGAGTAGTCGCCGATCACGTCACCGGCCAGACAGGTGAGTCCGCCCAGTCGATAGGTATACGGCTTGATGTCGGGATGATCCGCGCCACGCACTTCGGGACGGTAGGGCATCTCCAGCACATCGGGCATGTGGGCGGTGGCAGAGGTGTCGAGGATGGCGATCCGGATACCGCCGCGTGTGATGATGTCGAGCACGCTGGAGACCAGTGGGCCGGTGCGCCAGGCAATGGCCGAGCCGGGTTCCAGCACAATGTCCAGGTGGGGGTGACGCTGGCGGAATTCGCTGAGTACGCGGATCAGGTGCTCCACATCGTAGCCGGGGCGGGTCATCAGGTGACCGCCGCCCAGGTTGCACCACTTCATCTGGGGAAGCAGGTGGCCGAAGCGTTCCTCCACTGCTTTGATCAATCTCTCCGTCGCGTCGGCGGCGCACTCGCACAGGGCATGGACATGGATGCCTTCGATGCCGGCCGGTACGCCGTCTGCGACCTCATCTTGAGGGATACCGAGACGGGACTGTTCACCGCTTGGGTTGTAGAGCGCGGTCTCCACTTCATTGACTCGCGGATTGACTCGCAGGCCGCAGGAGATGCCGGAGGCCAGTGCCTGTTGGCCAAGACGTTGCCACTGACTCAAGGAGTTGAATGAGATGCGGTCGGCAAGTCCGATCAGGTTGGGGAACTCGGCATCCGTATAGGCCGGAGCATAGAGGTGTACATGACCGCCGAAACGCTCTCGCGCCAGACGTGCTTCGTTGTAGGAGCTGGCTGAACAGCCTGAAAGGTATTCGCGCACGATAGGGAAGCTCGACCACATGGCGAAGCCCTTGAGCGCGAGGATAATGGTGCAGCCACTCGCTTTCTGTACCCGGTCGATCAGCGCCAGATTGGTACGCAGCTTGTCCGCCTCCAGCACATAGCAGGGAGACGGTGCTTTGCTCAGGTCGGTCATTCAGGCAGGCTGTCGATATCGATGTCGCACGCCACGTCATGCCAGGGCAGGCCGTAGCGGTTGAGGTCGTGCATAAAGGGATCGGGGTCGAACTGCTCCATGTTCCAGACGCCGCTTTGTTTCCATATCCCTTCCAGCATCATCTTGGCGCCGATCATGGCGGGCACGCCGGTGGTATAGGAGACCCCCTGGGCGCAGGTCTCCTTGAAGCACTCCTCATGGTCGCAGACGTTGTAGATATAACGGGAGACCTGCTTGCCGTCTTTCTCGCCCTTGATGATGCAACCGATGTTGGTCTTGCCCTTGGTGCGCGGACCCAGGCTGGCGGGGTCGGGCAGCAGCGCCTTGAGGAACTGCAGGGGCACGATCTGCTGGCCCTGGAATTCCATCGGCTCGATGCTGTCGAGGCCCAGGTTCTGGATCACTTCAAGATGCTTCAGATAGCTTTCGCCGAAGGTCATCCAGAAACGCATCCGCTTGACCGGGATGTGCTTGGTCAGGGATTCCATCTCCTCGTGATAGAGCAGAAACATCTTGCGAGGTCCGATCTCGGGGAAGTCGAAGACGCGGGAGATCTCCATCGGCCGGGTCTCGACCCACTGACCGTTCTCGTAGTAGCGGCCGTTGGCGGTCACCTCGCGGATGTTGATCTCCGGATTGAAGTTGGTGGCGAAGGCGTAGCCATGATCGCCCGCGTTGCAGTCGAGGATGTCCACTGTATCGATACGGTCGAAGTGGTGCTTGAGGGCATAGGCGGTGAAGACATTGGTGACGCCCGGATCGAAGCCGGAACCGAGCAGGGCCATCAGGCCGGCGCTCTTGAAGCGGTCCTGATAGGCCCACTGCCATTTGTATTCAAACTTGGCCTCGTCCAGGGGCTCATAGTTGGCGGTGTCGAGATAGTCGATGCCAGTCTCCAGGCAGGCGTCCATGATGGTCAGATCCTGGTAGGGCAGGGCGACGTTGATCACCATTTTTGGCTCGATCCTGCGGATCAGCGCCACCAGCTCCGGCACCTTGTCGGCGTCGACCTGGGCGGTCTGCACTTTGCCGCCGCCGATCTCGGAGGCGATCTGGTCACATTTGGAGAGGGTGCGGCTGGCCAACCAGATATCGCTGAAGACCTCAGGCAGTTGGGCGCATTTGTGGGTCACCACGCGGCCGACGCCGCCGGCGCCGATGATCAGGATTCGACTCATGATGATTTATCCGGAAATGAGAACTAGGAAGTGGGGATTTTAGTAGTTGATGGGGAAGGTGTCTTGTGGTTTTTGTTCGCAAATGGAGGCAAGTGTTTTGTAATGAGCGATAAATCGTGTGGGGTTCGGCTTGCCGCACCAAAAACCGGTATTACGAAGATGATACGGTTAGCGAGCCGCTTCCCGAAGGGGGGATTGTTGTTGCCCCGGCAACCTATCAGGTTCCTGGATAGTTAATGGTGGGGCCGGGCTCCACCTACGGCTTATTGGCGTTCATTTGCGGATGCAATTCGGTTCGAAATCTCCAACAGATTGCCGTCGGGGTCGCGCAGGTAGACGGAGAGTATGGGGCTTTCAGCGCCGCTACGCTGGATAGGACCTTCCTTGATGTCGACATGACAGGCCAGTAGATGGGCAATGACATCGTCGAGCGGGGTGTCGGTGATGAAGCAGAGGTCGCCGGAGCCGGGGGCGGGTTGGCTGGCCTTGGGTTCGAACTCCTTGCCCTGCTGGTGCAGGTTGATCTTCTGCCGGCCGAAGGCGAGGGCCTTGCGACCGCCGGCGAAGGTGACGACTCGCATGCCGAGCACGCGGCTGTAAAAGTCGCAGCTGGCTTCGATGTCGCGGACGGTAAGGACCAGGTGATCGAGGTGTTTGATTTTCATCGCGGTGGGGTGTCCGGCTGGCTACTCCTCCTTGTTTTCATCCTGCAGATGCTCGCGCGGGCCGAACTCCTGTTCCATGCGTTCTTCGATCAGCAGGCGAACGCGGTGCCCCAATGGGCCGGTCAGTTCGTCGCGCAGGATCTTGGTGATGCGCAGGGTGGTTTCGTCAATCGCCTTTTCCACCGATCTCACCACCAGCGGGTGCAGATCTGCCTGCAACTGGGCGATGATGTCGTCGCGCATGCTGAGTAGCACCTCATCGTACTCCGGTGTGGCGACGGCGAAATCCTCGGAGTCGGCATCATCGAATACGATAAATTCCGATTCGATCTCCAGCTCTTCGGGGGTGACGATATCCTCCAGCAGCGGGATCTCGTCGTCTTCGCCTATGTCCTGCTTGTCGCTAGCCATTTATCTGATGTCGTGCTTGTTCAAAGGATAACCCCGGTCCCGGTAGAAGCGGAAGCGATCACGCCCGGCAGCCACCACCTGGGGCTCCTTGTCGACCACCTCCGCCACGCGATCGAAGCGGCTGAAGAATCCCGGCACCTCGCTGGCCAGATTGATCAGCACGTCGTGCTCGTCATCGCTGGCAACCTGATGGCTGATGATGATCGGGGTGACGGCAGGATTACAGTTGCCGGCCTGGCCGTGGGGGATGAAACTGCCCTGACGGAAGGTCCAGAGCAGACGGTCCATGTGGCGCGTCTCCTCGTCCGAGCCGGTATGGATAAAGATGCGGCGTCCCTGGTGGTAGATCTTCTCGCACAGCCGGCAGGCCAGGGTGTAGCGGTTGCCGCTGGCCTTCTCGTCGAGTACATAGAAGTCGACCTGAGTCATAAGGGCCTAGTCCTTGTGTCCGCAACGCTTGAGCAGGAACTGGCTCAGCAGGGGCACGGGACGGCCGGTGGCTCCCTTCTCGGCGCCACTGCGCCAGGCGGTGCCCGCGATATCCAGATGAGCCCATTTGAACTTTTTTGCATAGCGCGAAAGGAAGCAAGCGGCGGTAATGGTGCCGGCGCCCTTGCCGCCGATGTTGGCCATGTCGGCGAAGTTGCTCTTCAGCTGCTCCTGGTACTCATCCCACAGGGGTAGTTGCCAGGCCCGGTCACCGCTGTGTTGGCCGGCGGCGAGCACTTCGGTGGCCAGGCTGTCGTTATTGGCCATCAGACCGGAGGCCTGGTCGCCCAGAGCAACGATGCAGGCGCCGGTGAGGGTGGCGATGTCGATGACCACGGCGGGATCGAAGCGCTCGCTGTAGGTGAGGGCATCGCAGAGGATCAGGCGGCCTTCGGCGTCGGTATTGAGGATCTCGATGGTCTGTCCCGAGAGGCTGGTGACGATGTCGCCCGGCTTGTTGGCGTCGCCGTCGGGCAGGTTTTCGGAGGAGGGAACCACGCCCACCAGATTGATCGGCAGGGCCATCTCCAGACAGGCCTTGAGGGTACCGAAGACACTGGCGCCACCACACATGTCGTACTTCATCTCATCCATCGCCGCGGAGGGCTTGATGGAGATGCCACCGGCATCGAAAGTGAGCCCCTTGCCCACCAGCACCACGGGTTTGGCGTCGGGTTTGCCGCCTTTGTACTCCATGATGATCAGCTTGGCCGGCTGACGGCTGCCGCGGGAGACGGAGAGCAGGGCGCCCATGCCGAGCTTCGCCATCTGCTTCTCTTCCAGGATCTGAACCTTGAGTTTGGGGTTGCCGCGGCCCAGTTTACGCGCCTCGTCAGCCAGGTAGCTTGGGGTGCAGATGTTGCCCGGCAGGTTGGCCAGCTCCTTGCTCAGGGCGACACCCTGGGCAATCGCTTGTGCATGCGCGAGGGCCTTGCGCGCCGCCTTCTGTTGACGGCGGTCGTGGACGAACAGACCGAGCCGCTTGAGCGGGCGGGAGATCTTCTTGGGTTCGCTCTTGGTCTGAGTGTACTCGTAGAGGGCCCCCTCGGCACCCAGTACGCTTTCACGGACGACTTGATAGAGGCTCTTGTCAGCGATCTCTACCTCGCACAGGCCGCAGACCGCTTCCGTGGGATGGCCCTCATTGAGCTGCCTTACGGCAGCGGCCAGCGCGTCGGTGTAGGTTTTTAGGGTCAGCTCCCGCTGCTTGCCCAGGCCGACCAGCAGAATGCGCTCCGCTGCCATGCCAGGGATGTCGTAGACCATCAGCTGTTGTCCGGCGTTACCGTCCATATCGCCACGCTTCAGCAGCCGGCTGAGGTAGCCTTTGCTGGCTTTGTCGACCTGCTCCGCAAGCGGGGTCAGCTGGCGGCGCGCGAAGACACCGAGGATCAGGCAGGCAGTGCGTTGTTGGGCGGGATCACCGATCTTGATGCTGTATTCCATAGCTCCTCGCGTTGAAAAAAAATTGGTTCTGGTCGTCGGGCGATGTCTGTAGGATAACGGAACGGCCTGTGGCGGCTACGAATACCTAAGTCTACCGAAAGCGAAGTAATTTAACATCGTCCCGTGATCAGTCTCATCGATCGATATCTGTTGAAGGAGGTGCTGAAGGCGCTGCTGGCGATTCTGGCGGTGCTGGCGCTGATTCTGATGAGTAACAGCTTCATCAAGCTGCTCAAGGAGATTGCGGCGGGAGAACTGAACACCAATCTGCTGTTCCAACTGCTGGGGCTGCAGATGGCCACCTATCTCGCGCGGTTAATGCCGCCAGCCTTCTTTTTCGCTGTGCTCTATGCGGTAGGACGAATGTATCGTGATAGCGAGATGGTGGCGCTGGAATCGTGCGGGGTGGGTGGTTTCCGGCTCTATCGCTCGTTGCTGCTTGCCGTGTTGCCGGTGGTATTGTTGACCGCCTGGCTCTCGCTGGTGGTGCAGCCCTGGAGCAGCCGCATTAGCGCACAGCTGATCGCTTCGCAGTCGGGACAGGCGAGCGAACTGGCCGGCATCAGCGCTGGGCGTTTCAACGAATACGGCAAGGGTGACCTTGTTCTCTATGTGGCCTCGATCGATGATCGGGAACGGCGAATGCAGAATATCTTTGTACAACAACGGCGGGCCGGTGTACTCAGTCTGATCAGCGCGAAGAGTGGCTTTCAACGCATTGACGAGGAGTCGGGTGATCGTTATTTGGTGTTGGACGACGGCTATCGCTATCAAGGCCAGCCAGGGCAGTTCGATTATCAGGTGAGCGAATTTGAACGCTATGCCCTGCGCATTCAGGAGCGCGAGGAGGGGGTGGTGCAACAGCATCGCAAGTCCCTTTCCAACCGGGCGTTGCTGGCCTCATCGGCGATCCAGGATCACGCAGAGTTTCAGGTCAGGGTGTCGCAGACCCTCGGGCTGCTGGTGTTTGCCTTCCTCAGTCTGCCGTTGAGCCGTTCCATGCCACGCCAGGGGCCTTTTGGGCGGCTGATACTGGCCTTTGTTCTGTATACCCTCTACCTCAGCCTGCAGGGTGTGGCCGAGCGTTGGATGATCGAGGGTGTCACCGCAAGCTGGCTCGGCATCTGGTGGGTGCATCTGAGCCTGTTTTTGATCGGCCTGCTGATACTGGTGCCGGACACTCAACGCTATCGGGTGTGGCGACGACGACTCGGGCAGGCAGACGCATGATCTCTCTGCTGGATCGATATATTGGGCGTGCGGTATTGCTGAGCATATTAGCCGTGCTGGCGCTGTTGCTGGTGCTGATCGGTTTTTTCGAAGTGATTGCGGAACTGGAAGACGTGGCGCGTGGTTATACGTCGATGATGGCCTATACCTATGTGGCACTGACCCTGCCACGCTATACCTACGAGTTGTTTCCCATCGCCACCCTGCTCGGCAGCTTGATAGGCCTGGGGGCTCTGGCCGGCAATTCGGAACTGATGGCGATGCGAGCCGCCGGAATCTCCATTGGGCGTATCGTGTTGGCCGCGCTCAAGTCGGGTCTGCTGGTGCTCTTGTTGGTGCTAATGGTCGGAGAGTACTTGGCGCCGCGTGCCGAGTTGCAGGCCCAACGCATGAAGATGCAGGCACTCTCGGATCAGATCACCCTGCGAACCCGCTATGGTTTCTGGTCAAGGGACGACAACACCTTCATCAATATCCGGCAGATCCTGCCCAACCGGGTGTTGGCGGATGTTTCGGTCTATGAGTATGACGATCAGCAGCGGCTGCAGCGTACGATGCATGCTCAAAAGGCGGTCTATGAGGATGGCGGCTGGGTGCTGGAGTCAGTGCGCCAGAGCGCCTTCTCGCCACAGCAGATCCAGGTGACAGAGGTCGAGCGACTGCCTTGGCCGACCCGGCTCGAGCCGTCGGTGCTCGACGTGGTTACGGTCAAACCTCACATGCTGGCGGCTTGGGATCTGTGGCGTTATATCAATTATCTGCGTCAGAATGGCCAGTCGGCACAGACCTATGAAGTGGCCTTCTGGGGTAAGCTGGTGGCCCCATTGGTGACCTTGGTGATGCTTTTTCTCAGCATCCCCTTTGTGTTCGGTTCCCTGCGTAGCGTAGGTATCGGTCAGCGCATCTTCATCGGTTCCATGCTCGGCATCGTCTTCTACTTGCTCAACCGCGCCTTCTCTTACATAGCGGTGGTCTATTCTCTCAATGCGCTGTTTGCCACCTTGTTCCCGGTGCTGCTCTTTTTCGCTTATGCGCTGTGGAAGTTTCGCCGGGTTGAGCGATAGTGGCGTTTGATGCTCAGCATCGCTGCTGCGTGTAAACAGACGCGACCTTTTGTAACGGGAAACGGTGGAACCGGGCTCCGGCACAATCAACGCAACGGTGGCGTCCCATGCGGGACGCGCATGCGCATTTCAGACCTTGGATCAATGCCACTGTAAATGGAGTTGAAGGCCCAGGTAGTTGGTGATCACGGGATTCTGCCGGTCTTGGTAGGGGGCGTCGAGTGAGAGTTTTTCCCACTCGGTAATGGCGGGGCTGTGGTAGAAAGAGCGGAACTCCATCTCGCTCTCGACACCCATGCCAAAAAGACCATCGACCATGGTGTTGAGGGTGCCGAGGGGGTCGGTGGCAATCAGAACCGTCTTGTCCCAGCCGCTGAATTCACGCTGGCTCTTGATCTCACGCCGATAGTCCTCCAGGTACCAACCCAGCGCGGAGCCGAGGGCCGGAGTGAAGATGACATCCTGGATTGATACCGGTTCGAACAGAGCCTCGAGGCCGAATTCGTAGATTGATGAGAGGGTGAATGCGTACCAGAAGGCGCCTGTCTCGGTCAGACCGCGCTCGCGGCCACGGGTGTAGTAGGTCAGGCCCCAGTAGGGATGGAGAATGTAGTTGATGTACCACTCGTCCGGGTCCCAGCGAGGGTGGGTGACATTATCCTTCCACTTCTCGAAGGTGTACTCCTCCTTCTGCTCTTCGGTCCAGGCCGAGACGCTCTCAGGCAGTACATAGAGCAAGCCGACGATGATGAACTGATAACCGAAGAAATAAGCGGTATCGTGCGTCAGACCGTCGAAATCGGCCGGGCTGTGATCGTCGAGTTCACGGCCAAAGCCATAGGGTCGCTCGGGTGGATCGTTGAACGGGTCGTCCAGTGCTGATTCATCGAGTCCGAAACGGCGACTGTTGAGCGAAACGGCAAGTACTCGCCAATCGGCCTCTGATTCGTAGAAGGAGACAGGGCTCTGTGACAGCCACTCCTGGCCAAAGGCGAATTGAGTATGCAGTACCGCACAGAGAGCTAGCAAAATACGCTTCATTCGGGGGTTACTTCCAGAAAGCTGTGCACTCGACTTTTCATCATCGCTGTTTTCAGTAGGTCATACCAACCCCACTGTCTATCCGGTACCGGTGGATACATCGGGATGACCGGGGGCATCAGGCTGCTCGCGATGCGGGTTAAAGGGTCCGGTGGCGAGATTGCAGCCGGTGATTATAACGAATTGGCTGGGAATGGACAGTATTAACCCGATACCTATCATGGTGCCGGGTCAGTAATAAGGGAGGGATTTCCCTTGCGGCACCTGTTATCAGGCTTTCGGGACGCGATAGCTCAAGGGTCAGGGCCGCTGCGGTTCGGAATTGCGCAGGTTTTCCAGATTGTCGAGTACCCGTTGAGCCCGATCGATCTTCTCCCGGGCCCGTTGATCCTGCGGGTCGAGGGACAGAGCGGCACGCCAGGTCGCCTTGGCTCCTTCGATTTCGCCCTCCCGGTAGAGGCGGTCTCCGGCGGCCAGTAGATTTTCGATGTAGATTTTCAAGCGATTTTGCACACTCCGCAGCATCTTTTTCGCGTTGTCGTTGCGGGGATCCTCCTTCAGGATCACCTTTAAGACACGCTTGGCTTCGGTAAGCTGACCCGCTTCGCTCAGTCGTTGCGCCTCTTCCAGGCGTTTCTGATTGCGATGTTTCCAGACCCTTTCCCGTTTAGTCCGCTCGACACTCTGGGTCTTTTTCAAGTTCTTTTTTTGCTCCTCCAGCATATAGGCCATGAGACGTTCATCCTGCTCCTTTGGCTCCAGTGAGAGCGCCAGGGTCAGACAGTCCTTGGCCAGGGCGTTGTTGTTCTTGTAGTGGTGCCAGCCGCATTCCGATAGCGGCTGTTGCAACTGCTGTAGCTGCTGGCGGTTCTGTTTCAGCTGCTTTGCATACGTCTTGTTTTCGGAATCGGAGCGCAACAGCTGCTCGAGAATCGGGATCTGATTCTTCAGTGCGGAGGTTCGGCTGATCAGTAACTGATCCTCCAATTCCTGCTGCGTGCGAGTCTGTAGCAAGCGGATTTCCCGCATGGCTTGGGTATAGACCTCCGCCTTGCCGTCCCGGGCAATGGCTTCCTCCAGCACGCCGATGGCCTGTCCATAGCGACCCTTGGCTTCCAATTGCCTGGCAATGGTGATGTGGTTCGTATTGACGGCTGCGGGAGCGGTTGGTTTCAGTTCAAGCAGTTGGCAGCCCGAGAGGAGGAAAAGCAGGGCTATGAGCAATACAGGGTGCGTCAGGAGGAGGTTCATTCAGGTTTCTTGTGCAATATGTGGGACAGGGTACGCATCAACCATTGACCAAATTCTGGTGACGGTGTTCCCACGATGGAGGGATTCACCAGATGCCTTTTGCCCCGGATCTTCAGCGCTGGCTGTCGGTGCAGTTCCACCATCTCCTCCACGCCGGGAAATGCCGCCGTTGTCTCGCTGAGCATGATGCCATCGGCCGGCGCCGCACTGCAGAGACGTGAAGCCAGATTGACGGTATCGCCCACCACGGTGTACTCCAGTCGGTCGGGGATGCCGATGTTTCCTGCCAGCATCAGACCGCTGTTGATACCGATGCGCAGCATGATGGGTTCCATTCCCTGTTGTCGACGCTGCTTATTGATGCTTCTGACCATGGCCTGAATCAACCAGGAGCAACGGATTGCCTGTGTGCCGTGTTCCGTATCGGATTCCGGGACGCCGAACAGGATCATAGCGCTATCGCCAATGAACTTGTCCACCACGCCCCGGCAGCGGTGTGCGGCCTCGGCGATGGCACCCAGATAGAGATTCAGCAGTGATGCCACTTCGTCCGCCGGTAGGTCTTCGGACAGCTGGGTGAAACCGACAATATCACAGAACAGCACGCTGCCCTCCATTTCCTGATTGGCGAGCCGGGGTTGGGAGAGGTTGGACAGGATCTTTTCCGCCACCGAGGGTGAGACATACCGGGAGAGTGCTTGTTCCACCTGACGCTTCTCCAGTATGCCGACGGTCATGCGGTCGAAGTGGGCGTAGACCTGGCCGATCTCATCCTGACGTGCCATATCGAGAGAGCTGACGAGGGCGCCGGGCTGCGCATCCTTGCCGACCTGGGCCAACAGGGTAATCGGACGGCTGAGGCGCTTGCTGAGAATGTAGGAGAGCATGGCGGCGATCAGGATCAGGCCTAAGGTGGCATAACTGATGATGCTGATGGTGCGCTGCTGATCCCGATCGAGATATTCCCGGTCGAGGGTGATCAGGGCATGGCCGGCGACCACATCGCGAAAATTGATGTCGCTAAAGAAGGTAATGACTGGATGGCGGTGGCTCTGAGCGTCGAACCAGGACCAGATCATTGGCTCCTTTCCCAGCTCCTTCGGCAGCATGCTGGGGACGCTGCCTGAGACTACCCAGGCCTTGTCAGTCGGAATGATGGCGGCACCAACCACGTTGTGGTTCTGGGTTTGGCGGCTGACCAGTCCCTGCAGATTGAACTGATCGTCCGCCAGCAGGGGCTCGCTGGCGGAGTGGGCAAGCTGTTCCACCAGGATCTCGCCGAATCCCTTCACCTCGCGCATGTGGAAGTTATTCTGCTGGGTGATCAGAAACCAACCCAGAACGCCCATGACCAGGGTGATGAGAGCACCGATATAGATGGTCCACTTGATGGCGATCGGCACCGGTGCCTTATGGAATAGTTTTAGCAGCCAGTTGAACACTCAGAACTAAATCCTTGAATTACAATAAGATGGAAGCCCTTCCTCTAGTGGGTTATTTTTAGGGCTTTAATGCTGAAGTTTTTCATTATACCGCCAATTTCAGGCCAGGCGAGTGTCCGATGGAGCGACTCAGTTTCCGGCGACGGCGACGCGGCGGATATGTTGCAGCAAGCGAGCGGAGATCTCTTCGATCGACATGGAAGTGGTTTCGAGGTAGGGGATGTTGTAGTGCTTGAACAGCTGCTCGGCCAGCTTGACCTCCAGCTTGCACTGTTCGAGGGAGGAGTAGCGGCGGTCGGGCCGTCGCTCCTGACGGATGCGTTGCAGCTGATTGGGATCGATGGTCAGACCGTAGAGCTTCTCTTTATAGGGCACCAGACTCTTGGGCAGCAGATCACTCTCCAGGTCGTCTTCGGTGAGCGGGTAGTTGGCGGCCAGAACGCTGTGCTGCAGACCGAGGAAGAGACAGGTTGGGGTCTTGCCGCTGCGAGAGACGCCGATCAGTATCAGGTCGGCAGTTTCGTAATTCTTGGTGATCATACCGTCGTCGTTGTTGAGGGCGAAGTTGACGGCATGGATGCGTTGATCATAGGCGCGGTTGTTGTCGGTGGTATGGAAGCGGCCCAGGGCGTGGGAAGAGGGGATCTGCAGCACCTCCTCGAGACGGCTGGTGAAGGTTTCGAAGAAATCCATTACCGGCACATCCAGGCCCTTGAAGTAATCACGGATGATGGGATCCACCAGGGTAGTGAAGACGATCGGCTTCTGACTCGACTCCATGGTGGTCTGGTTGATGCGTTCGGCCACCCGGCGTGCCTTCTTCAGCGTGTCGATGAAGGGCCAGTGGACCGTCTCGTACTCGAAGCCTTCGAACTGGCTGAGCAGGGAGCGTCCCATCGCCTCGACAGTGATGCCGGTGTGGTCGGCCAGGAAGTAGACGGTGCGCTTCATCTCATTTCCGTTCCGGGGGCTTTATCTATAACGCAAAGGACGCGAAGAAGCGCAAAGGACGCAAAGTTGTTTTCTACTGTTAAAAAACCATTGCGAGCTTTGCGCTTCGTTGCGCTCTTTGCGTTATAAAAAGCTATTTTTTCAGACCGGTAAGGAGGCGCCAGGTGTCGATCACGGTATCGGGGTTGAGCGAGACGCTGGTGATCTGCTGCTCCACCAGCCACTCGGCCAGGTCGGGGTAGTCCGAAGGTCCCTGGCCGCATATACCGACATATTTACCGGCGTCGCGGCAGGCCTGGATCGCCATGCTGAGCATCTTCTTGACCGCCGGATTGCGCTCATCGAAGCTACCGGCCACCAGGCCCGAGTCGCGATCGAGACCAAGGGTCAGCTGGGTCATGTCATTGGAGCCGATGGAGAAGCCGTCGAAATACTCCAGGAAATCGCTTGCCAGCACCGCATTGGAGGGCAGTTCGCACATCATGATCACGCGCAGACCGTTTTCGCCCCGCTTGAGGCCGTTCTCCTCCAGCAGTTTGATGACGCCGGCCGCCTCCTCCAGGGTGCGCACGAAGGGGATCATGATCTCCACGTTGGTGAAGCCCATCACCTCACGCACCCGTTTGAGTGCCTGGCACTCCAGCTCGAAGCAGGGGCGGAAGCTTTCGGAGAGGTAGCGGGAGGCGCCGCGGAAGCCGATCATCGGGTTCTCTTCCTCCGGCTCATAGAGCTTGCCGCCGATCAGGTTGGCGTATTCGTTCGACTTGAAGTCGGACATGCGCACGATCACCGGCTTGCCGTTGAAGGCAGCTGCGAGGGTGGAGATTCCCTCCACCAGTTTCTCCACATAGAAGCCCACCGGATCGTCATAGCCGGCTATCTGCTTCTGCACCACCGATTTGGTGTCGGCGGGCAGGTTGTCGAAATTCATCAGCGCGCGGGGATGTACGCCGATGGTGGTATTGATGATGAATTCCAGGCGTGCCAGGCCAATGCCCTCGTTAGGGATACGACTGAAGGCGAAGGCACGGCTTGGATTGGCCACGTTCATCATGATCTTGGCCGGCGGATCGGGCAGTTCAGTGACGTCGCCCTGGCTGACAGAATATTTCAGCTGCCCTTCGTAGATGAAGCCGTCGTCGCCCTCGGCGCAGGAGACGGTTACCTCCTGACCGTCTTGCAGGGTCTCGGTGGCGTCGTGGCAGCCGACCACCGCGGGGATGCCCAACTCACGGGCGATGATCGCTGCGTGACAGGTGCGCCCACCCCGATTGGTGACGATGGCGGAGGCCCGTTTCATGACCGGTTCCCAATCCGGGTCGGTCATATCGGTGATCAGCACATCGCCGGCAGCCACCTTGGCCATCTCACTGGCGTTGTGGATGACCTTGGCCACACCGCTGCCGATGCGCTGGCCGATGGCGCGGCCCTGGGACAGGACCTTGCCGCGCTCTTCCAGCTGGAAGCGCTCGACAGTGGCGGTATCGACCCGGCTCTCGACGGTCTCGGGCCGGGCCTGCAGGATATAGAGCTGGCCGTCGCTGCCGTCCAGACCCCACTCGATATCCATCGGGCGCGCATAATGTTTCTCGATGGTGATGGCCATCTTGGCCAGGCTCTCCACCTGCTCGCTGGTCAGCGAGAAGCGCTGACGATCGGCCTCATCGACGTCGACGGTGACCACGCGTGGCTCGCCCTCTTTGCCGTAAACCATCTTGATCGCCTTGCTGCCCAGGTTACGGCGCAGGATGGCGGGACGGCCTGCTTCAGCATTGCCCTTGTGGACATAGAATTCGTCGGGATTGACCGCGCCCTGCACCACGGTCTCGCCGAGGCCGTAGGAGCTGGTGATGAAGACCGCGTCCTTGAAGCCGGACTCGGTGTCGAGGGTAAACATCACACCGGCGGCGCCGATGTCGGAACGCACCATACGTTGGATGCCGGCGGAGAGGGCAACCTCTTCGTGGGCAAAGCCCTGATGCACCCGGTAGGAGATGGCGCGATCGTTGTAGAGCGAGGCGAACACCTCCTTGATCGCTATCAACACCTCGTCGAGACCCTGCACATTGAGAAAGGTCTCCTGCTGGCCGGCAAAGGAGGCGTCGGGGAGGTCTTCCGCGGTGGCCGAGGAGCGCACGGCAACGGAGGGTGGGTTGTCGGCACCGCCGGTGAGTTTGTCGTAGGCGGCGATGACCGCATTCTCCAGCTCCTCGGGGAAGGGGGCCTCGACCACCCACTGACGAATGGTCTTGCCGGCCTTGGCCAGTGCGGTGACATCTTCCACATCCAACTGCTTGAGCAAGGGATCGATTCGTTCCGCCAGGCGGTTATGGCGCAGAAACTCGCGGAAGGCATGGGCAGTGGTGGCAAAGCCGCCGGGTACGCTGACACCGGCGTCGGCCAAGCCGCTGATCATCTCACCCAGGGAGGCATTTTTGCCGCCGACCTGATCCACATCGTGCATCTTCAGATTTTCGAACCAGATTATTTGCTCATTCACCGCTTGTCCTCGGTCTTTTGATTGGTTGGATGCTTCAGTCATGGTGCTTTAAAACCTCAGGGGTGGTCTCCTCGTTTTTGGCAGCTGCCACCGCTGCACATACAACTCTTGCCGCAGCCCGTGCCCTCTTCCCTGGGAGGGCCGAATTCGGGATGTAGCTTGGCGAAACGCCGCGTTATCGACTGTACCACCAGCCAACCTAGCAGCAGGATGGGGATGATGGTCATGGCGATCAGGTAGTCGAGCATCTTACCCTCCCAGGCCGGCGAAGCCCATGAAAGAGAGTGAGAGCAGTCCGCCCAACATCAGGCTGACGGCGGCGCCCTGGGTGATGCTGGGCATGGTGGATAGTTCAAGCTTTTCGCGTAATCCGGCCATCAGCACAATCGCCAGGATGAAACCGGTGCCGGCGCCAAGGGCGTAGACCAGCGATTGGAGGAAGTCATACTCCTTGAAGGTCTGGAACAGGGCCAGGCCGAGGATGGCGCAATTAGTGGTGATCAGGGGAAGAAAGATGCCCAGGGAGCGGAACAGGGTGGGCGAGAACTTCTTCAGGGTCATCTCCACCAGCTGCACCGCGCTGGCGATGACCGCGATGTAAGCGATCAAGCGCAGGAACTCGATGTCGAAGGAGACCAGCACCATGTTGATCAGGTAGGCGCAGACGGAGCTGATCAGCATCACGAACATAGTGGCAAGGCCCATGGGTACTGCGGTGTTGAGCTTGCCCGAGACGCCGAGGAAGGGGCAGAGGCCGAGAAACAGGGCCAGCACGAAGTTGTTCGCCAGCACCGCGTTTAGGAATATGAAGCTGAGTGATTCGGTAGCCATGGTCTTTAATCGTATTGAGTTGCGAGGGTAGAGTTTTCAGTTGTGGAGTGTGCTGCGCGCGCGCCTGGATTATGCATAGAAGATCGCTCGCGAAGCGAGTTCCTCAACTCAAAACTCAAAACTAAAAACTCAACACTATTCTTCATCGTGTTTCCGCCGCCGCCTCCAGCGCCAACCGCTCTCTACGTTGCTTCAGCCACTCGAACAACAGCAGCCAGGCCCCCAGCACGATGAATCCCCCAGGCGGCAGCACCATTACCACCCAGGGTTCGAAACGGGGACCAAACAGGTCGAAGCCGAACAGGCTGCCGGCGCCGAGCATTTCGCGCACGACACCGAGACAGAGCAGGGCGAAGGTGAAGCCTATACCCATGCCGAGGGCGTTGGTCACTGCTTTGAGGGGACGGTTGCGCGAGGCGTAGGCCTCGGCGCGTCCCAGAATCATGCAGTTCACCACGATCAGCTGGATGAAGGCGCCCAGCGCATTATAGAGGTCGAGTGAGATTGCCTGAATAGTGTAATCGACAATAGTCACGAAGGTGGCAATGATGACGATATAGGTGGCGATACGTACCTGCTTTGGGATGTTGTGCCGTAGCAGGGCGATCAGGGTGCCGGAGGCGAGCAGCACGAAGGTGGTGGCCAGTCCCATGGCCAGGGCGTTGAGCGCCGAGTTGGTCACCGCCAGCACCGGGCACATGCCGAGCAACATGACGAACACCGGATTCTCGCGCCACAGACCCTCGGTGAAGGTCTCCCAGGTGATGCTGTCTTTACTCGCTTTCATGACGGAACGTTACACGTTTGTTCAGTTAAATCTAAATCAAAATTCATGATCTTGTATCATGATTTGTTTCATGCGCAGCTTTTCCAGATGTGGAATCAGCTGCGGCAGTACCTGCTTGGCCGACAGGTTCAATGCCTTGCCCACCGCCTTGGAGGAGATGCTGGCGCCGGAGATGGCGTCGATCTCCCAGGGATTGCGCTTGCTGCCGTGTTTGACGGTGACGATGTCGTTGGCCAGGTCGCTACCGTCGGCGCTCAAGCTGGCATCGAGCTGTGCGAAGTTGGCGACGAAATCGGCATCGGTGATGATCTTGTCACCCAGACCGGGGGTCTCCGCCAACTTCAAGACCTTGATACCGCGGATACACTGACAGTCCGGGGCGTAGCCATAGAGTAGATGGATCATGTCGGCATAGCCCTGGGCGGCCGCGTTGGTGGCGATGCCCAGCAGTTTGCCCTCGGCGTCGTAGCCGGCATAGATCGGCACGCCTTGCGCCGGGCTGTCGGGTGTGACGGCAACCAGGCCCTGCTCATTGATGACGTAACTCTTGCGTTCCACCGCGCCGGGGATGACCTGGAACACCGCCGCTTCGATGGCCCGGCGCTGATTCTCGGCGATGATCGGCTTGGTCAGTTGGTAGGTCAGCACCACCAGAAAACCCGACACCATGGCGATGCCCATCAGGGTGCGGATCATCGGCCCGGCCGGGGTGGCGGGGTGCTGCATCACTTCGGTTTCGGTGCTGCTCATCCGAGGCGCTCCGCAGAATGATTCATCTCCGCAAATGAACGTAAGCGCGTAGGGTGCGGCTTGCCGCACCGATTTGCTTCGATCACAGGACCATTCAGTGAGGCAGGCTGTATCCCGGGCGTCGTCTCCTTCATGGCGTTCTTCGGTGCGGCAAGCCGCACCCTACGTATGCTTCGGCTTGAGCAGAACCTATTGTGTTGATTGCTGTGCCTGTGCGGACTCTTCATTTCCCCGCCCTCTGCGCGCCGAAGACGCGCGGCTGTGTCAGCTGATCGATCAGCGGCGTGGCCGCGTTGCCCAGTAGGATGGCGTACATCACGCCTTCGGTGAGGCCGCCGAAGAGGCGGATGACCACCGTCAGTATGCCGATCAGCAGGCCGTAGATGACCACGCCAAGGGGGGTCACCGGGGAGCCCACCATGTCGGTGGCCATGAACCAGGCGCCGAGCATCAGACCGCCGGAGAAGAGCACGAACAGCGGGTCCGGATAGTGGGAGGGATCGATCAGGTAGAGCACGCCGGCGGTGGCGGCGGCGCCCGCCATCACCGTGAGCGGAATACGCCAGTCGAGCATGCGGCGGAACGCCAGGTAGAGACCGCAGAGCAGGATCAGCAGGGCCGAGGTCTCGCCGGCGGATCCGGCGGTGGTGCCGAGCAGCAGGTCCAAGGTGTCGGTCTGGACGCCTTCGAACTTCTGCAGCGCCAGCGGGGTGGCGCCGCTGAAGGCGTCCACCTTGACCGAGGCCGCCCAGTCGACGATGGCCGGCGATTTCAGGAAGGGGGGCGTCAGGCTGGTGGGGACGAAACTGCTGAAGCGGCCGTCGAAGAAGGCGGGCGTCCAGGTGGTGATGGCCACCGGGAAGGCCGCCTGCACGAAGGCGCGGCCGATCAGCGCCGGGTTGAGGGCGTTCATGCCGAGACCGCCGAACAGGGCCTTGCCCATGGCGATGGCGACGAAACCGGCCACCGCGCCCATCCACAGCGGGAAGCCGGGCGGCAACGTGAGGGCCAGCAGCAGGCCGGTGATGGTGGCCGACCAGTCGCCCAGAGAGCTGGGCTTGTCGCTGAGGCGGTTGAACAGCCGTTCGCTGCCGAGGCAGGTGGCGGTGACCACCGCCAGCAGGGCCAGGGCGCTGAGGCCGAACTGCCAGACAGTGAAGGCGCAGATCGGCAACAGGGCATAGACCACGTTGCGCATGATAGTGACCACACCCTCCCCGGCATGGGCATGGGGCGAGGTGCGCAGTTCGATGGTGGGTTTTTTTCTCATGTTTGGTTTGGGTGTTTATAACGCAAAGGACGCAATGAAGCGCAAAGAGCGCGAAGGTTGTTGGAGTAAGAAAGTTTCTTGATCTTGGCGTACCATGGCGCTCTGTGCGTTAAAGATACAACATCTGTTCACGCGTTCCTTCTGCCCCGGGGAGAAGGGCATTCGGGACCTCAAAACAGAAGCCATGGCCTCGTTGATCCCCACTCCCCGGCCCTCTCCCTCGTGAAGATGAGGTATGCTAGGAGAGCGGGCAGCCAGCATTGAAAACCCTTCGCGGACTTTGCGTTTCTTTGCGCTCATTGCGTTATATAACTGCATCACGCCGCCTGCTCCCGGTTGATCGCCTTGGCGATGCGGAAATACTGCACCAGCGGAATGTTGGAGGGGCAGACGTAGGAGCAGCAGCCGCACTCGAAGCAGTTGTTGAGATTGTAGTCCTCGGCCATCTCCTCATATTTACGCTTGGCCGCCAGCTGGCCGAGCATCGAGGGGTTCAGGTGCATGGGGCAGGCCTGCACGCAGCGGGCACAGCGGATACAGGGCCAGATCTTGTGGTTCTCCTCCTCGATGGAGGGTTCGTTGAGCACCAGCAGGCCCGAGGTGCCCTTGGTTATCGGTGTCTCCATGGCGGATACCGCCGCGCCCATCATGGGTCCGCCGAGGATAAATTCGGTGCGGGCGCCCTCGTAGCCGACCTGTTCAAGTATATGGCGGATCGGGGTACCCAGGGGAACCAGATAATTACCCGGCTTGTGGATACCGGGCCCGGCGACGGTGATGACCCGCTCGATCAGTCCCTGGCCGGCGGGCAGCAGTTGGCCAAGCGCGGCCAGAGTGCCCACGTTGTTGACTACCACACCGATGTCGGCGGGCAGGCCGCCGGCCGGCACTTCGCGGTTGAGCACCGATTTGATCAGCATCTTCTCGGAGCCCTGGGGGTATTTTGTCTCGACCGCTTCGACACGGACCGATCCGCCTTTCGGCAAATGGCTGCGCAGCAACTTCACCGCATCCATCTTGTTGTCCTCAACGCCGATGATTGCCTGGCTGGTGCCGGTGGCCTGCATGGCGTAGCGGATACCGCGCATCAGCGCCTCCGGCTGCTCCAGCATGATGCGGTGGTCGCAGGTCAGATAGGGCTCGCACTCACAGCCGTTGATGACCAGGGTATCGACCTGTTTGTCGGCCGGAATGGTCAGCTTCATGTGGGAGGGGAAGGCGGCGCCGCCCAGGCCCACCATGCCGGTTCCCTGAATCGCCTGGATCATCTCTGCGGCGGACAGCTCTCCCATCTCTCGCGGCTGACGCCAGAGTACTTCCTGGGTCGAACCCTGGTAGACGTCGATGACGATGGCGTTGGTCTTGGGCCCCTTAGGGGTCGGCATCAGTTCGAGACCCTGCACCCGACCGGTGGCGGGCGCGTGCAGGGGCACCGAAAAGTTGCCATCGGCCTTGGCGATCGGTTCGCCGCGCACCACTTCCTGGCCCTTCTTGACCAGAGGGATGGCGGGCTTGCCGATATGTTGATCCAGCGGCAGTATCAGCTTCGGCGGGAAGGAGAGACGGCGTATCGGTTTGCCCGCCGTATCCTTGTGATAGGGCGGATGGATGCCGTGGGCGAAGGTCTTCAGCCCGAACAGCAGGTCAATCAGTCCCATAGCGCTCGTCTCCCGTTAGCGAGCGGACCCTGCGGTCCGCCCATGGGATGAGAGGCCGGTGATGACAGCGTTGGTCACAATCACCACCGGGTACTACTGGTACTTCGCCGCCCGCTTGACGAGCTTGTCCAGATCCTTTTCCGAAGCGTTCCAGGGCGTGCCCGGGTGGATACAGCCGGCGGTGCACTTCTCCGCCGCCTTGACCACGTCTTTATAGGCGCCACCCTTCGGGTCGACAATCACGGCCTTCTTCTCGTCGTTGTAGGCGAAGATCTTCGGGTTGAGCTCGATGCACTCGTCGCAGGCGGTGCATTCCGGCGTATCTATCCAGACCGGTTCGTAGTCGCCCATCTCGGCTCCGCCGCTAGCGCCGCTCACGGCCGCAGTGCCGTTGGCCGAGAGTGTGCCGGTGAGGGCATTCGCATTGCCGCTGGCGGCCATGGACAGCAGGGTGGAGCTGAGACGGTTGGCCATATCGACCTTGGCCTGATCCACCAGGGCCTCCACATCGACCTTGTTGAGCTCACCGGCGATGCCTTTGAGCTGACGCCAGAATTGACGGCGCTCGATACAGGAGAGTGCGATCTCCTCGGCGCAGATCACCCGCATCAGGCGGTTCTTGCCGTCGGTGGCCCAGATATAGGGGAACTTGCCCTCCCGGTCCTCCTCGTCCAGTTCGATGAACTCGTGCATCGGCACCATGTCGTCGTTCCAGGTCTCCGGCGGCGCCTTGCGGAACTGCTTGCGGAAGCGGCCTTCGGTGAGCGCGAAGTCGGCGAAGGTCATGGGTATCTCCAGCTTGGCTTCTTCCCCCTTGTCGTCCCGATAACTGAGGCTGTAGACAGGCCAGTCGTCTTCCAGCGAGGGGTTGCCCTCCAGGTCGATGCACTCTTCGATGGTCTCGCCGGCGTCCGGGTTGTACTTCAACAGCGGATAGGCGCGGCTCTCCACCGCCAGTTTCGACTGCTCATAAGCCATGTCGTCGCCAACCCCGTGCTCCGGGGGACAGACCGCGTAGATGTTGAACAGCGCCGGATGGCGACTGTTGATGCCGTCGATATAGCCCTCGATCAGGTGGGTGGCGCTGCTGATGGCGCTCTGCAGCACATAGGTGGTGCGGTGAGCGATGCCGATCAGAGAGACCTCCTTGCGGATCTCCTCCTTGCCCTTCATGGCCTTGCCGTAGGGGCTCATGTCGGCCACCTGGCCGATGTAGCCCGAGGTACAGGCCTGACCACCGGTGTTGGAGTAGACCTGGGTGTCGAGCACCAGCACCTTGATCGGCATGCCGGAGGCCAGCGCGCGGGAGAGGTTCTGGAAGCCGATGTCGTACATGGCGCCGTCGCCGCCGATGGAGACCACCGGCGGACAGAGCAGCCACTCCTCGTCGCTGAACTGCTTCCAGTTGAACTGCTGGAAGTGGGCATCGTGCTCGGCCGGGTTGTAGTTGCCGGCAAGCTCCAGCTCCGCCTTGCGGATGGCGGCGAAACCGTCGGCCATCTTCTGCATATGACCCTCGAACAGGCCCATCGCCATGGAGGGGCTGTCCTGGAACAGGTGGCTGGCCCAGGGGAAGGGGTAGGGGTTGTAGGGGAAGGTGGAGCCCCACACGGAGGTACAGCCGGTGGAGTTGACGATGCCCATCTCGGCACGGCCGTTCCTGGTCTCACCTTCCAGATAGCGCCACTTCAGGTCGCGCAGCTGATCCAGCAGACGGGTGACCCATTGCAGCCATTCACGGTCGATGATGGTCTTCTCGTGGTCGGCATCCAGGTTTTCGCTGAGACCGGAGAGGGTCAGATCACCGTCGGTGGAGACTGCCTGGGCGATGGCGCTGGAACTGCTCAGATCGACGCCGGCGGCCAGTTTCAGCCGCACATGCTGCTCCAGCTGTTCGATCAGTTTGCCGATACGCTCCACCTGGGCCTTGACCCTGGGCTGCATGAGGGCGACCACGGTACTGGTGAAGAGGTGGATGATGGTCTTCTCGCCGCAGCCCAGGCAGGCGCCGTCGCCGCAGACCATGGCGCTGTAGTTGTCCTTGTCGAGCAGTAGGGTGTGCAGGGCGCCGATCTTCTCATCCAGGTCGTCGATGCGGTTGAAGCTGCTGTCGGTGGTGGGCAGGTCGAGCCAGAAGGCCCAGTCGCTGCGCATCTTCTCGACGGCGGCATCGTCCTGGTGGGTGGCGACCAGGGCCTGGTCCTCGCAGACGTCGACGCACTCCATGCAGCCCTTGCAGGTGTAGGGGTTGATGGTGATGGAGAAGAGGCCGCCGCTGCCCTTGTTCTTCTTCTCCAGATTGCTCCAGTAGGGCTTGGTGACGGAGAAGTCGAAGCTGCCGAGGGCCTGAATGAAGCGGCCGAACTCCTCTTCCAGTACCGGGCGCTGCTCGTCGTCCACCTCAGCGGCGGCGAGGGTCTCCAGTACCGCCTGATCGAGCAGGGAGCGCACGTCGGCCGCTTCACCCGCCTCGTTGAGCAGTTCGCGCAGGCGCTTCTCCACACTGCGGCTCTCGCGACGCAGATACTGGGTCGGCATGCCCTGGGTCTCGACCCGGTTGATGGCGGTGGCGAAGACGTCGCTCACTTTGTTGACCAGGCCCGGGATGGAACTGTCGGGACAGAGGGTGTAGCAGTCGCCGCAGGCGGTGCAGTTCTCGGCCACCCACTTCGGATAGTCGAAGCGGATCTGGGTCAGGTCGCGGAAGAGGCCGCTGGAGGCGGGGATCAGGGAGAGGGCCTGGAAGGGGTCGGCCAGGTTGTCGGAACCCTTGCCGGTGGCATAGAAGCTGCCGGTCTGTTCCCAGAAGCGGTGGATATCGGCCACACCGCCATCGGCTTGGGGGAGCTGCTTGAGCATAATCGGCAGTTTCGGGGCCACCTTCTGCGGCTGTTCCGCCACGGCGCCGACTACTTTGTCGGTGATCTCGTGAATCTCGTCGAAACCGCGGCGCACCACGCGCAGGTTGTCCTCCACCACGCGCCGGCCCTTGCTGCCGAACTTGTGCTCCAGCTGGTCCTCGATGGCGGTGAACAGTTTCTTCTCGTCGAGACCGGCCATCTGCATAAGCGGCGAGCCGGCGAAGAAGGCGCCCTGGAAGGCGTTGCCCTGCATGCGCAGCTGCAGCTCGGGATTGGTGGCCTCCTCGCGGGCGATCTTGAAGCCGTCCACGTAGAAGACATGGATGCCGTTGTCGACCACCTGCTGCTGCATCCAGCGCGGGAAGCTCTGCCAAACCTCGTCGGCGCTGCCCAGGTTGGACTGGATGATCAGGGTGCCGCCCTGCTTCAGACCGCTCAGCGGGTTGGAGTGGTGGAACACGTTGGGATCGGGGCTCAGCACCACGTCAACGAAGTGGTATTCGCAGTTGAGCGGGATCGGGGTCGGCGCCGCCGCCAGGTAGTAGGTGGTGGGCTGGCCCTTCTTCTCGGAACCGTATTTCGGATTGGCCTTGATCTCGTAACCCAGCAGATCGTAGAGGGTCATGACCAGGTTCTTGCCGGTGGTGATGGCGCCCCAGCCGCCCACCGAGTGCATGCGCACGGTGATCGAGCCCTCCGGCATCAGGTTGGGGTTCTCGGAGCCATGCACCGCCATCTCGCCGATTTTGGGATAGGCCTCCAACAGCTTCTGGATGTGGATCTCCTGCTTGGGGTTGGCCGGATCGCGCACGAAGTCGATACCGAGGTAGAAGAACTTGCGGTGCGGGCCTTCCGGCAGCATGTTCTCCACCGCGCCGATCAGCGACTCGGGCTGCAGGTCGCGGGAACCGAGGCCGTAGGCGCCGGAGTAGAGGCGCGGGGCGTCGCTGAGGCGCCCGTAGCTGTCGTATTTGGGGTAGGGCAGAGGCTGCTTGTCGGCGGCGGCCTGGCCGTTTTCGACACACTTGGAGAGCGCCGCGCGTACCTCGCGCATCAGTGGCAGATCCTCGGCCAGGGGCTGGTCGGTGCGCTCCAGCACGCAGACCCCCTTCTTGCCTTTGAGTATCTTGCCCAGCAGATCACCGGGGAAGGGGCGGAACATGGTCAGGTCGATGACACCTACCTTGAGTTTGCGCGTCTTCTCCAGATAGTCGGCCACGCCCTCGGCCTGCACCACCATGGAGCCCATGCCGATGATAAGGTAGTCGGCCTTCTGCGCCTTGTAGCTGCCGATGCGGCCGTAGCGGCGGCCGGTCAGTTCGTAGTACTCGTTCATCACCTGGTCGGCGATTTCGGGGATGTGCTGGAAGAAGTAGGGGCGCTGGGCCGCTACCGTCTGCATGAAGGCGTCCTGGTTCTGCACCGAACCTGAAAGCATCGGTTTGTCCACGTCCCAGATGGCGGGCACACGCCGGCGGGTCTCGCCGAAGAGCATTTTTTGGGCCGGCGTGGGGCACTCAATCTCATCGTCTGGGCGGCCGAGGAATTCGCTGATCAGCTCCCGCTCGGGAACCTGCAGGGGTTCGATCAGGTGGGTGGTGAGGAAGCCGTCCTGGGCCACCGCCGCCGGGGTCAGGGAGAGTTCGGCGATCTTGCGGCCGATCAGGTTGAGATCCGCCGCACCCTGGGCGTCCTTGGCGAAGACCTGGAAGAAACCGGTGTCGTCGATGCAGTGGAAGTCGTCATGCCCGCAGTGGACGTTGAGCGACGCCTTGGTGATGGCGCGGCAGCCGATATTGAGCACGTAGGGCAGGCGCTTGCCGACCGCCGCATAGAGCGACTCGTGCATGAAGGCCACGCCCTGGGCGGAGGAGAAGTTGGTGGCGCGCAGACCGGTCATGGACATGCCGGCGGTAACCGCAGCCGCCGCGTGTTCCGATTCGGGTTCGATGAAGATCAGCGAACGGTCGGAGATGTTGATATGACCCTTGGCAGTCTCTTCGGCCCAGTACTCGCCCATCTGCGTGGAGGGGGTGATGGGGTAGGCGCCGGCGGCATCAGAGGCCTCGCGTTCGCACATGATCACCGCGCCATTACCGTCCATCGCCATACGGATACCGGGATACTTGAAGGTCTTCTCGTCTTTCTTACCGAACATTGAACACTTCTCTTGTTTTAGTGACAGTGATGATAGATGGGGTAGATGCGGCTGTTTGTGGAGCTGCCGAAAAACCTATAAAACACGATCCATTGCGCGTCCGTTACATGGGCAAAGCTTCACTGCGAATGATGCGTTTCGCCTGCGATCCCTTAATCATGCCCTTGGTATCGTCGAGCCAGACGATGGCGCCGGTGGGACAACGCTCGGTGGCGACGCGTGATGCCAAGTCATTCTTACTGTAGTCGATGATAGCCAGGTTGTTTTGGATAGTGATCAGTCCTTCCGGTGAGTCCTTCACACAGCGCTCGCATGCGGTGCAGGCCACTTCACAATCGCTTTCCGCATCATCGCCATGTTCGAGGTTTTTACAGGCGACCCAGAGGCGACGATCGACAGGTTGAATCGAGAAGAGACCTTTGGGGCAGATCTCCACACAATCCTCGCAAGCGGTGCATTTGGCGGCATCCACGACAGGCAGCCCGTGCCTGTTCATGGTGATGGCGTCGAATTCACACACCTCGGCGCAATCGGACAGGCCGATGCAGCCCCAGGTACAGCCCTTGGGTCCGCCGGCTACCACGGCAGCCGCGCGACAGGTGGAGAGTCCTTTGTAGTGGGCTCGCACGCGGGCGACATGGCTGCCACCGGCACAGGCCAGGCGTGCGACACGCTTGATCACATCGCCGCTGTCCACACCCAGATAATCGGCGATCTCATGGATGACGTCGGGACTGCTTACGGTGCATTGGGCCGGTGTGACCTTGCCGGCGATCAGCGCCTCGGCGAAGGGACGGCAGCCGGCATTGCCGCAGGCACCGCAATTGGTGGCGGGCAGCAGGCTTTCGATCTCGTCGATGCGGGGGTCCTCGAAGACCCACAGCTTTTTGTTGGCAAAGGCCAGCAGGGAGGCGAGCAGCAGGCCCAGTACGCCCATGAAGATGATGGCGCTCGATACATTCAGTGCGATATCTATATCCATTCCTTCACCTAACAATTCACAAACCTGTCACCGAAGTGAAACCTCATTATTAAGTGTAATGTTGGCCTTAGTATTGATCTACGGAATGGAGCCAATAGAAAGTATTGATAATATCAAGGCTCGGGGTTTCGTGACCCTCACTGATGGCGAAAAAAGACCGCTCTCCAATGACCTAAATCATCGTAATCGCATTGATAACTCTAGCCTTCCGCCCTTTGAATTCAACCATGCTGGTCTATCGGGAATGGGTGGCCGGCAGAAAATTAATGGGCATATTAGAAAGATCAATGGGCCTGGAATGCTCCAAAGGGACTGCTTTCTCTCCGCGCGCTGGCTGAGCCTGGGTAGCGGGATGACGCCCTGTATCGGTTCGATGGCCTCCAATGCTGTCTACACCATACTATATATATGTAACGTGAGTTGGTCAGACCCAATCCGGGTATCGCACTTGTGAAGTGCTGGCCACGCTACGCCATATGTGTTTCAGGTGTTACAAGCTGTTTCATCACGCATCACGAGTCGATGGGTGGGGCGTATACTTTTCAAGACAAAGCGATAAGGAACCTCTGATCAATTCATGAATCGATCGGAGGTTCCTTAACGCGATCTTGTTGCTTGCCGGGTTAATGGTAACGCGACAATTCATGATGGCCGGAATAATCATCGGAAGGAATTTCGGATATGAAGCTATATCGCCGCCCACTGCATTTGGCCATGGCCCATGCCTTGGTCTTCGGTACCCTGACCGGGTTTGCTGCATATGCGGCCGAGCCTCAGCAAGCAGGCACATTCAAGAAACCGGGTTTCTACACCGAGAATTTTCACCTACTGCCCTTGGTCGAAGCGACGGCCTATTATGACGACAACATCTACGCCACCAAAGGGGCCAAGGAGTCTGATCTGGTGACGCAAATCTCGCCTCGTATCGAGATGGAATCCCTGTGGGAAACTCGCCGTCTCAATCTGGATGCGGGTGCCCATATCGGCCGCTACGCCGACAACTCGGCGGAGGACTATGCGGACTTCTGGTTGAGCGGCGATGGTGAAGTCGATCTTACAGCGGAGAGCCAGCTCTATGTCGGCGCCGGTTATAGCAGTAACCATGAGAGCCGTGATTCGAAAGAGGGGGCCAGTCAGCAGATCGATGAACCGACCACCTACGACATACGTAGCCTACAGCTGGGTGTGAAACAGGTGTTTGGAAAGATCTCAACCAAGCTGGGTCTCACCCATGAGGCGCTGGACTATGACAATGTGGGCAGCCTCTACAACGACGATCGTGACAGAAGCGTGAACGGTCTGGGATTGCGTGTGAGCCATCCTCTATCGCAGCGGACACAGCTCTATGCACAGGCGATCGTGAATCAGCGCGATTACCAAGAGCGGCAGGATCAGTATGGCTATGTTAAGGACTCGGAAGGCTACACCGCTGTCGTCGGTATAACACGGGATTTCGCCTCGGGACACAAGCTCGATGCCTATGTGGGACAAATCAATCAGGACTACGACGATAGCCGCTTCGATCAGGTGAGCGAATTGAACTACGGCCTGGATCTTCGCTGGTATCCCACGAAAAAGACCCAGTTGACGGGAAAGCTCGATCGGTCGCTCAATGAGACGACGGAGTTGGGTGCTTCCGGCTATCTCTTCAGCGCCGTGGACCTACAGATCGACCAGAAACTCGCCACCGACTTCCTGGGCTATGTCAATTACACCCATGGCTTAGCCGAGTATCAGGATGTGGGTAGGGAGGATGTGACCCGAACAGTCAGCCTGGGGCTTAAGTATTACGCCAGTCCCTGGATCATGATCACCGGTAGCTACAGCTATATCGACAACGACTCCAATGACGTGAACCGGGTCAGTGCTGTTTCAGGGACCTATGATTTTGAGCGGAATCTGTTCTTTCTGACCCTGCGTGCCAGGCTGGCGCCTTGAGGGGATGAAAGATCAGAGGTTTCTGAGGGTGCCGCCTGCCCCACCGTCTGCTGATGAATGGGGCATTGCTGCTGGCCCGCTGAGGATGCCTGGAGGGTGTGATGTGCGGTTCTCCGCGTAATCTCAGCGCCGCTTACCGCCGCTTACCGCCGCCACCTCCGCCACCTCCGGCACCGTTTCCACCCTGGCCTTTTGAAGGACCGCCGGAACCGGCGCCAGCGTGGGAATCAGAAAAAGCACGCCTCGATTCGTAGCCCATACCGAACCAAGTCCAACCGCTCTCTTTCTTATCATTCCGCCACTCTTCCTGCCAACTCTGCATGTTGGTGGTCTGAGATTCGCCGCTGTCAGTGATGTCACTGCCACCACTTTCATCGGCTGCCCTGAGATTACCAACCGCCAGCAGCAGGAAGAGGGTCAGGATGCCCGTGAAGACACATCTACGCATAAATCAGTTTCCGCTATTCGGTTCGCCGCTCTCAGTGTCGTCCGGAGCCGCCGCCCTTGGCGCCGCCACCAACCGATGCACTGCCACCGGCCGATGCACCGCCTCCGCCCATCGAGCCGCCGCTGCCCATCTTTTGGTACATTGAACCACTGGTGTTGAAACCCTGTCCACCTGACCGGCTCTCGAACTGATACCTGTCCTGGAACTGAGACTGAGTCTGAGTCTGAGTCTGCAGCATTTGCTGATCACCCGACGGCTGCTGGGAATCCGACTGGGTAGCATCCTTCAAGCGGTCCCGGTCTCGCAGTCGGTCTTGATCCTTAAGTTGATCCGGGTCCTGCAAATGGTCCTGGGTTTTCAGCTGCTCCCGGTCTCTCAATTGATCCTGAGTCTTCAACTGATCAAGCGTCCGGTCGTGCTTTTCCAGACGACTTCGCTCTGCCTCCTCATTGACCGGCTCATTGACGCGATGGCGTAAGCGATCCGCATCGCCGGCATTTTTAAACCGCTGGGCAGCACCTTGTGCTTCGGCAACATGGATGCCATTTTGCAATTCACTACCGCCAGCGGGCAGGGTACTATCGATGGAAGCAGCCAGTGCACCGGTGACGGGTAGCGTCATGGCAAGCATAAGTGAAAGGTGTAATACTTTACGTGAAGTGTTCATGATCGTGCTCCTGTGTGTGATCATCCCTTGTCTCACTTTCAGCGTAGGCCGAAGCTATTTCTGACCGATTTCCGGGAGCTGAGCAACTGTTTCAGATTGTTTCAAGATCACTGTTGCATGAGGTCGATGCGATATTGTTGTCTCAATCTGTCAGGACATGAGCTGCAATGGAGATGGATAAACAAAAGGTGTTGGTGGTCGACGATGATCGGAAGCTGCGCGATCTCGTCATCACGTTTCTCACCCGGGAAGGGTACGCTGTGGCCGGCGTTGGCAGTGGCAGGGCGATGGATGATCACCTCAGCAGGCATCCGGTGAATCTGATCGTGCTCGATCTGATGTTGCCAGGGGAGGACGGTCTATCGATTGCCCGTCGCCTGCGTGCCAACAGCGCCATTCCGATATTGATGCTCTCCGCCCGCGGTGAGGATATCGATCGTATCATCGGCCTGGAGGTCGGGGCCGACGATTATCTTGCAAAACCGTTCAATCCGCGCGAACTCTCCGCCCGGGTAAAGGCGATACTGCGTCGCACCCATGAACTCAATCGGGCTTTTGGTAATAACGCTCTACAATCGGAGAGCTATCGCTTTGGCGATTTTCTGGTCAATCTCACCACCAATGCGATCTCGCGGGGTGGCGAGCAGGTCAGTCTTACCGCCGGTGAATATGCCCTGCTCGAGGCCTTCGTCAAGAATCCCAATCGGGTATTGAGTCGAGATCACCTGATCGAGCTGATCAAAGGTTACGAGCGCTCGCCCTATGATCGCAGTATCGATGTGCGCGTCACCCGTCTGCGTAAGAAACTGGAGAGCAATCCGGATCAGCCGCAGTACATTCGCACAGTCTGGGGGCGTGGCTATATTTTCACACCCCAGGGCAATCAAGAGGCATTGTGAGGTTTCCCTTCCATAGCGGTACCTTGTTTGGCCGTACGGCGACCGCTTTCACTCTCGCCTTTTTGCTCTTCTCCCTCTTTTCTCTGGGCTTGCTGATCTACTTCGTTACCATGCCGTTGACGCAGCGGGCCGCCAACGATCTCTCCGCGATGGCGGTGCTGGCGACACAGATCTGGGTCGAACTGCCTCCCGGCACCCGTCCCGATTTCGAGCGCGAGATGCGGGAGCATCACGACATCATCATCGGTCTGGCGCAAACTCCGTTGCAAGTCGATCCGTCGCCGGCCTTTTACCTGGTGGATTTTCGCCAGGCGCTTTACGAACGCACAGGTGAGATGCGTGAGATTCTCTTCGCTACCGAGCGTCCCGATTGGCGTTGGGTCGATATCCCAATGGGCGGACGCATGCTTCGGGTCGGTTTCGATACCCATCGTTTTGTCACCCACATACCCTTGACCCTGATCCTGATGGTGGTGGCGGGGACGTTGATTGCCGTTGTCACTTCCCTGGTGATAGTGAGGCGCATTACGCAGCCGTTGGCGGCCCTGGCCCATGCCACCGCTCGCATCGGCAAGGGTCGCCGCGGCCAACCCTTAGCGGAAAAGGGGGCGGCCGAACTGATGGAGTTGGCGCGCAATTTTAATCAGATGGAGCAGCAACTGAGGGTATTGATGGACAACCGGACTATCCTGTTGGCCGGCATTTCACACGATTTGCGAACCCCTATCGCACGCATGCAGTTGGAGCTGGAGCTGCTGGCCGACAAGCCGGATGCGGCCTGGCTGGAGGGTATGCGGGATGACCTCGATGAAATGAACCAGATCATCACTGCCACGCTGCAACTCTCAAAGGGTATCTCCGATGAGCTCAGCAAGCAGGTGGCGCTGTGTGATCTCACTGCATCCCTGGTCGATGAATACCGTCACAAGGGAGAAAAGCTGGAACTCCAATGTGAAGAGATGATTCAACTTGATCTGCCCATTGCCTCCTTTCGGCGTGTGCTTCACAACTTGATCGACAACGCGATCCGCTACAGCGAAGGCAAGCCGGTGGCGGTCAATTGCCGAAGGGAAGGCGGGTATGTCCGTATCGCAGTGACGGATCGGGGGCCGGGTATTCCCGCCGATCAGCGGGAGCGGGTACTGCAGCCATTCAAACGGCTTGAGGATTCTCGCAGTCGGGCGTCTGGTGGCAGTGGTCTGGGGTTGGCGATCGTGGATCAGCTGTGTGGTATGAACGGGTGGCGTCTCGAGCTCGACCAGGCAGCGGGCGGCGGCACCGTGGCCAGTGTGATCCTGCCCCTCTCAGCCGACTGAATCGCGAGTTGTTCAGAAGGGCCAGAGACTCCAGCCGCTCTCCAGCTCGTCTTTGCATTTGGCGATCTGCGCACGATAGCGTTTGGCGTTGCTGTCGACTTTGCGCGCCACCTGCACCAGCCAGGATTTCTTCTTATAGGTGCCGCGTTTGAAACCGCCATGTCCCTCGTGATAGGCCAGGTATTGGTTATAGGCGTCCCACTTGGAGATGCCGAGGGTCTTTTGGCTGAGGTTGCCGTACCAGCCGATGAAATCGACCGCGTCTTCGTAATCATCCCGGTCGGCCCAGCGATTTCCACTCTTCTCCCGATACCAGTCCCAGGTGCTGTCCTTCACCTGGGCATAGCCGTAGGCGGAGGATTTGCGAAACCAGGGGATGAACCAGAAGAGTTTGTCACGGGGTGGCTTGGCGTCGTGTTTGAAGCGGGATTCCTGATGGATGATGGCCAACTGCACATGGATCGGTACGCCCCATTTTTCATAGGCATCCTGTGAGGCGTCGTACCAGTCGTCTTTCTCGGTGAAGATGCCACAGGCATTGCTGGTGTCCCGTGGCGGCGAGGTGGAGCAGGCGCTGAAAGCGGCGCTGAGCAGACCGATGAGAGTTCCCTTAAGTAATTGTTTCAGCATTGAATTGTCACTTACGGCACGGCCGAGGGTTGCATCGAAACCGAAATGCGTATAATAGCGGCCGGTTTACCAACAACCGGCAGAGGGAGCGGGGCTCTTTCACTAAGCATGCCGGTATCAATATAACAAAAGGAGCGATCAATGAAACTTATTCTCTTGGGTGCGCCCGGGGCAGGCAAGGGCACGGTAGCCAAGCAACTGACTCAGCTGGATGGTTCGGTGCAGATCTCCACCGGCGACATACTGCGTGGCGCGGTTCAGGCCGGCAGTGAACTGGGCAAGCAGGCCGAGGCCTTCATGAAGGCCGGCGATCTGGTGCCGGACGATCTGATCATGGGCATCATGGAGCAACGTCTGCAGGAGCCCGATTGCGCCAACGGTTTTCTGCTCGACGGTTTTCCTCGTACCATTCCCCAGGCGGAAGCGCTGAAGGAACTGCTGCAGCGGATCAATGTCAGCCTCGACTTCGCGGTCGAGATCGATGTGCCGCGTGATGTGATCCTCGATCGCCTCACCACCCGCCGTACCTGCGTGGACTGCGGTGCCATCTACAACGTCAAAAGCATGCCGCCCAAGGTGGAGGGTATCTGCGACAAGTGTGGCGGCAAGGTGGTCCAGCGTGACGACGAGACCGAGGAGGCGATCTCCAACCGGCTCGACGTCTACAACGAAAAGACCGCGCCCCTGGTTGGTTTCTACCGGAATGAGGGCATGCTGTTGACCGTCAGCGCCACCTCCAGTGAGGCAGTGGTCGAAGCCATCCAGGAGCGGCTTAGCAACTGATATCCCGGCGCGATGGCCGATGTCACCTGAGGAAGCCCGTTCAATGAGCGGGCTTTTTTTTTCTAGCGGAGGCAGGACATGGAGTTTTGTGACTTCGGTGGGGCTTGCCCCACCAAAATGAACCCGCTTTGAAGTGGAGATGCTCGATGGGGGACAATAGGTTCAATCCGACACCGTTATCGGCATCGTTCAGAGCTTAAAGCACCTACACTGAGTTTTTACATGCAGACGTACAGCGACTGAACAATACCCGTCCTGATGCCGGTTTAATAACGACTAGACTCAATACTCCACAATCTGACAAAAACTCTTCTCACCTCACATCCAAGACTAATCTCGGTTATCCTAGTGTAGTGTCCTATACTGCAGCAGGAAATCAGAAGCCCCCAAATTTCCCAAGACGCCCCGAAGGAAGTGCCCTTGGGGTACAAGGCGCAGTTCGCAGGCAATGGCAAGCCCTTGTCAAGAACTGCAACGCAGGAT
>JBNKOL010000003.1:0-61314 GCA_050294655.1 Sedimenticolaceae bacterium
CGCGAACTATCAAATTGAAAGAGCATGGCGACTCAACAGGGAAGGCTTTCATGAAAAGCACCATGTTCCCCTGCAATCGGTCCATTTGGGCGTAGCGTTAGATCATGCCTCCCTCGCTCGCGCCAAGTTCCTCAACGGCGACCCCATCGAAGAGGTCCGCGCCGAGTTCGCCAACGCCGCCCGCCATGTGATGAAGAGCTTCACCATGGCCTACGATGAGAACGACCCCGACTATCAGGGCGACAAGGCCGACCTGAGCTGCGTAATGGAGGACGACTTCATCGAGGGCGCCAACTGGGCCCTGATGTCGGCCGACTTTGATCTCGCTGCGGAGTTGGCCGGCCACTACCGCACCCGCCCCGACGGCGACATGCTCGACATCGACGCCAACCGCTACGCCAACGCCCTGGCCCTGACGATCAGAAATAAACGCCGGCCCGCGCTGGAACTGATCACCGCCCAGTTCGAGGACTACAAAAAGCGTCCACCCAAGAGTTCGGGCGACCGCAACTACTACTCCCTGATCCTCGCCCTCTTCGGCATCCTGGCCAACGAGAAAGCGAAGTTTCACGAAGGGGTGGAGCTGCAACTGAAATCCTACTGGCCCTACGCCAAGGGCGAAGGCAAGGATACCGACGAGGAGTTCATCTGCGACAACGCCGTGGCCCTGGCGATCCTGGCCCAGCACCGCCGGCGCTGGCCCGGGCTGCACAAGGAGATGCTACCGGGCGGCCTGATGCTCAAATAGGCAGGTAGTGTAGTGTCCTATACTACAGTAGAGGGGCCGACGGCCCTTTCCCCCGCTACCGTCGGACCAAGGACGCCCAGAGTTTGCCTTCGCCGGCATGGCAACGGGCAGGGTGGGGCCCTGCCCCACCGGACACCGCTTTCATCACAGTCCGCTGACCTCTCTGAGATATTTGAACAGCTTGCGATAAGCGGCCGGTGGCTGCTCCTTGGCCCGCTCCCGCTGCACCGCCTGGAGCAGATGACGCAGGTGCTGACGATCCGCATTGGGGTAGGCGTCGAGAAACTCACCGAAATCCTCGCTACCCCCATCGATCAGGCGCTCCCGCCACCGTTCGAGGGCATGAAACCGATCGACCCCGACCTGGTGGTTGCCGTCGATCTCATCGATCACCTGTTGAATCGGCTCCAGATCCTCACTCCGCAGCAGCTTGCCCAAGCGCCGGAAATGGCGCCGCAAGGCGTTGTGCGACTTGATCCGCGCCGCCTCCGCCAGCGCGGCGCGCATCTCCTCGCTCAGGGGCATGCGCGCCAGCTGGGTGGCCGGCATGCGAGTCAGCCGCTCGCCCAGCTTCTGCAGCTCCAGCATCTCCCGCTTGAGTTGGCTTTTGCTCGGTCCGAGATCCTCGGAGTCTTCGTACTCGTCATCTAAGGGATCGATTGTATGTACTCCACAATCAGTTGCGGCGTCCGCAGGCCGCGGAATTCATTCACATCCAGGCGGAAGGCCAACCGTACCTGTTCCACCCTGGCGGACAAAGTGGGCTGATTGAAGGCGATGCCCTCGATATCCCCACCGCCCGACATTGCGGCAAGCCGCAGTTTGAGATGGGACTCCCCCACTGTGCGCTGCTGGAGCAGGTGGAACTCCCCCTCGAACAGGGGCTCCGGAAAACCCTGTCCCCAGGGACCGGCATCCCGAAGCAGCTGCGCCAGTTCCAGGTTGAACTCATCCGCCAGCAGCTCGCCGTCCGTCAGCAGGACCCCCTGCAACATTGACGGCTCCAAGCTGGCTGCCGCTTCCGTCTCGTAGGCACTCTTGAACTCGCTGAAACGTTCCATCTCCAAGCTCAAGCCAGCCGCCATCGCGTGACCGCCGAAGCGACGTACCATTCCCGGGTGACGGGTGGCGACCCGGTCGAGCAGATCGCGCATGTGCAGCCCCGGAATCGAGCGGGCAGAACCCTTCAACACACCCTCGCCGCCATCGGCGAAGGCGATCACCGGGCGATGATACTGATCCTTGATTCGCGAGGCCAGGATACCGACCACGCCTTGATGCCACTGCGGATCATACAGACAGAGTCCCGCCGGCAACTCCCCCTCACTGAGCCGATGGAGTTTGTCGAGTGCCTGTTCCGCCTGTTGCCGCATCGCCTGTTCGATGACACGCCTGGAGCGGTTGAGCTGATCCAGCTCCTGCGCCATCCGTGCCGCTGCCTGATCCGATTCGGTGAGCAGGCATTCGATGCCCAGCCCCATATCCTCCAAGCGTCCGGCGGCATTCAAGCGGGGTCCGACGACAAAACCGATGTCGGAGGCCACCGCCCGCGACAGGGATCGGTTGGCCACCGCCAGCAGGGCGCGTATACCGGGACGGCAACGACCGGCACGGATACGTCGCAGCCCTTGGGAGACCAGAATCCGGTTATTGAAGTCCAATGGCACCAGATCGGCCACGCTGCCCAGAGCCACCAGGTCGAGCCAATCGGCAGGGTTTGGCTCGACCAGTCCCCGGCGTTCGAACCAAGCTTCGGTCTTGAGCCGCCTGTGCAGCGCCACCATCAGATAGAACAGAACACCCACCCCAGCCAGATGCTTACTGGGAAAGTCATCCCCCGGCTGGTTGGGATTGACGATGGCGGCGGCTGCCGGCAACTGCTCGGCGGGCAGATGATGATCAGTGACCAGCACCGGGATACCCAGTTCTCCCGCCCGTGCCACGCCCGCGATACTGGAGATACCATTGTCGACGGTGATGATCAGACCCGGCTGCCGCTTGGCCGCCACCTCGACCAGCTCCGGTGTGAGGCCGTATCCAAAGTCGAATCGGTTCGGTACCAGATAATCCACCGCTGCCGCCCCGCACGCCCGCAAGGCGAGCATGGCCAGAGCCGTGCTGGTGGCGCCGTCCGCATCGTAGTCGCCCACGATCAGTAGGGACTGCCCCGATTCAATGCTTTGCATCAGCAGCCCCGCCGCCTCTTCAACCCCTTTGAGACGACTTACCGGCAGCAGACGGGAGAGCGAGAGATCGAGTTCGGCCTCGCTGGCGATGCCCCGTGCCGCATAGACCCGACTCAGCACAGGATGGATTTCGCTGCTATCGAGATTCTGAGCTGAAAGGGATTTTCGCCGCTCTATTTTCACGAATGCGGCAACCGCCGATGTTTCTGAGCAGCGGCAGCCTTTTTCTGTTCAACTTCGAGACATTGAGCGATTGCCACCTATACCCCCTGGAAACTTATGACTGTAGACCCCATCTAAAAAGGGTGCTCAATTATAGCGAAGAAACCACTGAACAAGTCGTGGACCGACATCTTGTCGCCAAAATGCGCCGCTTCTGGGTTGTAGATCTTCGCAATAGTTGGCTATGACATGCGATTCGCGCTGAATCGGCACATTTTGATCGGCAATCTGTTCCGCTCCTACTTATTCAGAGGCGCCCGGGCATATTGCATCCGTCAACCCGGTCAGGATAGTTGACCGGTGAATAAATTCACTGAGAACCATGAATCATCACACCTCAGGACGCTCAATCTCGCTGACCAGTCTGTTCGCAGGACTGTTGCTTCTCTTTACACTCCCCCTTCAGGCGGGCGTGGTGGCCAGACTCTCCTCGCCCACCACCGCTTTGGATCAACCGGTCCAGCTTACGCTTGAGAGCCAGGGCGAGCAGAATGACTCACCGGACCTATCGGTCCTCGATACCGATTTCGAGATCCTCGGACGCGCCACCCAGCAGAGCCTCTCCATCATTAACGGCTCGGTCTCTTCCCGTCGCTCCCTGATACTGACTCTACTGCCGAAGCGCCAGGGCAAACTGACCATTCCGTCAATCCCCTTCGGTGACCAGCAGACCTCCCCCCTCACCCTCGAAGTCACCCAGCAAGCCGTCGACAATGGCGTCAGCGCGCAACAGCTGGTCCGGGTGGAGGTGAGCCTGAACAAAAAGACGGCCTACCCGGAGCAGGAGGTGATCCTCACCCTCAAGCTCTATCAGGCCGCCGGGGTGCGTGGTGAACATCTGGATCAGCCTCAGCCCTCCCTGGGTGACACCCGGCTGCAACTACTGGATGAGTCCAACTACACCATCGAGCGGGATGGCATGGCCTATCGGGTGCTGGAGCGCAATTACGCTCTCTACGCCTATCAGACCGGCAAGCTTGAGATCGCCCCGGTCCGGTTTCGCGGACGCAGCGGAGGCGCGTCCATCTTCAACCTGTTCGATGATCCTTTTGGCAGCCCACCACAGACCAGCCGTCTGATCCGAACGAAATCGAACTCGGTTTCACTGCAGATCAAACCGATTCCCAGCGAATTCACCGGCGACCACTGGCTGCCGGCAAGCAACGTCCAGCTGGTGGAGACCGGCATCGACAACAGCACCCCCATCGTCGCCGGCAAGCCGGTGACCCGCCGTATCATGCTGATCGCAGACGGTCTGATGTCATCCCAGCTGCCGGTACTCAGCCCTCAGGTACCGGACGACATCAAACCCTATGAGGAGCGTCCACAGCTGCAGGACAGACCCCACAGAACCGGCATCAGCAGCAGTCGCGAGAGCGTGGTTACCCTGATCCCCACCCGGGCCGGCCGCTTCACCCTGCCAGCGATTGAAATACCCTGGTGGAACACCGAAACGGAAAAACAGGAGGTTGCCCGGCTTCCCGAGATGACACTGGAGGTCCTGCCGGGGTCGACAAACGATTCACCTGTCGTTGTGACGCCGAAGCCATTACAAACCGTAGACAGTGCGAGCTCGAATACGGAGCGAGAAACAGCCATGCCGACGGCACCAGTCGCTGACCCTGACGGCGTTCATTGGCTGGTTTGGGTATTGGGGGCGGCCTGGCTCGTCACCCTGGCGGGCTGGTGGTTCTCGCACCGGAAACGTTCGCCAGCTGAGATCCCGCCCAAAGAGGTCGCTGAGGATGCAGCAACGGATCAAGCCGTTACAGCCGCCATCGATGCCTTGATAGCGGCTTATCGCGATGGCAACCCGGAGGCTGCGCGGGAAGCTTGGCTGCGTTGGGGGCAGAGTCGTTGGCCAGACAATCCGCCCCACAATCTGACCCGACTGGCTGGACGCTGTACGCCGAAGGTGGCGGCAGTGGTCATCAGCCTGGAGAAGGCCCTCTACAGCCCGGCAGAGGAGACAGGATGGGCCGACCTATTCGATGCCGCTACGCTGAAGGAGAAACCGGACCAAACAGCATCCCCGCAACCGGCGGACGAGGAGTTATTGCCGCTGAATCCATGAAGAGACAAGCCTAGGGAACCTCTGATTAATTCTGGATCGAGGGTGTGGTGAGATGAAATACGCCGGATCAAGGCGAAAAGCGCACCTAGCCGGCAATGGCGAAGCTTTTCAACGCAGAGCCGGAGCATTTCAGCCGCCACACACCGATTCATGAATTGATCAGAGGTTCCCTAACAGGTCAAGCCTCTTCCAAACCGCCATAGTCGAACGTGATCTCCTCGTGAGGCTCGATGTCCCGCATGGCGTAGAGATCGAAGCCATCGAACTCGGCGTTGCCATCATCCTGGTGATTCAGATAGCGCAGTAAATTGCGTCCACTACGGCCCACCGGCGACTCTCCCTCCTCGTAAACCCACAGCACATAGGTCCCGTCCCGCTTGGCGGTGGGGCCCTCATAAGTGCCGATGTACTCTCCCTTGGAAATTTCGACCTTTGCGAAGAGGCCGTTGCCATGAATAGTCGAAGCTGCGCGATAGACAATATCGCCCAGGCGCTGTTTAGTCGTTTTTGCCATGCTGTATGCCATCTTTCGAGATATCTGCGGATGCGGGCATAGGACAGCTATCACCATACACCGCCATGATAGAGCGCAATTCCTTCAGGACCGCTTGTCGCGCGAGATCATCAAGCACACTGAGCCCGGGCAATACGACACCTCGCTCCAACAGGCGAATATCCTCCCGTACCGAGCGGCACCCCTTCTGACAGAGCATCTCGATGTACTCGTCTATCAGTTTGCTTCGCCTATTCATCGTGGTTCAAGATAGGTTGTATTAGGAATCACTCATGCAATACCGTACCGGGAACCATAGTGCTATTCAAATTTCTAACAATATTCAATAGGATTGCCTGCTGAACAACCCGATTCCCCATAAGGAACCACTATGCCCTGGATCAAACGCTTACTTATACCAATTCTAATTGTCACTCAAAGCCTGGCCTATGCCGAGTGGGGTGAAGGCTGGGATCCGATCGACCCGCCAATCGCCACCTCCGTCGAGGAAGGCAAGGTGGAAGTGGTCGAATTCTTTTGGTACGGCTGCCCCCACTGCTACACCATGGAGCCTCAACTTGAGGCCTGGCTGAAAAAGAAGCCTGAAAATGTGGTCTTCAAGCGCGTACCCACCCCCCTCAATCCAAGTTGGACGGTGCACGCTCAGTTGTACTATGCAGCCGAAGCGCTCGGTGTCACCGAGCAGCTGCACAAACCACTGTTCGAGGCCATTCAGGTCAAGAAACGTAAACTTTTCGACAAACAGTCGCTCATCGACTTCGCTGTGGAGCAGGGTATAGACAGGCAGAAAATCACCGATGCCTGGAACTCCTTCGGCGTCTATGTGAAGGTACAGCAGGCACGCAAGCTGGGGCAGCGCTACGGCATCGATGGCGTACCGGCCATTGGTATCAACGGGAAATACAAAACCAGCGGCAGTTTGGCCGGCACCTACAGTAAAATGTTCGAAATCGTCGACCAACTGGTTGCCAAGGTTTCCAAGGCGACTCCCTGACAGACTCAGGGGTTCTGTGACTTAGGGCCTGTTAACAGGCCCTAGTGCACCAAGCCCCCTTCTGCTGCAGAAATTGAAGGTATCGGGGTATAAAGTCATCCGCCGCCGAGCGTTTCAAATTTGCCCTGCCCAGTAGATCCTGCGACCACACTGCCACAGACGCTGGATATTCAGCCGTGATCTCCGGTCGCCTAGGGGCCAGGATTTCCATGCGCATGAAAAAGGGAGCGTAGGCGGCATCAACCAGGGAGTAGTCGCAGTCTCCACCGAATAAACCCTGCTCCAATGGGACCTGCAGACGATCCAACAAGACATTGATCCCGGCCAGGGCCTCTGATTATCCTCCCTGGTCTGTCGCCGTCCCCAATGCCAGCTGCAGCCTCAGCAGCTCGGAGCCGTATTCGATCCATGCCTTGTGTTGCGCACGTCGAAGTGGATCGCTCGGATGCAGTCGCGGGAGGTAGACCTCATCCAGATAGCCGAGAGTCACTGCAGACTCTAACAAAACCTCCTCGCCAATCAGCATCAATGGCACCTTGCCGAAGGGCGAGCGAAGTTTGAACCAGTCAGGCAGATGGTCCAGCTCGATATATTCCAGCGCATACGCTACGCGCTTCTCCTCCAGCGCAATGACGGCACGCTGGACGAAAGGACAGAGTTTGAAACTGACCAGTTTGATACTCACCTGCCGCTACCACGCCGTTTCGGGGGGATTTTTTTTCACGTGACCAGGAACCCAATACCTGAATTTTCCGGATTCCTCTGTCGGCGAAAAGCATGATAGACAGGACTGAAAATTATAATTACAATCATATTCGCTTTTCGATCAGTCAGTTACGACTCTTACGTTTGATTAAGCTCAATCTTCCGTCACTATAACCAAGTAAAATATTATGAATTTACTTTTCGACGAAAGATGGTTATTTTGTGACACAGTTAACACATTAGGGTGGGTTGGCAAAGTGCAGGGATGTAGGCTCAAAGTGGCGACTGACTGTGGGAAAGTTGTTTTTCGACAGACCTTCTGCAGTCGGATCGCCTCCTTCCTCTTCTCACTGGACACGGATCGCCAGCATGTTGAAGTATCTTCATTCTCTGCGTAAAAGGCATCAGAACCCGATTGTTCGAGTGTATTCTGCATATTGCACAAAGCACCCTTATTGGACGATGAGCTCTACGCGACTATGCTGTCATGTAGGTTGAACGAAATATTATGAAAGTGTCATAGTGTCATCTAAATGGTAAACATCAACCGCATCGGATTAAGGATCCCGGATCAGCTGCCCCCCAAAGGCAAACCCTTTTTCCTCTCTGACAAGGAGCTTTCAGCGTGGGCAGAACAATTGCCCATCGCCAATGTGGGCGAAACTTCGAAACAGATCTTCAAGGCCTTACGCGAATTCAACCGGACCCTGATACCCAGCAAGCGCCGACAACAGAGCGTGGAGTACTTCCGCCAGCCATTGAGCTATATCGCAGCCAACCTCAGCAAACACTACATAGGCAGAGGCTTTCCGTTGAGCGACAAAGCTTACAAGATTGCCGTGCTGAACCGGGAACTGCACAGTGGCATGGCGACCGCTTACAAATCCGCAATCATCGATTTACTGGTGGAGGGCCAAGGCAAACCCGAGCGAAAGCAACTGGTTCAAGCCATCCATCGCTGTATGAGCTACCTCTCGAAAGTGATTCTGCAGTCGGTACTGGTCTACGACCCCTACCCGAAGCGGATTTGGCGAGAACTGCATGTCTTGCACCGGCTCGCCTCTCGCTATGGCGTCGAGTCGATCCGGGTGGACGATCCGGTCGAGAATCATGGTAAGTCCTCGACCATCGACGAGGCCTACCGCCGTTGTGTTCTTTTCTCCCTGGCGACCCCATACAAGATGCGCCAGAAAGACAATCTGTTGATCTTTGACACCATGCTCGAGTGGAGCCATATGGCTAAGATCCACAGCTATGAAAATGCGCCGGAAGAAACCACCATCATTATCCGCCAGGACTCCGACCTGGCGCCCAGCCACGAGACCTCGGCAGGTGATGCCGACAACAAGTATCTGCTCAAACTGGATGCGAGTGATTTAATCGTAGAACTGAGGGACCAGTTCAGCGAACACCCGGCTGATGGCGGCCACCTATTGGGCATCAATGCCCTGGACACCGGATTGGTGCGGCAGCTGATCAAGCTCTGGTCCAAGGCGCAGAAGCGGGCATTCGTGCGCACCAAACTCAATTTCGAGCTGCGTATTGCAGTCGGACTACGTTCGATACACAAGCTGATCTCGCTGGATAACGAGCCGGCAACACCAAACGAACAACAGGAAGAGGACGGCACCTGGATAGAGACCGCCTTCGCCGAGGGCAATCACCTGAAGATTTCGCCCCATTTCTCCCTCATGCCGATGGAGAGCTACAACTACAATCCACGTCGGGGTGATTTCGAGGAGTTTGGTCCCAACACACGTGATTTCGATGATTTGAATGATCCGGCGTCCCAGATCTGGGATGAGCAACCCAGCAAACTAGCCGAACCCGCCACCAACACCTTCAAGACCATCAACGAGAGCGCCGGCGGTTACTGCCTCGATTGGTCGGGAGACCATATTCCCAAAATACAGGTGGGTGAGCTCATCGGCGTACAATCGGCCATGTCAGCCAACCAATTCGGCGTCGGCATGGTTCGCTGGATGCGCCATACGCGGGAGGAACGTCTTCAAGTGGGTGTGCAGATGATTGCACCCAACGCCATGGCGGTCCAAGCTCGACAGGGGGATGACAAGAGGGGAGAGCCCCATGATTGCCTGCTGTTGCCGGAAGTGGGCACATCGGGACAACCGACCAGTTTCATCTGCCCCTCTTACCCCTTCAAACTGGGCAACCAGCTACAAGTCAACGAGGGTGAGAATCTGCGTGAAATCAAGCTGACCCGGTTACTGGAGGCCAGCGGTGCAATCTCCCAGTTCCAGTTCGTCTACCTGGATCACAACGACGCACCAGAGCAGGATGATTCGGATGACAAATTCGGCGACGAGAGCGATTTCGACAATCTCTGGTCCACACTCTGATTATTATTAATCCGGCACTGTGATCCGCATCGCTCAGAGCTCGAGGCCCGATAATTGTCATAAAGCCGGGCCGCAGCTATGCATCAGAAGCCGGCCTTTTCATACCAGCGTTTAGCCTCTTCCGGATCCTTCTCCACACCGCGTCCCTCTTCATAGAGCATGCCGAGCGTGGTTTGTGATCCCGCAAGCCCCTGCTCGGCGGCCAGCTTGAACCATTTCACTGCCTTTGGCAGATTCTGCTCCACACACTCGCCTTCAAGGTACATAAAACCCAATCCATGCTGCGCCATCGGATGCCCGGCTTGCGCCGCCGCTTTCATGAATTTATAGGCCATCAGTTCATTCACCACCATGCTCAGACCTCCCTGAGCCATGATCGCCATGCGATATTGCGCCTCGCAGTTGCCCGCTTCAGCCAGTGGTGACAACAGGGCTGCCGCACGGGAAAAATTCTTCCCCTCAAAGGCGGCGATGCCGCTGCTCAGTTCGAAATCCATATTGTCATCTGTCGTTGTCATGGGTATTACTCTATTTTTTTGGGCATGCTCAGGCAGCAGAGCTATCTCATTCACATGCGAACTTTACTGACGCCTCTTGCCAAGGGGCGTGCCGTTGCCGGAGAGTTGCGCCTTGATCCAGGGATCCCCGAGGCTTTGAGTGCGTCCGGCTCACTCTTCGGATTAGGGCTTGTTAACACGAATCCGATAGTCCCTGCTGAGGCTGTTTTTTGTCCAGCAAGGCAGAATGAGCGTGGTATAGCCGGGCTACATGAGCGAATGATAACCCCGCTGGGCGGAAAAACAGCCCCAGCCCTTTGGGTAACGCCCCGAGAGGCGGAGGAGGGCCCCCACGTAGTGGGGATCCGACCCTCGGCGGGGCGTAAGCCGTTCGACTTCGAAGCGGGGCGTTTCGCCGACCACCGGCGGTCGCATCCCCCGCTACGCGGGGGCCCCTGCTCCGCGCCTCGGACGGCGCCTGAAAAAGCGCCACTCGGCGTTGCTTGTCGTTCATTTGGAATCACCAAACTTCACTCCTCGCGCCTTGATTGGCGCTTTTTCAGACGCAACAGGACCTATCGGATTCGTGTTAACGGGCCCTAGTCAGGACGAATCGCAACCCGGTTCTTGACCCAGGCGACCAGGTTGTCGTCGCGATCGTAAAAGCCAAATTCGAAAACCGGCGTACTGCGCTGTCGCCGCTTCAGCTCCAGAGCGATATCGTCGATGGCAGATTGGGAAAGCTCAAAACGCATTTCGAGATCACTCAGACCGGGACGACGAAAATCGACCTGCAATTCGCGAGTCCAGACAGTGTAGGCGGGAAATTGCCGGTGGCATGCCAATGCCGGTATCGGATCCGCCAGCGAGGCGATACAGCCGCCGAACATGGACCCCCCGGGATTGCGGTTTCGCTCATTCAACGGCAGCATGATGCGCACACTGCGCCAGCTGTGGTGCAGTTCCAGCACCTGAATGGCCATCGCTTGAAACGGCGGATAGCTCTCCAAGCGAAACTCCGGGGATCTTTCAGACGCTAGTACGGCCATATCCTGTGCCTTTTAATCTTAGGAACCTCTGATTAATTCTGGATCGAGGGGGTGGTGAGATGAAATACGCCGGATCAAGGCGAAAAGCGCACGTAATAGCTGGCTATGGCGAAGCTTTTCAACGCAGAGCCGAAGCATTTCAGCCGCCACACTCCGATTCATGAATTGATTAGAGGTTCCTTATATCATTCATCGAAATCGAAACACCCTTCCGCTTCTCATGGGATATCAGTATGGGATAGCCGGCTGCGCAGAATAACTTAATCCTGCGCATCACAACAGACTCCCATGCCGCACCACAGATGCTACTATTTAACCTATCTTCCGGATATAAATAGACAGCATCGCAAACGACCATGCAGACACTGTGCTCCTCACTCATTTCCCTTTTGTTGTTCCTGATCGGCTCCAACACACTCGCTGCGACAACTGGCCCGGAATTCTCCGCCGTCCTGACTGATCAGCGCATCCTGTTTGTGCAAGCGGAGAAATCCCTCGCGGCCGATGACACTGTCACCTTTCAGCGGATCAAGGCACAACTCGCTGACTATCCGCTGCGCCCCTATCTCGACTATCAAGAGATCGTCCATTCGCTGGAGCAACAGACGCCACGGCAAATCAGGGAGTCCCTGGCAGCCCTTGCCGGCACGCCGTTACAACGCCAGCTCCTGGACCAATGGCTCAATCTGCTGGCACAGGAGGGCCTGTGGTACAGCTACCTGAGTTTTTCACAGCCCGGCGGCAGTGTTGTGAGACAGTGCCATCGCCTTCAGGCATTGATTGAAACCGGCAAGGGACAAGGGGCTTTCGACTCAGTAGCCGCATTGTGGCTCAGTGGACGGTCGCAACCCGCCGCTTGCGATCCGGTCTTCGAGGCCTGGATCGCCGCCGGCAAGCTGACTGAGGATCTGGTGTGGCAACGGGTGGAACTGGCCATGAGGGAGGGCAAAACCCGCCTCGCCAACTACCTCAAACGATTCCTGCCCACCCAGGAGAGGGCGTGGATCGAACGCTGGCTGGCACTCTACAACGATCCCACCCTGTTGAATCGATTCTCGACGGCAGTTCATCACCCAATGCTCGATAAGATGCTGACTCAAGCCGTGCGGCGACTCGCCTGGCAGGACGTCGAGGCCGCCTATAACGTCTGGATCCGGCTGACAAAGGATCTCAAATTCTCCGACTGGCAGCATCTACAGGTCGCACGCAGTCTCATGGGTCAACTCTCGAGACAGGAGAGTAACCTGCGGAGCCAAGAGGTCACCGCCCTGCTGCCCAAGCAGTATCTCCACCTGGACAGTAGCTTGGCGGAAAAGCAACTTCAGCATGCACTACAGGCTGGTGACTGGCAGCTGGTCCTGTTGACGATAGAGGGACTGCCGAAGCAGGATCAGGCCCATGAGCGCTGGCGCTACTGGCAAGCCCGTGCCCTGATCAGTCTGGGCAAAACCGGCGAGGGAGAGGCGATTCTGAAAGGTCTGTCGGGTGACCGCAGTTACTACGGCTTTCTGGCTGCGCAACGGCTGGGAGACCAACCAAATCTGTTGGATGAAAAGCTCGATGCCGACCCGCAACTTATGCGGCAGCTTGTGAAACACCCCGCACTTCAACGTGCCTACGAGCTCCATCAGCTGGGCCGGTCCCTACCCGCGCGACGGGAATGGAACATCGCCATGCACCAGCGCACTGATGATGAATTGCGCGCCGCCGCCAGGCTTGCCGAGCAATGGGCCTGGCCCTCGCAGGTGATTCTCACCCTGACCAGGCTTCGCCAATGGGATGATCTGGAGTTGCGTTTCCCCCTCGCCCATCAACACGAAATCACCACGCTGGCACGGGGTGCCGGTATCGATAAGGCCTGGGTTTATGCCATCTTGAGGCAGGAAAGCGCCTTCATGCAGGATGCCAAGTCTGCCGTCGGCGCCCGTGGTCTGATGCAGCTGATGCCGAAAACAGCCGAGTCCGTGGCCAGTGAATTACGGCTCGCCATAACCGATCCCGATGATCTTTTCCGCCCCGAACTCAATCTTAAACTGGGCACCGGTTATCTCAACAAGGTCTTCCGTCGCTTGCAGGAAAACCCGGTGCTCGCCACCGCCGCCTACAATGCCGGACCCTGGCGAGTCGAGAGCTGGCTACCGAAACAGACCCAGGCAGCCGATATCTGGATCGAGACGGTGCCCTACCGGGAGACACGCGAATATCTCAAACGCGTTCTCGCCTATACCGTGATCTACCACTATCGATTGGGAAGGGATCCTAGTCGACCGCAGATGCTTTGGTTGCAACCGATCGAAGCCGTCTCATCCGATGAAACGACCGAACCGCTATCCGGGGTCTGATTTGTCGTCGGCTACTAACCCTGCTGTATCGGCGTAAGTGATGCGACAATACGACAGGTTCTAGTGTAGTGTCCTACACTAGATCAGACCGGTCGCTTCACTACTGGTGTCTTTTTTTGCGACCTTTCCGCTCAGCTTTTCTTTTACTCGGCCAACCAGGTCTGTGTCGGTAATCACTTCGTAGAAAGACACATTCTCATGATCCTGAGACTCGACGAGCCGGCCCTGCTGCCAGTGCTTGAGCCTGGCCTCCCGGATCACCAACCAGTGGGAGCCCCCCAAGCGATCCATGAAACGTCCGACATGATACTGATGCGCTTCTCCGGAACGGCTGTGCAACTGGACTTTGTGCAAAACCATCTCCGCCTTGAGCTTCATGAAAGCCGGCGGATCCAGATCGATGCCGTTCACGTTATAGCGCAGTAGTCCACCTGCTTTGCCTGATTCAGTACCACCGATATGCATGACCTCCACGCGATGGCGGCGACTGCGGCGCCAACTGGTATCCTTGCGTAACTCTCCGGAGCAGGAAGAGAGTCTATCGGCCTGATTGATGGCGGGTGAAATCATGATTTTGCGCCGCTCATCGTAGAGATATGCCGGTGCGTCCGCACAGAAGGCGATACCCAATCCCAATTCGAGCTTGGGCAGTTCATAGGTACGGTTCTGGCTGTTTTGCGCCTCCATGACGGAGAGTATCTTACGCGCCAGACCACAGGCATTGGCGACGGTCATAGACTGGGTGCCGACACTGCCGATTTCCAGCACTGTCAGTATCAGCGCGTCACCCTCAACAAATACCTTCTGCGCACCAAACCGCTCCAACAGCTTCGTAATCGGACCAAAGAAGTTCATGCTGAAATGGGTCGCCGGATTGAGCCTTTTCTCCACCAGCTGACGAGTGATCTCGGTAGAGCCTCGCACATCAGCCTTGAGCACCGCATGGGCCTTGATCTTTTGCGACTCGTCGTCCTGATCCTTGCCGAGGCGGAATTCGTAGAGACTCCCGTTGTCGCGTGAGAGCTTGATACTTTCGGCGTCCTGCAGGATTCGCAGACGACTCATCTGCTGATAACTGTAGTAGGCCAACTTCAGATCACGGCGGAAGGTCAGAAAATCCTTCACATAGCGCCTTGCATAATCCTCCTGCTTGGCAGTCGGCATGCGCCGGATGTAGTTCAGCACCACATCCAAAGCCTTGATCACCGCGGCCCCTTTGTCGGGTAAGGATGCCAGTTTCTTGCTGAGCACCTTCTTGGGCTGTTGCTCGGCCAGGTAGAGATAGATCTCCTTAATGGGCAACTGTCCATTCAGCTGCCGGTAGAGCCTCGGCGTACGGTAGGCTGCGATGGCACGGCGGGTGATCCCAGCCCGTTCCAACCGTTTGTGAATTTCGGCCTGCAGCTTCTCCTTCAGTTTGACGCATTCCGAATTCCGCCAGGGACTTGTGCCTGAGCTCTCACCACGGGAGAACCAACCCGTTTCGTTGACCGTTCGGCTCATCAAATGCTCGATATTCGATGGCGTATCCAGCCAGGAGACATTGAAAGTTTTGAACTCCTCCTCGCTGAGGCTACGCTCGAGCAGTCGCTGCCCATCGAGAAATTCCGAAAAACCGCTATGGAGTTCCCGGTTGCGGATCTGAAAAGGCTGCTTACCCGACAACCCGTTGAGCTTGGGATCCTGCTGATCAACCGCCTTGGTCCAAATCGGCAAATAGCTCTGAAACACTTCCGTGACGATGCGATTGGTCAAATTGAAGTAGTTCTCATCCGAGCGATCCACGCAAAGGATGGGATAATGATTCATGAAGTACTCTTCACTCGACAAATCGGGCAAGTGCAACAGTGGATTGAACAGCACTTGCTTGGGCACGGTCCAGGAACGCCCGACCACCGACTTACGCAGTTTGCGCAGCTCCTTCGACTCCAGACGCATTACCACTTTGAAGAGCCGTCGCAGGGTGCGATAACAAATCCCCGGTTCGAGCCTGGCCAAATTGGCCATCCGTTCATGCAACTCCAGGGAACGTCCGCTATTGGCGCCAGCCGGCGAATCGGCATCCTGTTGCAGCTTGTTACGCAGTCTGGCAACCGCTTCCATTGGAGACTCAAGCAGCATCTTCAGCAGCACTAAATGCAGCAACTGCAGGATATCTTTCATCGAGGCGTTTTCATGCACCTGCTCGAGGGCTCCACGCATGATCTCCCGATAGACCTCGCGAAAAGCGTCAAAATCACTGTTGGAAGGAAACTTGCCCATGCGGGCCCAGCCATGCTTGACCAGATCCTCATGCACCATCATGTCCGAGAGCTCGGACAACGAATTACGGAACTTATGGCTCAAGGCCACATCGATGTGCTGGTTATCGATACCGATCTGAAATTGATTCAAACGCACCTGTGGCGCAACGCTAGCGCGTAGCGGCGCGAGAAACTCTTCAACTTCCGGTGTGCGGTGCAGCAGCTTGTTAATCCTCGTATTCACATTCCACCCATTACACCATCGGGCCAGCTGGATGCCAACTGGTCACTAAATGACCGGGCTTGCTAAAGTTCGATACTACTCAAAGGGTTAGCCTGTACAAGCATAGTTGAATCAGAGCAGATTGGAAAAGCTTCCGTAGCGAATTGCTTTCTGCAGTAGAGAGATTTGTGAACGGCGTTGTGAAACCGCTCTAGCATACTGGCCCGGCAACAATACCTGCTACAGGCTGTGGAGAGTCTCGCAATGAGGATTTCAGCGGCTTAGCGGGCCAGCATGGTGGATACCAGCTGATCCTCCAGCTCAATTCGTACAGCCATCTCCTCACCAAGGCGCGAGAGATCTTCGGGGAGGTGATCTAACTTCAGGGCATGGTCTGAAAGATCGTACTTATCATTGAAGGCAACAGCCGCTTCGCTTGCCAAGACGAAATCCGGGTAGATCTCTTCCGCTATGCGGATCACGCCTGTTCGACGCTCGTTGCCGTCGCTGATACGCCCGAAGACTTCGAAATGGCCAAATGCGGTGTAGTCGATGAGAACCTGGCAGAACGTCTGCAGCAACGAGTCGAGTGACTCGGAACGATGATAGGGTTCCAATCCGGCAACCTGACAGAACAGCACGAGCATCTCCTGACGCTCTTTCAGGAGCTTGTCAATCAGATCCTGTGTATTGGTTCTACGTTCATTGGATTTGATTTGTTGAGAACTCATACAAACCCTCCCCCTCGTCTTGTTTTAATTATCATTTTTACTCCAGCTCGGTCTTGGGCAGAAACGCCAAACAACGTATCAGCCAGGTGGTGTTAATCCCCGAAATATGCCATGGTAAAGATAACCGTCATTGACCGCTTCTGGCAAGAGTCGATTGATTCACCGCCGATCGACTATGATTGCAGAAAGCAATCCGGGCCGCCAGCAGAGAAAGCCTTACAAGCAAGTTATGAGAACCACCCCGTCACAGCGTGTAAACGTCTTTTGTTGCCAATGGTTTCTCATTGGCCTGTTTGTTTTTACCCCATCTGTCGTACCAGCCGCCTCTCCCTCCACTATCATGAGTCAGGCCATGCTCGCAATGATGGACGCCATGGGTGACCTGGCGTATCGCTTCAAGAACAAAGGCAACTGGTCACTCGGCAACAGCTACGCACCCTACAGCTCACCCTACGGCCTCTACAACCTGCCAGGCAATGGCTGGTCCAGCGGGATGCCGCCGCAATCCCCGGTGCCGGGTCTCGGCGGACTGCCCGCACAGGGCGGTTTTCCATCGGCCTCTCCCTTCAACCGACCGCTGCCCAGGCTATCGCCGGTGGATGGAATCTGGCTCGGGCGAGGCGGCGAGATTGTTTTGGTCATGTACGGTCACTTCCGTATCTATGCCAGCGCGGAGGCCTATCGGGACGGTCAATTCGAAATCATTGGCGATCGCCTTGTGATGTACGACCCGGATAGCAACCGCCGCATGTTGTTCGACTACTATCTGGAGGATGGCCGCATGATGCTGCGGAGCGAATCCGGCGCCACGCTGTTATTCAAACAGTTACCGATACCGATTCCTCCTTACGCCCTATTCTCAAATCCCACTTCAGGCTATCAATAGTCTGAGCCCAATCGCCTCGAGAGAACCTCTAAACAAGTCGTGGAACGACATCTTGCCGCCAAAAGCACCGCTTCAGCGTTACGGATTTTTCTGCCATAGCGGTTTATTACTATTGAACCTAAGGTACTGACTCTATTGGTTTTAATGATACTTTAGCGTGGCGTGCGCCAACCTCCGTGAATTCACCACTGCAGATTGCCCAACGATCCGGGTTGTATCCGTGCTGTCACACGCTCTATCACCTATTATCACCTATTGCCATACATTGATTTCAAGTTCAGTATTTCGCCCCTGACACCGCTATGCAAAATTAGGTTGACACTTGATATGAATAAGGTCTGTATTCTAGGTGGAACCGGGTTTGTAGGGCAGAACTTGGTTGCCACCCTCAGTCAACGCGGCATTGGTTGTCGCGTACTCACCCGGCACCCTCAACGGCATGCCGGGCTCCAGGTCAATCTCGGCACCGAGCTGGTGCGAACGCCAAGCCTGGATACAGACTTTCTGACAAATCAGTTCCAGGGTTGTGATGCGGTGATCAATCTGATCGGCATCCTCAACGAATCCAAACGGGCGAGTTTTCGCCGCCTGCATATCGAGCTGGTAGACAGGGTGGTTGAGGCCGCCATCAAGGCCAATGTAAGCCGTCTGCTGCACATGAGCGCATTGCACGCCGACGCCGCCCGCGGCAGCAGTGAATACCTGCGCAGCAAGGGTGAAGGCGAAAACCGGGCTCACACCCATGGCGGCAGTGCGCTCCGAGTCACCAGCTTTCGCCCCTCGGTGATCTTTGGCGCCGGTGACAGCTTTTTCAATCGTTTCGCAACTCTGCTGAGATTCACGCCCCTGGTATTCCCGCTCGCCGCTCCCCAGAGTCGTTTCGCCCCGGTCTGGGTAGGTGACATCAGCGAAGCCTTCGCCCGCAGCCTGCTTGACAACACGACTGCAGGCAAGCACTTCGATCTCTGCGGCCCCAAGGTCTACACCCTGCGTGAATTGGTCGCTTACACGGCGAAGACTGCCAGCCTGCACCGACTGATCCTCCCCCTGAGTGACGGTCTCTCACAACTACAGGCGCGTCTCCTTGGGCTGTTTCCGGGGCGCCCCTTTACCCTCGACAACTACCAATCGCTGCAGACCGACAGTGTCTGCAAAACGAACGCTTTCGAGGAGCTGGGAATCACACCACAGGCGGTCGAGAGCATCGTTCCCCGTTATCTGGCTCAACAGGGCCAGCGTGGCAAGCTGGACCGCTACAGACGGGACATCTCTATCGGAAGCTGATCACAAATAGGCCAGCTTGAGGAACGAAACATCTATTTGGGGTGAATTGCAATGAGTCCATAAGTATTTTTATATATACTACAGATTCGATTTTGCAGGCTTTTTATATATAAATCGATTATGCAGTACCTGGTCGCCCTGATACTCCTTCTCCCCCCCACCTTTGCATCTGCTGAGTCCTCCCAAGACAACTGGTCCGATGTCGCACACCAAGCGCGCCGGCAGCATAGCCCGATTCTGGTGGTCATCAGCGCCGATACCTGTGGTTATTGCGTGAAGCTGAAGCAGCAGGTCATCGACCCCCTGTCCAACGACCCGAACGAGGGACACAGGCTGCTGATTCGGGAGTTCGACATCAATGCCGGAGGTAAATTGACCGATTTCAATGGCGAATCGATCCGCAGGCGGCAATTCAAGAAGCGCTACGGCATCTTCGCCACCCCCACCCTGCTGATCCTCGATGCCGATGGCCAGCTGCTAACCGACCCTCTGGTGGGCTACAATACAGCCAACGAGTACCGGGAACTGTTGCACGCATCCCTGGTCACTTCGTTCAAAGCGCTCCAATAGTCGAAGACGGAATCTCTTGTTGACTCAATCGCTGAGTGCTGAGCAACCGTTCCATATCCGTCTATCACGAAACCTGAGTGTATGAACCCAACCCGCCTCACACGACCCCTGCTGATATTGCTGTTGCTGGCAAGCCGCCTCCTGGCTGCCGACCCCGCTGCACTGCCTCGGGTCGCCGATCTTAAACAGCTCGGTAAAACCGCCGAAACAAATCACATCCCGATTCTACTGCTGGTTTCCCAGTTCCATTGCGACTTCTGTGAACGGATGAAGCGGGAAGTGCTGCATCCGATGCAGCTTAGTGGCGCATACGCCGATCAGGTGCTGATGCGGGAGCTGCAGATCGACACGGGTGAAATGGTGACTGATTTCCAGGGCCATCGACAGCCGTCAAATACCCTCAGCGCCCACTATGATATCCATGTGACGCCGACTCTGCTGTTTCTGGATGGCCAGGGTAAAGAGGTGGCGGAGCGCATTCTCGGCATCAACACAGTCGACTACCTGTTGCTCTATATCGAGGAAGCCATTGAGACGGCCAGCCAGAACATGGCCCGTTAGCGATCGCCATGGCATGGGGGCACGCTCGGGCTGCTTCGCAGCGGATATCGCGTGAGTTGTTCGCCTTTCTCCCATTTCCGCGCTTGCTGAGCAATCTGGATTCGTCATCAGTCCGATGAGTCGTGCGGGCTTGATCAAGAAAAGCGTCTCTCCTTCACTAAAAGATTAACACCCTATCTCAATACATAACTTCAAATAGCCTATTAATTCGAGATACATGGCAGAGACTTGAGATTGATGCTAAATTAGGGGTCGGTCTAGAAAAAATCAACTTGGACAACATGGAGTTATGTAATGAAACTCAGATGGTTCCTTCTATGTGTTTTCAGTATTTTCCCCCTCGCCTCCCATGCCGAAATCTTTGCCGACAGTTCAGGCATCACAGGCAATGGCTACGTTGGCATACATTATTCTGGTCTGCGTTATGAAGAAGACACATTCAAAGCCCACCAGCCGGGGGCAATTCTCAGAGTGGGATATGAGATCGGAGACTACCTAGGCGTTGAAGGACAGCTTGGGACCGGACTGCATGATGACAACATAAACGGTGTCAGCATTGGCGTGGACTACCTGGCAAGCATCTATCTTCGCGGCAGCATCTTCCTTTGGGACCCGCAGGCCCGCCTCTATGGACTGGTCGGGGCGACTCGCGGGAAAGTCACTTCAAAGGCATTTGGTCTGAGCACTTCCTTAACGGATACGGAAATGAGCTACGGGATAGGCGTCGAGCTCTACGGCGACAGTCGAAATGCATTCAGTCTCGAGTTCATGCGCTATCTCGATGGGGAAGACAATGGCGTCAATTACGACGTCGACGCATTTAACATCGGCTATGTCCATCGCTTTTAACTCCGAATAACGGCACGCTGCGTAGTCTAATCCGCATACACGTGTAGGTTAGCGTTCGGGAAGAACCATCTGATAGCGAAAACCAGGTGCTCACGATCAACCGATACCGAGCAGGGGACGACACCGTCGTTGCCCTCTGATCGGTATCGGCGCCTGGACTCTCTCCTTGTTGTATCTGGCTCTCCAATGTTCGGTATTGATTGTCGTCCAGACAACGATCCGGCCTCTGCTTCTCCTCTGCCTACCTGATCTCAGGTCCACGACCTCACAACCGCTCACAAAAATCCCGCAGGCTGAACCCCTGCAGACTCATCTCCATAGCCTTGAGCAAACCGAGGACTTTGAAACGCTCGCCCATCTCGGTGGGCAGGGTCAGTCGCTTGACGCCCTGCATCAGCGCCATGTGCGTCGCCACATCCGTGGGATCGGAATTCGCCAGCAGCGTATCGAGCCCATTGGCCAGCAGGAAGTGGGCCTGGGTGGTGTAGCCGCCGAGGTGAAATCCCGCCTCCACGGCGATCCGGGCAGCGGCCGTGAAATCCACATGACTGGTAATATCCTGCAGCCCCACCCAGCGAAAGGGATCCTCATGAGCACGATGGCGATAGTGGCACATCAACGTACCCTGGTTTCGCTGCGGATGGTAGTACTCGCGAACACTGTAACCATAGTCAACAAGAATCACAGCGCCGCGAACCAGACTTTCGGATAGCGCACGCAACCAGGAGGCCTGTCGCAGATTGATCTCCGAAACATAGCCCAGCGGCAGCCCCCCGAGCTCAGACAAGAGTTGATCCACCGCCGTCGCAAGCAGCGGGGTCTCTGCCGGGAAGAACCGCTCTACCAGGCCAGTGTCGCCATAACTCACGAAGGATTCCTCGACCCCCTCCCCGCCGATGCGAAAGCGGCTGACCGGCATCGCATCGAGCAGTTCATTGGCGACGACAAACCCCTCGAACCTCGCGGGCAGACTCTGTAGCCAGACCACCCGTTGCAGCAAATGGGGTACGTATCGCTGCAGCGTCTCTCGCTGGCGCGCCTGCAGTTCCGGACTGAGCTCAAGTATGGCGTAACGTGCCGGTAGACAATCGAGCCGTTCCAGCTCCGCCAGCATGTCCGCCGCCAAAATCCCGGAGCCGGCGCCGAACTCAAACACGTCCCCTCGCTCCAGCTGTTCCAATATCGGCACGGCCTGTCTGGCCATACACTGGGCAAACAGGGGCGACACCTCGGGAGAGGTGATGAAATCCCCGCTCTCGCCGAACTTGCGGCTACCGGCGACGTAGTAACCGAGCCCCGGTGCGTAGAGCGCCATCTCCATGAAACGATCGAAGGGAATGCCGTGGGGAGTCTTGTCGATGCTGCGCTGGATCTGCTTCAACAGCCTGTCGCTGACCGCCTGCCCCATCTCATCAGGTACCGGCAGCTTTTGAACGCTGGAGGGCTGGATTGTGCTGAAACAGTCCGGCATGAGTTTAGAAACCTCTTTGAATCCGCTAGAGTTAGGTCGAAACTGACAGTTCGGGAGTGGCAATGACCCGGAATGAGTAAGCTGCCATTCTACCCTAAATGATTGGGCCAACCGAGAAGCCATGGGTCCCCTCTGGTGCGGGAAGCATGGAATTTCTGTCCCAGTCCGCATTCAAACACGAGGCATTGGTGTGACACAAAGCGAGATAAGCCTAAATGGGAAATGCGCCCTGATCACAGGCGCGGCCCACCGCATTGGTGCCGCGATCGCACGCATGCTGCACGCCCAGGGTATGGACCTGCTGATCCACTATCGCAATTCAGCCGGGAACGCCGAGCGCCTCCGCAACGAGTTGGAAATCGATCGTGCCGACTCTGTGCTCCTGGTGCAGGCGGACCTTCACGCCCCCGAGAGTTACCCTAAGTTGATTGAAAGCGCCCTGACATTCCGTGGACGACTCGATCTCCTGGTCAACAACGCCTCCAGCTTCTACCCTACGCCGCTGGAAGAGGTAAGCATCGAACAGTGGGACGACCTCATCGGCAGTAACCTGAAAGCCCCTTTCTTTCTCTCCCAGGCCGCTGCGCCTGCCTTACGCCAACACCAGGGTGCTATTGTCAATCTGATCGACATCCACGCGGAGAGGCCATTGAAGGGATACCCCATCTACTCCGTCGCCAAGGCGGGTAACGCCATGCTGGTGAAATCCCTGGCCCGCGAGTTAGGACCCGATATCCGTGTCAACGGCATCGCACCCGGCGCCATACTCTGGCCTGAGCAGGGGTTATCTGAAAAGGAGCAGGAGACGATCCTTGAACGCACCGCGCTGAAACGACCCGGCACACCGGAAGACATTGCTCGCACACTGCTCTTCCTGCTGCGAGATGCCCCCTACATAACCGGACAGATCATTGCGGTCGACGGCGGTCGCACCCTGCAACAGTAGTATGAGCGACACCACCGACACACACACCAGCAAGGGCTCCGCTTCACCCTATCCCGTCAACCGCCTGTCGCCCGCCTTCGGGCTGGTTGATCTGGCAAAGGAGATCACCCAGGCCGACGAGATGCTGGCCAATCGGGCTGGAGCCCAGTTGCAAACGATCGCCGAACAGGTAAGGCTCTTGCAACAACAGGCCCAGGCCATCCTGCAACAAACGCAAAGGGATCAGCAGTTGCACCGGGCGCGCTGTAACTTTCAGAAACTACCAGGGCAGATCTACCACCTCTATCGTGATGGCCAGGAACAGCTCATCCTCTCTTTGCTCTCCCCGGATGACTGGCACGGCAATCCGCCCAACACCTTCATCGGCAGCTTCCGGCTTGAGAGCGACAGATCCTGGACCCCGCTGGAGCAGCTGAATCAACAACAACAGACTGATCCGCTGCAGGCAATACATATGCTGTTGCAGGGGCAAGTCGACAACTGACAGGGGCACCGTGATCCCCTTCATTCGAGTAGAATAGTACTCAACACAACCGCATCAGTCTTTCCGCGCTGGTGTGATTTATGGCCTCGACAACAAGCGAGAAATTATGGCTGAAGTAACTTCCGGTCTCACATTTCGACAGAGCGTCGACCACATGGTTGACCGAGCTCTCGCTCTCATGGACCTGGATCCAGGCATCGCGCATGCCATCAAGTGTTGCACCTCGGTGCTACAGGTCACTTTTCCGGTGGAGATCCGTGGTAAAATCGAGGTCTTCACCGGCTGGCGCGCCGTTCACAGCATCCATCGCCTGCCCGCCAAAGGGGGGTTGCGTTACTCCGAAACGGTGGATCAGCAGGAGGTGGAAGCACTAGCGGCGCTGATGACCTATAAGTGCGCCATCGTCGACGTCCCTTTCGGCGGCTCCAAGGGCGGGCTCTATATCAACCCCGACAACTACTCCCGGGATGAACTCAAAATGATCACCCGTCGCTTCGCCCGCGAACTGGCCGCCGCCGGATTCCTCAACCCGTCCACCAACGTACCGGCCCCGGATGTAGGCACCGGTCAACGGGAGATGGCCTGGATCGCTGACACCTACAAGCACCTCTACCCGGAAGATATCAACGCCCTCGCCTGCGTCACGGGAAAACCGGTGGCCCACGGCGGAGTCAACGGGCGCACAGAGGCAACCGGACGGGGCGTACAGTTCGCTCTGCAGGAGTTCTTCCGCCACAAGGAAGAGGTCAACGCCACCGGTCTCTCCGGCGACCTGGAGGGCAAACATATCGTCATACAGGGATTGGGCAACGTGGGCTATCATGCGGCCAAGTTCCTCGCTGAAGAGGACGGCGCCAAAATCATCACCATCATCGAACGCGACGGCGCTATCTACAATCCCGACGGCATCCATGTGGAAGAGGCCTACTACTACCGCAACACACATGGTGGATTGAAAGGCTTTGCCGGTGGCGAGTTTATCGAAGACGGTCCCTCCGCCCTGGAGCGGGAGTGCGACATTCTCATCCCTGCGGCCATCGAGGGGGTCATCACAGAGGACAATGCACCGAATATCCGCGCCAAATTGATCGCCGAGGCCGCCAACGGTCCGATCACTTTCGAAGGCGACCGTATCCTGCGCAGTCGTGGCATCACCATCCTGCCGGATGCCTATGTCAATGCCGGCGGCGTGGTGGTTTCCTACTTTGAATGGATCAGAAATCTCAGCCATATGCGCTTCGGTCGCATCGAGCGACGTCTTGACGAAGCCCGCGGACGCAATGTCATCCGGGCCCTGGAAGAGACCAGCGGTAAAAAGGTTCCGGAATGGATCAGCAATAGCCTGGCCCACGGCGCCGACGAGTTGGACTTGGTGCGCTCAGGCCTCGATGACAGCATGCGTCAAGCGATGCAGGAGATCATCGATGTGCGCAGCAGAAAACCTGAGATAGAAGACTATCGCACCGCCGCCTACGTCATCGCTCTGCAAAAGCTGGCCCGTTCCTACCTCGATATCGGGGTGTGACTTGAATGGTACTTACTTAACAGCCGCAACCAAACGTATGGCGTATATTTCGCTTGATTGGTGGGTTCAGGGCCACCCTACACCCTGAACCACTGGGAAGGGTGGGGCAAGGGCCCCTGCCCTACCTGGAATCCGGAGTGTAGGGCAGGGCCCTGCCCCACCATCAAACCGCTTAACTAAGTAGCATTCGGGTCTGACCCGGTTTATGAACCCGGCAACCCAGTTTGTCGTGTTCACCCGCCATGTACTACCTATTTATAATCAGCATGTTAGGGACTTCAAGCCCTGAATGAGGCAGAAATTGCTGCCGGGTTAACAAAGCGATTGCACCCTCTCCGTCCTTGAACAGCCCAGCCAATCTACTAGGGTATATATGACCCAGTCACAGTGAGTCATGGGCATTGCGCCAATACATTCATTATCCCAGTATCAATGGGCACGAAATCAATCCGTTTTGCCTGTGGCAAACGCCCACTTCACGGATGTCGAGAACAGGTATGCATGGCCCGCTATTCAAGCGTATCTCATTGTGATCGGTAGATCCGTTCTATTCAGATCCTACAAGGAGGAAGCGATGGGAATATTAAATAAACTGTTTCGCAGTGGTCACGAGTATCCGCCACTCCCCCAAGATGACCAGGCCTTGGCCGAGCTCGATGAAATTCATGATGAGCTGGAAGCGCTGACGCATAAAGTGCGCGAACATCTCGAGATTGTGCCTGCCAAGCAGGCCGCCTACATTTTTCTCGGCAAACCACCCAAGCGTTTTGGCATCGCCTGGATCCACGATGGAAAAGTCAGCAGTCTGCAAGAGCTAATCCAAGAGAACGGTCTCACGCCAAGCAAAGTTGAAGCACTGCTCGACGAACTTGGCCAAGCCTACAGCCACGCCAGTGACGCCCCGCGCTACACGGCACACATCGGAAACAAAGATGTAGTCGTCATCCCTTCAGTAGATCTACAGAACGAGGTACATGATATCCTGGAACACACGATTCACTAGTTGGCACACTCCTACCTGGATATCGGAATCTGATTCGGCGAGTCATGCCACAGGTTTGGAGATGGAATCATATTGTCAATGCATGACGGGAGAACAACTCGCAACTGAAAATGAAAACGGAGCCAACTGGCTCCGTTTTCAATTGGCTGAGAACACTCTCAGCAATCAAGAAGGGTAAACACCACCCATGAATCAAGCACGTCGATTGCGAACGCCCATCAAACCAAACAGGCCAGCACTAAACAGTAGAACGCTGGCCGGTTCCGGGACGTTTGCAGCATTAACTGTCAACCGCCAATCTTCAACCTCGCCTTGCCAGAGACCACCATAAGGAGTCATCGAGCCGAAGGGTACATGGTTACATTGGGCACGCGCCCTGAGCCAGAGATCGCCAACCATATCGTCTGTGATCAAATATGATGCCGAGGTCAAAATTGAGGTACTGGCAACAGGAAACGGATTATTTGGTATTTGGAACACGCGTTCCTCCAGCACGATTTCAGTTGGGTCGTTCGACCAGACGTAATCCTGATCCCAATCCACCCAAGCCTTTACCTGGTTGTAGCTATGAGCACCGCTACCCGATGTCCAAAGGTCGAAACGGAAGGTCACCTCATCGCCGACAGTGAGATCCTCATGCCCCCAGGTACCACCCCCATCGATGGACCACCAGACCCCGTCATCCACCAAATTGTCACTGCCCAGTTTTTGCCACGTCGCGTCAGCATGCGAGGCAGCGCCATAGGGGGCGGGGGCATCGCTGACCATACTCGCAGACGCATTGCCAACCATCCAAAGTGAAATGAATAATAACTGCTTCCATGGCTTCCTCATCATAAATTTCTCCAAATTGATAGTTATTAACTCTCGAGCTCCCTCGTCTAAATATTCAGGCCTGTTCATCGCAAGCCTGAGGTGCCAGCACATGCAAACAAACATGCCCCTTCACTAAGGCAATAACGGTGCCATATACATAAGGTGACTCAGAAAAATCTCAACTAGCTGCCGTTCCTAATCGGCAGAGCAGGAAAACGGCTCATTCAATTCAGCCACATTTTCATAACCAGGAGACAAATCGCAACGGCGAAGCCAGGAAAAATCGGAAAACACTAAACCCGGTTTTAGTCCACTGTCAGTTTCATCGACAAAACCTGAAGAGCATTGCAAAAAAAAACATTCAATACGAAATGCCCCGGAGATAAGGAACCTCTATTTAGTTTTTTTTTCCCAGAATTTAATTCCGGCAAACAAAATTTTCCGGATGTAAGGATTTCAGTTGTAAAGGGAGCCGACAGAATCAGGATATTTGTAAAATATAAGTCTCACATGTGCATGACGGCAGCCAGAAGCCGGGATAAAGTAAAGTCTGCGAGTTCCTGGGTGTTAGCTTTCGCCGGCATAGTGCACATGACGATTTCCAATCGTATTCTTCGATTTGGCACGCGCCAGCTACCCAGTCGCTGATCCCAACGATTGCGCGTGATTAACCTGGCGGCCAGTTCATGGCACGCCCACCGAGCAGGTGCAGGTGGATGTGAAAAACCGACTGTCCCGCCTGCTCATTGCAGTTGATCACGGTTCGATAGCCTGGCCCATCGATACCCTCCTCTCGGGCAATCTTTTGCGCGGCCAGATAGAGTTTCCCAATCAGCGCCTCATCGTCTGCCGATAGATCGTTCAAAGTCGGGATATGGCGTTTCGGCACCACCAGCACATGGGTAGGAGCCTGCGGATCGATATCCCGGAAGGCGAACACGTGATCGTCCTCGTAGACGGTATCCGGCTGAATCTCACCGCTGATGAATTTACAGAATAGACAGTCGCACATGGTCGCTCCTCAATGTTATTCGCGCATGCACACCCAACGCACAGACGAAGTGGATCGCCTCAACCCGCCTAGATCTCCGATCGACCGCGAAAGGCGTGCGCCAAGGTGGCCCCGTCCACATATTCCAACTCACCGCCCATTGGCACACCCTGCGCGATGCGGGTGGTTTTGATATTTCTCGCCTTTGCCATGCCGTGGATATATTGCGCCGTCGCCTCTCCCTCCACCGTGGGATTGGTGGCGAGAATAATCTCTTTTACAACACCCTCGGCAAGGCGTTGATCAAGCTGCTCGAGACCGATTTCGCGGGGACCGATGCCATCCAGCGGCGAGAGGTGGCCACCGAGTACGAAATAGCCGCCACGGTAGTCAATGGCCTGTTCGATGATGGCCAGATCAGCCGGGGTCTCGACGATACAGAGCAGCGCAGGATCGCGGTGGGGATTGCTGCAAAGATTGCAGAGTTCGCTCTCACTGAGGGTCCGACATCGCTGGCAGTGACCGATACCGTCCATGGCTTCGGCAAGTATCCGCGCCAGCTGGCGCCCACCCTCCCGGTCACGCTCCAACAGGTGGTAGGCCATGCGCTGTGCACTCTTGGCGCCCACCCCGGGCAGACAACGCAGAGCGGACATCAGCTGATGCAGCAAGGGGGGAGTGTTCACCGGCGGTAATCCGTCAGCAATATCGGCTGCAACAACGTCTTAAAACGGGAGTTTCATACCGGGCGGCAGACCCAGGCCGGCGGTCAGCCCAGCCATGCTCTCCTGCATCTTCTGACTGACACGGGTAGCGGCGTCATTGACGGCGGCAGCCACCAGATCTTCCAGCATCTCTTTATCGTCACCCACCAGGGAGTCATCAATCTCCACCCGACGCACCTCGTGCTTGCCGTTCATCGTCACCTTGACCAGGCCGCCGCCGGACTCACCGGTCACCTCTTCCTGCGCCAGACGCTCTTGCGTCTGCTGCATCTCCGCTTGCATCTTCTGGGCCTGCTTCATCAGGTTGCCTAAACCACCTTTCATGCACTATTCCTCATCAATCTAGGGAAGGATTCCGAGTGTGGCCTCTTCCTTTGCCCACCACTCACGTTCATTTTCTCGCCAGCCGCGCTACCTCAGTCAAGCGGGCGCACAGTGTCCGAGATCAACCGCGCCGAGAAGTGTTCCTCCATTTCACGAACCAGCGGATCGTTGGCCATTGCGGCCTCCGCCTCGTGCTGACGCTCACGTTGCTCGCGGGCCTGCCGCATGGCCGGGGTCTCGCCCTCGGGTACCGCCTCGGTAATCTTCAGCTTTACCGGTTTTCCCAGCACTTTGCCGATGCCCTCCTGCAGACGGGCTTCCACCTGGCCCACCCGCAGCTGCTGCCGGGAGGGATCGAGCTGCAGACTGAGGGTGGCCCCGTCCCAGCTCTCGAACACACAGTGGCTCGCCAACTGGCTGGCAATCCCGCCCAGCTTCAGACCCGCCACAAAACTGTCCCATCGGGACGGATCGAGCACGGCCGCTTCACTCGCGGACTCGTTATGCTCGGCGGGTTCCGCATGCACCTGGCTCGACTGCGCGCCAGCCTCCGTTGGCGTGGAAAAGGCTGGCTTCACGGCCTGTTGTGGTACTGGCGAGCGACGCTTTTGCCGGCTGCCGGGCGTACTGTTGCCGCTTGCTGTTTCGTTTCCGCCTTCGGGCCGGAACGCCAGCATACGCAGCAGTAGCATCTCGAAACCGCTACGGGGATCGGGGGCCAGATAGAGCTCTCTCTGGCCGGTCAATCCAATCTGGTAGAAGAGTTGTACATCCTCCTGCGTCAGCTGCGCGGCGAACTGCACCAAGCGTTCGGCATCGAAGGCCTCGTCAGGCACGCTGCCCGGCACCAGTTGCAGCAGCGCGATCTGGTGCAGCATGGCCAGCAACTCCTGGGTCGCGTTGGTGAAATCGATGGCCAGCTGGCTCATCTCGGCCACTACCTGCAGCAGGGACTGGCCATCCAAGGCGGCGAGGGCATCAAGTAGACGATAGACCTGATCGGCGGCGACGGTACCGATCATCGTCCGCACCTCCGCCCCCTTCACTTCACCGCCGCCGAATGCGATCGCCTGATCGAGCAGACTCAGACCATCGCGCATGCTACCGTCGGCGCCCCTGGCCAGCAGGGAGAGGGATTCATCGTCGAAGAGAATCTTCTCCTGCTGCAGAATATGGCGCAGCTGGGACTCGATCTGCTCCCGCGAGAGGCGTTTCAGGTTGAACTGCAGACAGCGCGACAGCACCGTCACCGGCACTTTCTGTGGATCGGTGGTGGCGAGGATGAACTTCACGTGGGGTGGCGGCTCTTCCAGGGTCTTCAGCAGCGCATTGAAACTGCTGGCGGAGAACATATGCACCTCGTCGATGAGGTAGACCTTGTAGCGACCGCGCACCGGGGCGTAGGGGACATTCTCCAGCAGCTCCCGGGTCTGATCGACCTTGGTGCGGGAGGCGGCATCCACCTCCAGCAGATCGACGAAGCGTCCCTCGTCGATCTCACGGCAGGCATCACAGACCCCGCAGGGGGTGGCGCTGACGCCTTGCTCGCAGTTGAGTGATTTGGCAAAGATGCGCGCCAGGGTGGTCTTACCCACACCGCGGGTGCCGGTGAAGAGATAGGCATGGTGCAGCCGGTCATGGTCGAGCGCATTGCTCAACGCCTTGACCACATGCTCCTGGCCCACGAGCTGACTGAACAGCTGGGGCCGCCATTTGCGGGCGAGTACCTGGTAGGACATAAACCGATTCGTCAATCTTCTACTAGAGGGATGGCAGTTTAACGCGAATCCGGGGGGGAATCACTGCCGGTGCAGGCAGACCCGGTACGATTTTAAAATCTATCGATGGAGAAGAATCGCCAGGCGCAAAATATTGCTTCATATAGGGTAATAAATAAGCCGCAAGCACAGCCACAAGCTTGGCGATATATTGCTTATTACTCGATATATCAATAGCTTGCGCCATTAACCCTAATGTGGTCACGGATTCAGTGTTGGCGCTAAAGATTCCCAAACGGCGGGCGATATAGCTGAAGAGGGCACTTCTGTATCGCTTCTACCGGCAAAGCTACAACCATTGCCGAATGGGCTATAGCCCGCATCAAATAAGCACGGCGTTATCCCAAGATGAAGGAAAACAGAGGCATCTGGACAGGCGAACCATAGCCATAGGACTTGGCGATGACATGGACAATTAGACAATCCTCACCCCCATTGACCAGACCGTTGCGGGTCGCTGCTGTTGTTAGCGCCATACCCGATCTGTGCAGGGAACCGGCTCTCCATACCGAGGACCAAGGCAAGCTTCATTTCGACACCCACACCCGGGCCGAAGAGAACAAAGCGCTGTTTGCCCATGCTATCGTCCGACACCCCAGGGATCTGCGGTTGCATGTACAACGAATCCTTCTGCACGCAGAGACCGCTGATCCAGCCATCCTCGGCGCCTTGTACGATCTCTTCCTGGTACTGGAAAACAGAGGGACACCTCTGCGCCGCCGTATGCTGTCCCTGGCCAGGCCCCTGCTAAGCCATATCGACTACCAAAACCTGCAGCAACAGCTGGCGCATGGCGAAAGCTCTCACACCTTCCTTCACTCTCCAGGCATGGGATCCGTGCTCGGTCACGGCATCACCGACACCACCCGGCTGATATCCGGGTTGTCGCAGCCAGCGGCGAGCGATGAGGATCCGCTTGAAAGCGCCCGACAACAGTTCGAACAGGGTCAGACGGAGCCGGCCCAGGAGACTTTGGAGAAAGCGTTGCACGTCGATCCGGGCCGCCTGGCACTGCACCTCGCATTGTTGGAAATCTATCGACACACTCGCGACCTACGCCATATCGAGGCGTTCTGGCAGTCGCTGCAGGGGATGGAAAACCCGGCCAAGACTGAATGGCAACGTCTACTCATCCAATTAGAGGAAAATGCATGAACGCCATGACGGAGATCGCCGCCACGCCGGTCCGGATCGGTGCCATCGGTATGGACCAGCGGCAACGCAACACCTTACTCATGCTTTTCAGCCAAAAATGTGACAACCGCTATCAACTGGTGGAGGAATCATCGGCCGAGATCTGTCTGCTCGATCTGGACAGTCTCGGTGGCGAACAATTATGGCAGGAGTTTCGTCAACGCCAACCAAAACAGCCTTTGATACTGGTCTCCCTTAAGGAACAACCGGTATCGGACCCGGACACCCTCTTCGTGCGCAAGCCGATTCCGGTAAAAACACTGATTACTGCCATAGAACAGCAGTGCCAACGACTTGTAGCGGCATCAGACACCAGCGGGACAGTTTCAACGAAGCCAGCGCAAGCGGCATCCCCCGAGAAAACGAGTCCCGTCACAGCGCGTCCACGCCCCAAAGCCCGCAAGGCCGCATCATTCATGGGCTCCGCCAAGGAGCAGACCTTTGTCGGTACGGCTCCCGATATCGATCCCCAGGACCCGGCGCAGACGGCCAAGATCTACTACAACCCCGATTACTACCTGCAGGGACATCTGCAACAGGCGCTGAACCTGGCGGTACGCTACAACCGCAATGTGGCCATCGAGGGCTCATGGCCGGCGATGGAACTCCTGATTCAGGAGCGCAAGATCCGGGTTGCCACCGAGGAGCGACGCCTGCGCTCCCACTGCACCCTCCCAGACGCCACGCGGGAGGTCGTACTACGCCAATTCGACGGGGAGAGCAAACTCGATAAGGGCAGCCAGCAGGCCTACTCCTTGCCCGCCCTGTTCTGGAAAGTGGCGCTATGGGCCTCCCGGGGCCGGCTCCCGGTGGGGACCAGCCTCTCCCAACCCATCTATCTGCGACGCTGGCCCAATTTCACCCGTCTGGACGTAACCCCCTACGCCCTTGCCATCGCCGCGCTGTGGGCCGAACAGCCCCGTTCACTTATCGACACAGCAGAACACCTGCAGATCCCGCAACGCTATGTCTTCGCCTTCTACAGTGCCGCCAATTCGCTGCAGCTGGCGGGAGAGACCCGACGTGCGGTGGACACCCTCATCGCCCCATCGGAGATCGTCGCCTCTGATCGACGGGGTCTGTTTGGGCAAATGCTCGAGCGGCTCAGGGGAGGTATGAAATCATGAACGACTTCAAAATTATTTTCAGTGGCCCGGTCGGTGCGGGCAAGACCACCGCCATCGGCTCCATCAGCGATATCGCGCCGGTTACCACCGATGAGATGGCCAGCGACATGACCCGTTCTCTGAAACCTGGAACCACAGTGGTCATGGACTACGGCATGCTCAAGCTGGGCGAGAAAGAACGTATTCATCTCTACGGTACCCGAGAACAGGAACACCTCGACTTCATGCGGGAGATCCTCACTCAGGGCGGCATCGGCTTGGTCCTACTGTTGAACAACAACCGTCCCGACCCATTCAGCGACCTGCAGCTCTTTTTCAACGCTTTCAAAACCTTCATCGACGGGACCAAACTGGTCATCGGCGTAACCCAGATGGATCTCGCCAGAACACCGACCATCGACGACTACCACCTGCAACTGGAGAGCAGCGGCAGCAAAATACCGATCTTCGAAGTGGATGCGCGGGAGAAGCGGGATGTCTCGCTGCTGGTGGAGTCCCTGCTCTACTCCATCGATCCCGGCCTGGACAGCTGAAGCATGAGCGAATGCCGTAATTCAAAATTCCAGCATATTTCCTCAAGCCACCTGGGTCGCACGGATTGATTGCACCAGTTCATGAAACTCGTCGTCTTGCGGTTTCTCTCCACCGACGCACCAGGCGTGAATGATCGGGTCGGGGAACTCCAGTAGCTGAAAGAAATGGCGCTGCAGGCGGGGACTCAGTCCCGGATAGTGTTGATCCAGAAAGGCTTCCAGCAACACATCCAGTTCGAGCATGCCTCGTCGGCACTGCCAACGCAGGCGCTCGATATTCTTGAGTTCATCGTCGGAGACTAACATCATACATAATCCTCGACTGGCGACGCGTCACTATCCACAACGCGAATCCAGAAAGGGTTAATAACTTCGCATCAGATTACGTCAGATGGCATCCTGTAACATAATCGCTTTAATGTGGCCGATCGCTTTGGTCGGGTTGAGCCCCTTTGGGCAGGCCTCCACACAGTTCATGATAGTGTGACAGCGGAACAGCTTATAGGGTCCCTCCAGACCGTTCAGGCGCTCCTCCTTGGCCTGATCGCGACTGTCGGCCAGAAAACGGCAGGCGCTGAGCAGGGCCTGGGGGCCGAGGAACTTGTCCGGATTCCACCAGAAGGAGGGACAGGCCGTGGAGCAGCAACCACACATGATGCACTCGTAGAGACCGTCCAGCTCGTCACGCTCTTCGGGCGACTGCAGGATTTCCTGTTCAGGCAGCGGCTCCTTGCGGATCAACCAGGGATCGACCTGCTTATACTGAGCGTAGAACTGGCTCATGTCGACCACCAGGTCGCGTATCACCGGACGCCCCGGGAAGGGACGCACCACCACCGGCGCCTTCAACTCCGTCAGCGGGGTGATGCAGGCCAGCTTGTTACTGCCGTTGACGTTGATCCCGTCGGAACCGCAGACCCCTTCGCCGCAGGAGTGGCGAAAAGTAAAGGACTCGTCCTGGGCCTGGATCGCCAGCAGGGCGTCGCGCAACATCATGCCCTGGCGTGTCTCGACCTCGAACTCCTGCATATAGGGCTCGTTGTCACTCTCGGGGTTGTAACGGTAGACACTGAATTTCATTTCACAACCTCATTGATTCGTGTTCTCTGTTTCGACTTACAGGGCGGCCGCCAGATTTCAGGTCAATGGTGCGGCAAGCCGCACCCTACGACCTGATCAACATGTAGGATACGGCTTGCCGCACCGAAAACTAATACACCCGTTCCTTTGGCGGGAAGCTCTCCACCGTCAGCGGCTGCGAGCGCACCCCCTTGTACTCGAGGTGATCGGCCTCGCGCCAGTAGAGCGTGTGCTTCATCCAGTTGACGTCATCCCGCTTCGGAAAGTCGGGACGGGAGTGCGCGCCACGGCTCTCCTTGCGATGCAGGGCTGAAACGGCGATGGAGAGACCCACGTCGATCATGTTCTCCAACTCCAGCGCCTCGGTGCGGTTGGTGTTGAAGATATTGGAGTAATCGGTCAGCCGGACATCGGCCAGCTTGTCGCGGATCGCCTGTACCTTCTCAACGCCCTCCTGCATCATATCCTCGACGCGGAACACACCGGCATGATCCTCCATGGTCTTGCGAAACTCCTTGCGCAGTTCACTGACAGTGATGCCGTCGCCCTTCTTGTCCCATCTCTGCAGCCGACCCATGCACGAATCGACATTCGCCTCGTCGAGGGGACGATGGTTGGGGTTGTCGCGCACGTAGTCGATGATGTTCTTGCCGGCCAAGCGACCAAAAACCAGGATATCGAGCAGCGAGTTACCGCCAAGACGGTTGGCGCCATGCACCGAGGCGCAGGCGCACTCGCCGGCGGCGTAGAGTCCCGGCAGATGCTCGCCGTCATCGTCGGCGGTGGGCATCACGCGGCCGAAACGGTCGGTGGGGATGCCACCCATCACATAGTGAGCCGTGGGGAAGACCGGGATCGGGTCTTTCACCGGATCGACCCCGGCGAAGATCTTGGAGCTCTCGCGGATGCCAGGCAGCCGCTTGGCGATCACCGTCTCATCGAGATGGTTGACCTTGAGCATCACATGGTCCGCCTCGGGTCCGCAGCCGCGTCCCTCGCGCACTTCGGTGACAATGGAGCGCGCCACCACATCGCGGCTGGCCAGGTCCTTGGCGTTGGGGGCGTACTTCTCCATGAAACGTTCGCCATCCTTGTTGATCAGATAGCCGCCCTCGCCACGCACTCCCTCGGTGATCAGCATACCCTTGCCGGCGATGCCGGTGGGGTGGAACTGGAAGAACTCCATGTCCATCAACGGCAACCCGGCGCGCAATACCATGGCCATGCCGTCGCCGGTGTTGATATGAGCGTTGCTGGTGGTGCGGAAAACCTGACCGCAACCGCCAGTGGCCAGCAGGGTGGTCTTGGACTCGATCAACAATGGCTCGCCGGTGGCGATATTGAGCACCAGAGCGCCGAGCACGATCCCCTCTGCGTCCTTGATCAGATCGACGGCGAAATACTCGTCGAAGAAGTGGGTCTTGGCACGGATGTTCTGCTGATAGAGGGTGTGCAGGATGGCATGGCCGGTTCGATCAGCCGCAGCGCAGGTGCGCATCGCCTGTTCGCCGCCGAAGTTCTGACTCTGGCCGCCGAAGGCGCGCTGATAGATCTTGCCGTTGGGCAGGCGTGAGAAGGGCACCCCGTTGTGCTCCAGCTCGTAGACGGTGGGGATCGCCTCCCGGCACATATACTCGATGGCGTCCTGATCGCCCAGGTAATCGGATCCTTTGACCGTATCGAACATGTGCCAGTGCCAGTTATCAGGCAGCACATTGGCCAGCGCGGCATTGACCCCGCCCTGAGCCGCCACCGTGTGCGAACGGGTGGGAAAGACCTTGGAGACCACCGCCACTTTAAGGTTGGCGTTGGCCAACTGCAGGGCCGCATTGAGACCGGCGCCGCCGGCGCCGAGAATCAGGGTGTCGAAACGTTGCTTTTCCAGTGCCATGTAGGTTGACCTTTCTATTTATCGTCAGGCGATTTGCGCCAGGATGATGATCTGCAGCGCCCAGATCGCGCAGCCCGTCAGTACGAAACCGATCAGCGTCAACACGGAGACGCGGATGGCGGTGGGGTGGACGTAGTCGATGATGACATCTCGAATGCCGACCCAGGCGTGCAGTAGCAACGAGGCGAAAAAGAGCAGTATGGTCAGAGAGACCAGGGGCTGCGCCACCCACTCCCGCCAGGCGGCATAGTCGGCTGGCGCGCAGAAGATCAGATGCTGCAGTGTATAGAGAACAAAGAGGATCAGGTAGATAGCGGTGGCCCGCTGCAGGAACCAGGCCCGCAGGCCGCTGGCGCGTCGGCTCATGAGAGACCTCCCATCAGGATCAGGGCCAGCACGGGAGCCACCACGATCACTCCCCAGGCAGTCTGTCGGAACAGGGGTTTTTCAACCCCGATATCGATATCGATCAGCAGGTAGCGGATGCCGGCCAGCAGATGATGCATCAGCCCCCAGAGAAACAGAAACAGGATCAGCTTGACCAGGAGGTTACCGAACAGGGCGGTTGAATCGGCATAGCCTTCAGCGCCCGACAGGGAGAGATCGAGCAGATAGATCAGCAGCGGTATGGCGAGCACCATCACCACCCCGGTGGCGCGATGGATGATCGACATCACGCCGGCCACCGGCAGGCGTATCTGCATGAGATTGAGAAAAACCGGTCTGGATTTGGCTTGTTGCATGTTTCTCCATCCACATTTCAATTTTGAATTCTGAATGCTGAATTATAGTGCTCGCTGCGCTCGCATTCCGGATTTATCCTGCACCCACGATCTATCAAAAATCACAATTCATCATTCATCATTAAATTCACTGTTTCATCTGACAACTGGCCCGCACCGAGGCCAGTGCCGTCATGTTAAGCAGCCCCCGTACCGTGATACTTGGCGTCACCACATGGGCCGACTTGGCCGCACCGATCAGGATCGGTCCGATCGCGACCCCCTCCCCCAACACCTTGAGCATATTGAAGGCCACATTGGCGGCATCCTGATTCGGCATGATCAGCAGGTTGGCCCGGTTGCGCAAGCGCGAGTTGGGGAAGCGGGTCTTGCGCAGCTCCTCGGAGAGCGCCAGGTCGGCATGCATCTCGCCTTCCACTTCCAGGTCAGGCATGCGTTCGCGCACCAGTTCCAGGGCGCGGTGCATCTTCCTCGCCGAGGGGGTGTCGTGGCTGCCGAAGTTGGAGTGGGATACGAGCGCAACTTTCGGTTCGATACCGAACCAGAGCACCTCCTCGGCGCAGAGGGCGACGATCTCCGACAGCTCCTCGGCACTGGGGTCCTCCTGTACATAGGTGTCGGCAATGAAGAGCGTACCGGAATGGAGCACCAGGGCGTTCATCGATGTGAAGCGCTCGACACCGGTCTCGTTGCCGATGACCTCTTGCACCAGCTGCAGGTGGTTGCGATAGCGCCCCACGGTGCCGCAGATCATGGCGTCCACGTCGCCTTCGGCGAGCATGATCGAGGCCAGAGCGGTACGGTTGTGGCTGATATAGTTACGCGCCTCCTGGGGCGAATAGCCGTCGCGCTCGACGCGCTGGAAAAAGGCCTTGGCGTAGTGTTCGAAGCGCGGGTTGTCGATCGGATCGATCAGCTCGTAATCATCGCCCTCGCGTAAGCGCAGGCCGAGCTTTTTGATGCGTTCGTGAATCACGTTGCGCCCACCGATCAGCACCGGGTAGGCAATCGCCTGATCCACCGCCTGCTGCGCCACCTCCAGGACCTTCTCCTGTTGGCCCTCCGCATAGACCACCCGGCGTGGCTCCTGCTGCGCCTTCTCGAAGATCGGGCGCATGGTCATGCTGGTGCGGAAGACCCGGTGCTGCAGGCGGTCGCGATAGGCCTTGCGATCGGTCAGCGGGCGGGTCGCCACCCCCGACTCCATGGCGGCCAGGGCCACTGCGTAGGGTACCTTCTCCATCAGCCGAGGATCGAAGGGTTTGGGTATCAGGTACTCGGGCCCGAACTGCAGCTGCTGCCCACCATAGGCGGAGCGCACCACGTCGGAAGACTCCGCCTGGGCCATCTCGGCGATGGCGCGCACGCAGGCCATCTTCATCTCGGTATTGATCTCGCTGGCGCCCACATCGAGTGCGCCGCGAAACAGAAACGGAAAGCAGAGGACGTTATTGACCTGGTTCGGATAGTCGCTACGACCGGTGGCGAGGATGGCATCCGGGCGTACCGCCTTGGCCTCCTCCGGCAGAATCTCGGGCACCGGGTTGGCCAGCGCCATGATCAACGGCTTGTCGGCCATCTGCGGCAGCCACTCCGCCTTCAGCACACCTGCGGCGGAAAGCCCAAGGAAAATATCAGCCCCTTCCAGCGCCTGCTGCAGGGTACGCTTGTCGGTATCCACCGCGTAGGCACCCTTATAGGGGTCCATCTCTTCGCTGCGACCCTGATAGACCACGCCGGCGATGTCGGTGACGATGATGTTCTCTTTTTTCAATCCCAGGTCGACCAGTAAACCGATACAGGCTAGCGCCGCGGCTCCCGCGCCGGCGGTCACTAGCCTGACTTCATCGATCGCTTTGCCAACAACCTTCAAACCGTTGAGGATCGCCGCACAGACCACGATGGCCGTGCCGTGCTGATCGTCATGAAAAACCGGGATGTTCATGCGCTCCTTGAGCGCCTTCTCGATGATGAAGCACTCCGGCGCCTTGATGTCCTCGAGGTTGATGCCGCCGAAGCTGGGCTCCAGTCGGACCACCGTCTCGATGAACTTCTCCGCATCCCGTTCTTCGATCTCGATATCGAACACATCGATATCCGCGAACTGTTTGAACAGGACCGCCTTACCCTCCATCACCGGCTTGGAGGCGAGGCTGCCGATAGCACCGAGTCCCAACACCGCGGTGCCATTGGTGACCACAGCCACCAGATTGCCGCGTGCGGTATAGTCCGCCGCCTTGCCCGGATCCTGCTTGATCTCCTCGCAGGCGGCCGCCACACCTGGCGAATAGGCGAGCGCCAGATCCCGCTGGTTGGCCATCGGCTTGGTGGCCTTGATCTCCAGCTTGCCGGGCTTGGGATAGAGATGGTAGTCGAGCGCGGCTCGTCTCAACTCTTCAGACATAGTGAATCTTTACCTGATGGTTGTTTTCCATCCGACCTGATACTTCAAATAAACTGTCGGAGGGTGATCGTTTTGTTGCTTTTGTATCCGGGCGGCAATGGCTCGGCGAGTCAGTATGTTGCGGCGCAATAATAATGTAAAATAATGAATCATTATTTTATATAACCTTCCATGATATACCTATTCCACCACTCTCCATCCTTCAACGCATGCGATTGGGCACCACCAACACCGGCAGGTGGCTGATCTGAGTGACATGGCGTGCAGTCGAGCCCAGCAGGCCGTGGCCGATAAAGCCCTCGCTCCAACTGCCCATGACGATCATGTCGGCGTTGTGTTTCTCGGCCTCCTGAGGGATGCGGTCCGCCGGACGGCCGGTGGTGACGAGAATCTCTTTGACCATCGAACTCTTCTTCTCGCACAGCGAGAGTTCCTCCTGGCAGAAGTTTTCCAGGCGGGTTCGCATCTGTTTGAGAATCTTTTTCATCCCATCGCGCTCCAGCTGCTCCGCCTTCTTGCCGGGGAGGTAGGCGGAGAGCACAGCCTCTCCGGTACTGCCCAGGGGTTCCACCACATGCAACATGATGATACCGGCGTTCAAATGTTGCGCCAGACCGATGGCATGGCGAAACACCGGTCGCATATTTCTGCCCAGATCCGTGGCATAGAGAATAGTCTTGATCTCGGGAATTGTGCTCACGTGGTTGCGCCTCACTTATAGCCTTGCAGCTGGTCGAGATATTCCGGCAGGAACAGGGAGACCTGCGGAACATAGGTGATGATGATCAGGAACAGCAGCAACAGCAGCAGCCAGGGCAGCACCGCCTTGATGACCCATCCGATGGAGTTGCCGGTGATGCCTGCGGTGACGAACAAATTTAGCCCCACCGGCGGCGTCAGCATCCCGATCTCCATGTTAACCACCATGATGATACCGAGATGAATCGGGTCGATACCGAGTTTGATCGCGATGGGAAACAGGATCGGCGCCATAATCAGCAGAATCGCCGAGGGCTCCATGAAGTTACCCGCCGCCAACAGCAACAGGTTCATGACAATCAGGAACATCCAGGGCTCCAGGCCCCAGTGCACGATGGCGTCGGCGATCACGTGGGGAATGCGCTCGGTAGTCAGCACGTGGGCGAACAGCATGGCGTTGGCGATGATGAAGAGCAGCATGATGCTGACCTTCGCCGCATCCAGCACCGTGTGCTGTATCTCCTTGTCGGCCAGAGCCCGGGGAAAGGCCCAAGCGGATTGCCAAAGGTTGCGCGACACCACGCTCAAGGCGTCTTCTCCCGGTTTGCGCCAGGGCATCGCCTTGAGCGGCCCCATATCCCGATAGCCGAACACGGAGACCAGGAAGGCGTAGACCGCGGACACCGCCGCCGCCTCGGTGGGACTGGCAATACCGCCATAGATCGAACCCAGCACGATAACGATCAGCATGAGACCGCCGGAGGCGCTGAAGCCTGAGCTGAGAATCTCCTTGAAACCGGGCCAGGGTTGCGACGGCAGATGCTTGATGCGCGCCACGATGTAGATCGCCAGCATCAGCATCAGGCCCATCATGATGCCGGGTATGAAGCCGGCCATGAACATCTTCGCCGCTGAAACTTCGGTCGCCGCCGAATAGACCAGCATGACGATCGAGGGCGGGATCAGGATACCCAGGGTGCCCGCATTGGTGATGACGCCGGCGGCGAAGCTCTCGGGATAGCCGGAGCGCACCATGCCGGCGATGACGATAGTGCCAATCGCGGCTACTGTGGCGGGGGACGAACCGGAGACCGCGGCAAACAACATACAGGCCATGACCGAAGCCATGGCGAGTCCGCCCTTGATATGCCCCACGCAGTCGATGGCGAAACGAATCAGCCGTTTCGCCACACCCCCGGTGGAGAGGAAGGAGGACGAGAGAATAAAGAAGGGAATCGCCAACAGCGTATAGTGCTCCGACAATGCCTCAAAGAGTTTGAGCGCGATCGAAGACAGTGAATCGCTGGAAAAGAGCAGGATGGTGACAATACTGGAAAAGCCCAGTGCGATGGCGATCGGCATGCCGATCAGCATGCAGAAAAACAATAGAATGAATAGGGTGGCGGTAGTCACTGTTTATTCTCCCCGAAACCTTCTTGCTCGGTGGACAGCTCCTGTGCGAGCTTCATACTCTCCTCCGCCTCATTGGCGTGCCTGAAACCGGTCACATCGCCTTTGGCGATATGCCACAGCAGTTCCAGTAGCCGTATGGAGAGAAACACCAGACCAATAATCAGAATGCTCTGCGCGATCCACAGCTCGATGGGCAGGTCATCCAGCTCGATATGAATCCTGCGCATCTTGTTGAGGTAGATCCAGGAGCCGTAGATGAAGAGGCCGCAATAGGTCAGAGCGAGAATCACGGCGATGCCGGATAGAATCCGCTGCCCCAAAGGCGGCAGGGTCTTGATGAAGGCGTCCACCCCGATGTGCGCGCCCACTTTGAGACCATAAGAGGCACCGAAAAGCACGAACCAAGCGGAAAGATAGAGAGTCAGTTCCTGCGCCCAGAGAAAGCCGCTACCGAACCCGAATCGCATAACCACTTCGACGAAAACCAGTAAGGTCATCGTTACCAGCAGCAGAGAGATGATGCTCTCTTCTACCCTATTCAGCATACGCAAAAACATCAACCTTCTCCTCTGATGGCCCACGCGCTCGCGGGCTGTCCCAATGAGGCTCGCTCAAATCAGGGATCGTTTTTCTTATCGAGCCAGCCCCCCCGGCGGCTCGCCATCCGGGGGGGCATTGCTTCAGGCGTTGCTACGCCATCAACTACATGTTGTTGGAGTTGTAAGCCGCGTCGATCAGTTCCTTGCCGATATCATCCTCGAACTGTTTCCATACCGGCTTCATCACCTCGACCCACTGCGCACGCTGCTCCGCATTCAAGGTAATAACCTCAGTGCGGCCGGAATCGATGATGCGCTGACGATCGTTGACCGCCTTCTGTGCCGCCACATCGTTACCGAACGCGATCGCCTCATCCAGGGCCTTTTTCACTTCACTGCGAATGTCATCCGGCAGATCCATCCAGAACTCCGTGGAGGTAACGACCATGTAGTCAAGCACCCCATGGTTCGACTCGGTGATATAGGACTGCACTTCGAAGAACTTCTTGGAATAGATATTGGACCAGGTGTTCTCCTGACCATCGATGGCCTTGGTCTGCAGCAGGGTGAAGACCTCGGAGAAGGGTTTCTTGAGCGGTGTGGCATCAACCGCCTCGAACTGGGCTGCCAGTACGTCGGAGGTCATGATGCGGAACTTCAGACCGGCGGCGTCCGCCGGCACCTTCAACGGCTGGCTGGAGGAGAGCTGCTTCATGCCATTGTGGATGTAACCGAGACCGACCAGACCCTTCTTGCTCATGGAGCCAAGCAACTCCTGACCGGCGGCGCTCTGCTGGAAACGTTCTACCGCCGCCATATCCGTGAACAGGAACGGCAGATCATAGAGTTGCAGTTTTTTGGTGAAGCTCTTGAACTTGGAAAGCGAGGGGGCGGCCATCTGCACGTCGCCCAGTAACATGGCCTGCAGGACCTTGTTGTCGCCAAACAGCTGCGAGTTGGGATAGACCTCGACCACCACCTTATCACCCAAGCGCTCTTCCACCAGCTGCTTGAACTTGTTGGCCATCTGGCCTTTCGGGGTATTTTCCGCCACAACGTGTGAGAACTTGATCACGATGGGGGCAGCCGCCAGGGGCGCGGCAATCAGACTGGCAGCCATGGCCAGCGCAAATATCAGCTTACGCATATCGTTCCTCCGAACTAATAATATGTTGTTGTCATCCGATCGAAGTCGGATCGTTATTCAAGCGCAAGATCGGGGCCAACTTACAGAGTTTGTCCGCTGTCCGCTGTTTAATGGCGGTGGTTGAGTAGTAACTCCAGTCGGCACCGGAAAAAATGGGTGGATATCCGCCGATTTTACACAAACACCCGTGGGGAAATCCGCCACTAGTGGCGTCTGTGGGAACCGTCTCGAGTCACATCCGAATGGTATGGCATTTCCAGCAGGAAGCCTAGATACCGCACCAGCCTACGGTAAACAGGAGGATATCCGTCGATGATTGACACCCCATGCTGCGGCTGAAGACTAATCAGTCAGGGAACGCCTGAACAAGTCTGGGACCTGCATCTTGCCGTATTAAATCGACCACTTTTGCATTGCGGATCGTTCACTAGCGGGCTATTGGATCCGCGCTTTGGATCGGCGGATTACCGCCAAAAAAAACGGGTCGGCTGCGAGTGTGCACAGCCATCGTCAGTGAAGCGCAAGCGTCAGTTCTTCTGTCGCACGTCGTTCCAGCCTAGTGTAGTGTCCTATACTAGGATAGCCGTCATGGGAAAATCCGATTTTGCGGGCTATTCGTGGTTGGACTCTACCGCCTCGAGCGCGACCTCCTCGACCAACATCGATTCGGTATCGGCCGCCACGATCCGCTCTGTCTTGGCGACGAAACTCAGGCGAGCAACCGGCGCTCCCCGCACGAGCCGCTGCAAATCCTTATCCATATCTCCTACCACATCGTGCAACATCGCCTTCATCGCGTCTGGGCATCCCGGATTATCGATCATGCGGACAATTTCGGCCTGCATCTGTTCTATCTGATGCTTGATCCGTTCGCGTTGAACCTCCTCCTGCTGATTCAAGTGGGTCAGATGTTGTTTCAGCACTTCGACCGAGGCGGGTAACGCCGAACCCGGTGTCGGCACGCCACGCTTGCGCAGCAATACCCGCAGCGAGACCGCTGTCTGCGCTGTCCGCTTGAAGGCATGCAGAAGCTCCACCGGGCTCTGTGCATCCGCCTGGCTGGAGAGGGTGATGAACTCCACCTCATCATCGGAAGAGAAGTCGATATCCGAGTAGTTGAGGATACGGTTGAGCTGCTTCTTGACGATGATCTCGAGGTTCGCGTGGTACTCCTTGATCCTGTTGCTCGGGAGATTGCTGCTACTGCTGCTGAGTGAGCTGTAGAGTTTCTGCGCCTCCTCGGGTAGATCCTTCGAGGCGACACCCATCACCAGCACCGCATTCAGGCTCTCCTGCATGGTCTCGATGGCGCGAGTGATAGCGACAATCCGTTTGAGTGTCTGACGTCTCCTCTCCAGGGCGGAGACCTCCTGTTTCAAGTCCTGATTTTGAAAGGAAGCTGGCATCATGGAGTATGTTGCTCTAATGCTGATGGTTTCGGGTGTCACTTCACATCAAACCACTCGGCTGTTGTTAGCGCCGCGCAGGAAAACTTTGCCATGCCTCATCTGTAACCGGCATTTACTATAGGAACTATCGGCCTAAGACAGTGGGGCTTGAGCACTTCAGTCAGCTCTTTCCCATTCACGCGTGAGCTGTTTGCACCTGGAAGAAGCTTTGTTTTTAGCGGCTTTGGACATATCACCAGCGGCCATCGGACTATTGACTCGGAGAGGAATGGCACTTACTTAAGCGAAAGATCGCCATTTGGATGTTGAAACAGTACAGCGAGTGAACCATCAGGTCACGGTGACGATGAGCAAAGATCCGCACAAAATCTGATTCGAATGCCTTACTGATCCGAAAGTCAGTGCGATTCTACTCTGAGAGGTTTATTCATAGGCGAGAGCGTGTGGCCAATTTCCACTTCGAGGAGTGGCCGGATTGGTTCGTCAATCACGTCCATACCATGGACAACACCACCGCCGGCTTCATTCGCCAACAGGATGATTCAATATGCCGGCACCTTGATAGGCAGTCACTCTTTGTCACCCGGCGGCCAACCGTTGCGCTGCAGAAATTGTGGCAGTGCCGCTAGTGTGGGAACTATCCATTTCACTCCCAACTCAAGAGCCGTTTCCCGGTCCAGCGCCCCGCTCAAGACGACAGCAACCGGTATCCCGCAACTACGGGCCATGGCGATATCACTCTTGGCATCGCCTACACACAGGGTCTTTGCAACCTCCAGTCCCTCGGTTTGGCAGAGCTGTCGCAGATGGTGCCCCGTGGCTTTCTGATGTTCCGGAAGATCGGAGTCGCTGTTGGAAACCACGGCCTTGAAACAATCATGCAGGCCAAAACCGCGCAGGATCTGATGCAACGGCACGGCTCCCATGCCCGAGATGAGGTAGAGCGGGTATGACTTCGCCAGAACATTGACCGCTTCCAACGCGCCAGGCAACGGTCGGGCGCAAGCCAGCAGTCGCTGATCGATGTGGCGCAGGTAGTGCTCCAGGGCCGTATCCAGTCCGGGGTGCGACGCGTTCAGGACAGCGGACAGTTCACGCCGGGGCGACTCCCCCCAATGGCGCACTATCCCCGCCTCGATCTCCTGATCAGAATCCACCGCCCCAACCGCACGGACCGCATCGATGTAGGTGTCGATATAGGCCCGGTTGGTGCCGTCCGCGATCACACCGTCAAAATCGAGCACGATCTGTCGCAGTCTGGAACCCATCGGTTTATTTCGCCAGCGGCGCGAAGGCTCCGTCCAACAGCCGACAGAGATCCGCCGGCGCCAGCTCAATCTCCAACCCACGCCGGCCGGCGCTGACAAAGAGGGTATCGAGCGCCTGAGCGGAGACATCGATCAGGCTGGCCAGGCGGCGTTTCTGTCCCAGCGGACTGACCCCGCCGAGCACGTAGCCGGTGGCCCGCTCCACCTCCCCCGCCTCCGCCATGGCGGCCCGTTTGCCACCCAGGGCCTTCGCCGCCGCTTTCAAATCGAGCTTGGATGCGACCGGCACCACCGCCACCGCGAGACGGCGGTTGTCCAGACTGATCACCAGTGTCTTGAACACCCGGACGGGATCCACTCCCAGCTTCTCCGCCGCCTCTTCCCCATAGGAGGGATGGTTGGGATCGTGGGAATAGTGATGGGTTTTAAAGTCAATGCCGGCTTTTTTGGCCAGCGCGATCGCCGGCGTCATCGACCCGGCTCGACAGGGGTGTCATCGGTATAGCCCACCACCCGATGGGTGACATACATGATCAGCAACACCGCGGCGCCGAACAGATAGAGGCCGGGATGAATCTCGATCTCCGCCACCACACCCAGCTTCACGGTGACAATCATCACCGCCACCACCATCACGTCGAGCATCGCCCAGCGACCGTAGTCGTGCATCAATTTGAGCAGCCGGGCATAGCGGGGCGAGCGGATCTCCCGATGCCGCAGCAGCAGAAACAGCAATCCGATCTTGAGCAGCGGCAGCACCACGCTGAACAGCCCCACCACTACGAAGATAGCCCACTGCCCGCGCTGGCACAGCTCCATCAACCCGCTGATGATGGAGAAGGAGTTGGCGACGAAGAGGAACTTGGTCAGGGTCAGCATGGGCAGGAAGTAGCCGAACATCAGCAACAGGGTAGTGAGCAGCAGCAGCCCGCTCAGCCGGCGGGCGCTCCTGGATGGGATCTTCAACGAATCCACTACGATCTCTGTATCACCACTCATTAGTCAAAGTCCGCACATCAGCTAAGTGTATCTTTGTAGCTGCAATTGTATTTCACCGCCCCGTAGATAGATCTGTTCATGTACGCAACAGCGTCCAGACACCGATGGCGATAAAACCGGTGCCAGCGATGTAGTGCAGCAGTTTCTCACTGACATAAGCGGAAAGGGTGCTGCCGACGATCACGCCGATGGCGGAGGCCACAACAAGCGCCATCGAGGCGCCGAAGAAGACGGTCCACTTGCTCACCTCCTTGTCGGCGGCGAAGAGCATGGTCGCCAGCTGAGTCTTGTCACCCAGCTCGGCGATAAAGACCGCAGAAAACACCGTAACGAGCACCTTCCAATCCACAGAAAACCTCCTCTGGTCAATCAGTTGGTCACCCTCTATCCGCACAGCGCTTGTGTCTGTTTGCATCATCACAGAGAGAGGGTGAGGGGTTCAAAAGGCCGTAATGCTAACAGCTACCCTCGCCCATCGCACTCATCCCGAAGCGGGCATACGATAAAAACGCCGGGCATTGTCGCACAAAACCCTTCTTACACCGTTATCGCAGAGGGCGTCGCCTATGCGCTCCAGATCCGACGCGGAGAAGGGCCTGGGCGCCCGAGTGGAGGGAAGATCGGAGCCGAACATCAGGCATTCGGGATTGACTCCATAGAGTTCCCGCAGCAGCGGGATGGGATCGGATTCCTGGCGACCGAAACCGCTGGCCTTGATGCGCACTCCCTGCTCCGCCAGTTGTAGCAGCGGCTTGGAGCACCGCCGGGAAAGGGCTAGATGGTCGATACACACAGCGGGCAGTCTTGCGATCAGGGGGGAGAGACGGTCGATGAGCGGTGCATCCGCATAGATTTCCACATGCCAGTTGAGCAATTCATGCACGCGTCTGGCGAAGGACTCCAGGTGATCGACTTCAAGGGATTCGACTCGGTAGAGGTTAAAGCGCAAGGCGCGCACACCGGCGGCATCCAGCATTCGCAGCCGATCGTCGTTCACCGTGGCCGGGAGTTGGGTCACACCCACATAGCCGGGCCCGAGCCGTTGCAACGCGGCCAGCAGATAGTCCTGATCGTAGGCCTGATATGAACCCGAAACCACCACACCTCCCTGCAAGCGCCAGGGCGCCATCTGCTGCAGATACTCTTCGCAGCTAAAGGGCGTCGGCAGATAACCCTGATTCTCCATCAACGGATATCGCGGATCGATGATATGAAAATGGGCATCGAAGAGGGGAAAGTCCGCCAGACGCATGGCAAGCCTCCTGTTGTTATTATGGGCTGCGCGCAAAAAACCAATGAAACATCGCAGAGAGAATTAAACAACCCTGCATAGCTGGGTTTTAAGCTCTAATTCTAGACCCAGGGCCTGTCAACACGAATCCGACAGGTCCTGCTGCGGCTGTTTTTTCGTCCAGTGAGGCAGGATGAGCGATGTGTTGTTGCACTACATGAGGAATGATAACGCCGCTGGGCGAAAAACAGCCACAGCCCTTGGGTTGCGCCTGAAACAGGGTACTGTTGGGAGGTAACCACTCCACCGATCCATCCTGAACATTGCTATGTTTTTAACCCGACGGGCAGCAACCTCTGATCAGAATGGCACTTACTGATCCGAACTAGCGTCGTTGGTGTCGCAACATCACTGATAGAGACGCCCTTGGTGACGTATCCAACCGTCGGCATGGCTCCCCCGGGGATCCCGATGAGTCCAGTGAATCACTCCGCCCTTTTCATTCCACTCATACTCTCCATTGATCTCCACCCTGTCATTTCGGGCGAGGCCTTCTACACGGGGCGCCAGATCGATATTGTGGGCCACCAGCAGCGTCTGCCCCGAGGCGAGCTTGAGGATGAATCGCTGATGACGACTGCCGTCCCGATCGTCCGGCAAGAGTCTGATCACAGAGCCGCTGACCCTGACCTGAAGATTGCTGAGCCGCTGCTTGAAGGCCTGTTCCACCTGGCCCGTGCGCGGCTCGGAGGGCGCGGCCGGGCGGGACGGCGGCGCCAGCGCCTGGGTGATATCCCGCTCCCGGAAAACACCCAAATAGACCGCCACGAGCGCAATCAGCAGCAGCGCGATCTTGGCCGGAAGGGCTCTACCTTTCATCATCTCCTCTAGCGCTTGCGCCAGTTGATACTGTAGAGATCATGCCGGCGGTCACTGAGATTCTTCACCGTACCGTTGTTGCGCGCCATCACCAGCGTCTCCAGACGCAGGTCGGCAATCGCCACGGTCTCCACGTTAGGAGTGGTGTCGGCGGCAATGCCATCGCGGGCGAAAGAGAAGTCGCATGGGGTGAAGATGCCGCTCTGGGCATACTGGATATCCATGTTGTGCACATTCGGCAGGTTGCCCACATTGCCCGACATCACCACATAGACCTGATTCTCCACCGCGCGGGCCTGGCAACAGTAGCGCACCCGCAGATAGCTCTGGCGTTCGTCGGTGCAGAAGGGTACGAAGAGGATCTGTATACCCTGGTCGGTCAGATGGCGGGCCAGTTCCGGGAATTCGGCATCGTAGCAGATCAGCACCCCGACCGGGCCGCAGTCGGTCTGTATGGCGTGTAGATCGCTGCCGCCCTCGATATTCCACCAGTAGACCTCGTTGGGGGTCGGATGGATCTTCGGCTGCTCATGTACGGTACCGTCGCGCAGAAACACATAGGCGATGTTCTCGACCCGGCCGTTGGGCACCCGGGTGGGATGGGAACCGCCGATGATGTTGATGTTGTAGCGCAGGGCCATCTCCCGCATCGCCTCCTTGAAGCGTGGAGTGTACTTGGTCAACGCCTCGATCGACTCCGCCGGCGAGAGCTCCTGGTCCTCGATGGAGAGCAGCTGCAGGGTGAACATTTCGGGAAACACGACAAAGTCGCCCTTGTAGTCGGCCACCACATCGACGAAATAGGCGACGAAGCTGATGAACTCATCAAAGGAGTGGACCCGGCGCTGCATGTACTGCACCGTACCCACCCGCACCGAATCGGGCATACGCACACCGTAACCCTTGTCATCTGTCGCCGTCTCGTCCGCCTCGACCTTGGGATTGCGCCATACCAAATGGACCGCATAGCCGAGGGACTCCCGGTCCTGTTCCAGATAGCCAGGCAACAAACCGATGATCTCGAAGCCATTGTGCAATTGGAAAGAGAGCACCGGGTCCCGCTTCTTCTTGCTCTGTACCTGCTCCAGATAATTCTCGATGGTGCCGAACTGGCGCAGCCGCCTGGACAGGCTTGGCAGACGTCCACCAAAAACGATCCCCTTCAATCCGAGGGAGACACAGAGCTTCTTGCGCTCGTTGTAGAGTCTCTGCCCGATACGATAACCCCGGTACTCCGGATCAACGCAAACCTCCATGCCATAGAGCCAATCACCCTTGGGATCGTGCCGCGAGGCATAGCCATTACCGGTGATTTCGACCCAGCTGTGTTTACGCAAGGCGAATTTTTCGCGGATGCGAAAGGTGGCGCAGTAGCCGACCACTTTCTCATCCACCAGGACCACGAACTGCCCCGAAGGAAAGTGATTAATCTGACCCCTGACAGCGCCGTGGGGATAACCCAGCATCCCCGTTCCCTGATAGACCCGCTGGGTCAGGCCGCAGATAGCCGCCACATCCTGAGTCGTGGCGTTTCGAATAGTCAGTCGACTCTTGGGATTTTGTAGCTGATTGTCCGCTTTCATGGCATGTCGTTAGACCTGATAAGGAGGCGTCTCTTGACCGGTGGCGGTCATATTAGCCCGTCACAAAGATAGCGTCTCAGTTGACCCGTTGTCCTCTTATGTAACGACCCGCGTCAAAAGCGGTAAAAAATTCGTTCACCAAAGGATGCGCGATCGGCTCAATGCATGGATCGGGCGCCAGATTGCATTCACCCACATAGGTTTCGTCGTTGCTGTTATGCACCAGCACCCGGTACCAGGGTTGATCCTTGGGTGGACGGGAACGAGCCACCTCTTCATACCACTCGTCGGTGAGCATGAAGACAGGGTCCACATCCACGATCACCCCCCGATAGTCATACAACCGGTGCTGTATCAGGTCACCGACGGAGAATTTGACCTGAACTGTCTCTGTTTCGCGGGAATTCACAATACGCATCCTAAACCGGTTGTCTCACCCGGTCGCTTGGTTATGGCGCGACACTATCCATTATCGAGAATCTCAGCATAAGCCTGACCCGAACAGAATATCAATCCACGACCTATTCAGAGGTTCCATAGGGCCAGTTCACGCGCATTCTGCAGGCCCCGGCAAAGTACAAACGGCGTCCATGCCATGCTGAACGGCGATCCCTCACAATCATCGCGCTCCCGGGCGAAGCAGCCTGGCTGGTTGGGTCGGCACTACCCTTCACTCTAACAATAGAAAGAGACGAATCAAAGGATTCCCAATCAGCATCCGGTCTTGTCCAACAACCGCCGTGCCAGCTACTCCATGCGTTCCCGGCTGATATCCGCTTTTTCGAGTAACTTCTCGTCGAAACGGGCCGAATCGACCCAGCGGAAGCCGGGTCAATCGCACTCGCCGGCGCTCCTCCCGTGACCCACTGCCTTTGAGCTCCCTGCCGCAACTGTTATCATCGTCCGGTTTCTGGAACCTAAAAAGGCGGAACCCATGGTACTGGCCGACTTCTACCAACAAAACAACGACAAGATCCTCTTCAGCCGCCAGCAAGCGAGTCGCTTTGCCAAAGAGGTCGCCAACGATTTCAACCCCCTGCATGACGCCGACGCCAAGATGTTTTGCGTCCCCGGCGACCTGCTCTTTTCGGTGGCCCTGGAACGACTGGGCCTAAGCCAGCAGATGTGTTTCACTTTCTCCGGCATGGTCAGCGACGAAGCAGTGAGCTTCCCCGACACCGACGCTTCTCAGATCGATATCACCGACGGCAACAGGAAATGCTATCTGACCATCGAACGCAGTGGCGACATCACCCGCGACCCCCAACTCATTGAAAAACTCGCCAACGACTACGTCACCTTCTCCGGCAAGACCTTTCCCCATATCCTGGTTCCCCTGATGTCAGAACAAGGCGTTATGATCAACCCCGCCCGCCCGCTGGTAATCTATCAGCGCATGGAGATTCATCTCGACCGACTCGACCTGACAAATCCGGCGGTGGAATCTGCTGGCTCATCCTTCGAAGTATCGGGCAAGAAGGGAATGGTGCGGCTCAACTTTCAGATCAAGGAAAACGGGGAGTCCGTGGGTCACGGTGCGAAATACATGAGCCTGCGCGGTCTACAGCCTTTCGACACTGAAGCCATGGCGCGGTTGGTCGAGGGATACAATGGCTATCGGGAAGACTATCGTCCCTTAGCAACATAACCCTCAGCCGACGCGCTGTTGCGGGGAATATTATCCGTCACGGAAATTCGCGCGTAGCGAGTTTCGGTTGACGGTTTGGTGACGTGCCTCAGGTATGACAATCAAAACCAGTTGGCTTGCGGCGAAATGCGTCACCTACAACTTTGTAGATACGTCCGTAATGCGACCAAAGGCGACGTTACTCAGGTATTCTATTTAAGTCCGCAGCCGCCCCATCAGCGGACATTAACGCTTCCATAAACGGCGCGAGCTTGCGAGCGTCCGGCGACCGCAGGGAGCGAATTTGATGGTCTTGTTGGGTTGCATTACCACCACCGCCATACAAATATTTTATATTGCGGTTTTAGCCCGTTTTGGGAGGCTAACTCATATGCGTATTGTCGAGAGCGCACATAGAGAAGCGTGCTTTTTCGATTCTGGTACCCCACTCTGAACCCCATTATCTTCCACTGCCTGTATGAGATCATCAGGGCGCTAAGTACGCCGCCAATAATCGCACAAATCAAAACTTCCTGGAGGTGCGGCCATTTAAAGAATATGACAGCCATAAATGCAACTAAGGGAATTATTGCAATCAATGGCGAAACTCTACTTAGAACACTAACGGTCTTCGCACAGCGACTACATGCAGGGAAACGAAACATTCTTTCTTGATATAAGAACAGAACTATTGCTGGCGTTGGTATACCCCCCAAGGACTTTGTGTATTTTATATCAATGCTGCTATTAGCCTCTTTGTTGAGGCAATACGGGCATAACTTGGGCATCTTCAGATTACCCATGTTGTTATCAACTTCGACTACATATGGCATTTCATTGATCCCTTAAACAAACAGCTTTATTAACGAAACCTCGCGTCTCAATGGTTATACATTTTTATGTTTATTTGCATTTCCTTATACCCTTCCTCAAATTCATTTCATTTAGCGCCCGAACAAAGAAATCAGAATCTCTATCAAACGGGCTACACATATCTTCCCTAAGGTTGGCTTTTTGTATTGATTTACCTCGTGTGCTGCATTAATTAAACAGTACTTTTCTTTATCAATTAGACCTTTCGCCGCATTTAGACATTACCATGTAGCATACCAATAATTCGCTTGTGATACTGAGTAGATACATTCGTGTTTATTTTCTCTAAATCGTTTTGTTAGTTCCCATTTTTCAGATTTGTATTCTTCTGTTGTTTCACATTGGTCGTCTGCATGAGCCAATGTAAAAAAATAAATAATAATATTGCAGCAAGTTTCAAAGCGTTTCTTGTCATATTACTAGCAAACATCCGGCGTAGGAACGCCCGTTACCGGGCGCCCCCCCACAGACCCGGACGTGCAGTTTTCCCGCATCTGGTTCCTCGGTTGTACTCGCATCCGCGCGAACCATCACAGTTACCCGTTACATAGCTCAATGGCTATACTCCCCAGTGAGATTTGCTCATGTTTACCCAGTCCGACAGTGTCCGGCATGAGTTTCCTTTGGGGACTTCGTACTCCAGTGGGGTCCTTTGCCATGTGCCCGGCTTTCCCGGTCTCCGACTACTATACCCCATAAGACACCCTCGACACTGGCTCTCGCAAGCCTACCTGACCACTCCTTGTTCAATAACTCCACTCGCGCCCACACCGTGCCCAGGCTCTTCACCATTTTGTGTCCCAACGCTGTCAGTTTCATCATCTCTCCTCAAGATCAGGAGTCTTCGGGGCTTCCTGGGTTCCTCGACGCATCTCTTCCTGCATGCCAGGCCTGATGACTCCGCCGGATCTCCACACCCATCGCCATCACGGGTACTTCTGTGTTGCCTTCGGTGCACGTTAAAACCCTCGGCATCCGGATCTGACCTTGTCGAAGCTGTACCAGCACTTCAGGGATCACGGCCTCCCCTACGGCCTACAGGATTCTCTGTGTACGCTTACCTCACAATTTTGTTCGCCATTACTGGCTCCTCAATGAGATCAACACTCGATACGGGTGGGTGGCTAACCCTTTCCCGACAGGGACTTTCACCCCGCAAGATACGCCGGGCTTCGCCCAGCGCGATAACGACCCGGGTATGGAGCGCGTAGCCGAAGGCGGAGCGTCCCAGCGAACGAAGTGAGTGACATGGCCAATTTGTTATGCAATTCTTCAATACAACAGCTAATTCACTTTTCTTTGACTTCGAGAAACAAGTATACGAGCCTCATACTCTGCACTTTTTACTTCCTCTTTACTAAGACTCATTTGAAGCATATTAAGTAGTTTTTGTTCAACATCCCCCGAAACAAGATTTGAAGCAAAAAAATACTTATATGCAACAAGATAATTCTGTTTTTCTTGATAATAGATAACACCTATGTTGAATAATGAATCGCCTGCACCCTGTTTCGCAGCTTTTTGATACCAATATAATGCCTTTAGAATATCTTTCTCTATGCCTAGCCCCATGTGATATAGGTACGCCAGATCATGTTGCGACCGTTCAAACCCTAGCTCAGCTGCCATTTGATAATATTCTATCGCTTTACTTATATTCTTTTCGCCAACCATACCATGTTGATATAAGAATCCAATATTGTGCATAGCTTCAGGCACATTGCGCTCAGAAGCGATCTCATACAATTCCAATGCTGTTTTATAATCTTCGTTAACATGATGGCTTATCATTCCCAAGCCAAAGTATCCATATGAATCACCATTCTTCCTCATTTTTTCAAATATCGATTTTGCTTTTGAAATGTTTCCTTTATCAAATTCAGAATAAGCCAGTTCATACTCCCCACCATGAACAAAAGTGGATGAGAGTATAAAAGATATAACGAACATACCTATCCTAAATTTGGAAGTGGCAATCTCTCTATAACAGAAAATCATGATTTGTCCAACCTAGTTGCATAATAATTACATTAATGAGAGCCCCTGTCTCGTTACTATTTTTATGTATCAGTTGAAATATCATCCCAATCTTCATCCATATAGCCAATAAGCCAATTTAGAGAATAGTGTCGCTCATAAACTACACTTCCATCCAATCCAGCCGGTGGTTCACGACCATTGATTCGAGCATCTGTGACTGCCCAGTGGTAACGGTAGATAAGATCAGCCTGATCTAGCAGTTCTGAGGCCTCTCGGAGTTTGCCATTAGCTTGAAATGATTCCGTAGTATGGATACGAATGATTTCAGCTAGCTTAGGAACATCAGCAATTTGATCTGATCTTGGCAAAACGTCAATAAAACTCAATGCCCATAACATTACCCAAGCTGACTCATAACGCCATATAAACTGGATTTTATCGTGCTGAGTTGGTGAAGGATTATTTATAAATTCTCTTTCATTTGGAGTTAAGTACTTAGCTAGACCGTACTTTGATATGAGATCGTCAACGACTTTTTGCTCATGCCCTTCTCCTTTTACAGCAATGACAACTAAGGATAAAGTCCGTAACTCAACATCATTTTCATCTTGTATTTTCGCTTGTTTTTCAGACTCAATAACAGGAAGGTGGTCTATATATGGGACTATTTCTGCTTTAAGAATGGCCTCTGAGCGAGCTTTCGGTTGGATTTGTTCTTCGCTTGGTTTATAGGTTTCAGTTATCTTTATTACTTCTTTTCTTTCCTCAAGAGTTGATGCCGCAGAAACACCAAGGTTAAACAATATTGATATGAATATTGCAAATGTTAAATTATACTTTTGCACAGTGCCGCCCTGATACATAACAGCTTTATGAACGAGACCCCGCGTCTTTTTATACATTTTTAGGCATACCTATCATATTTTGGACTTGTTACCAATGCATTTGCAGCGATAACAAAAGGTAAAGCTTGCTCTATAAAGTTTCTAAGTAATTTTGTGTGTTTTCTAAGCGTGTATGATTCGGGCAAATTACTCCTTTGATAAAAAGCAAATGTAGCGCTCGCTGATTTAGCAATACAGTTAGCTAATTCACATGAAGAAGGATCGCTCAGCTTATAATGATTGGCTCCAATTTCGAAGCTAACTTCAAATAAATTATGGATACTTTCTGAACTAAATTGTTTAATATTTCCTACTTTGATTTTACTATCGGAAAATATATCTGAAAGCAGTAAATAAGAAGGCGCGGCAGAAAACCAACGATTTATGATAGCAAAATTAATTTGAGTGTTTCTCATTTTTGGCATTAGGCAAAACTCACTGAAGCCAACTAATACAGAATTATTATTTGAAATAACTTTGCCAATTTTTGTCGCAATCTCATCATCTAGCTTTAGATCAGAATTAGCCACCTGATAATATCGTTCAAATATTTGTTGATTCAAAGTAGTTTTCATATTTTTGCTAACGAGTCTGTCGAATAACTCGGTTTTCAACGTACAGTAAGCACATTAAGCCAGAATATTTTTCTGTCAGCATTCTATCCAATCCAATTCGCTCTAATTAAAAATACCGGAAAAAAGAGGCCTATATCGCCTCGTACTCCCCATATTTTTGTATCTTTACCATATTGTGGATCATACAGGTAATTCTGAATTCTGGGGACACATGAATTCTGGGGACCAGAATTCTGAATTCTGTGAATTCTGGGGACACAATACTTATTTGGGTAATTCTGCCGGGGTAATTCTGGTAATTCTGGGGACACAATACTTATTTGAAGAAGAATTAGGTAATTCTGTGAATTCTGGGGACACAATACTTATTTGCTGAATTCTGTGGGTAATTCTGCTGGGGTAATTCTGGGGACACAATACTTATTTGAAGAAGAATTATGTATTGTGTCCCCTGAACTTACTGAACTTTTCATAGGACACAATACTTATTTGAAGAAGAATTATGTATTGTGTCCCCTGAACTTTTCATTTTCCGACTTTATTACCAGCTTCAATAATTTGAATGGGGCACATAATTGCAAACCATACCTTACCTAGAGAAAACTGAATATCAAACTCACCTACTTTAATTTGAGTAGCGCAATCGCCGATTGCGCATGAGATATCAATTTCTTCCGGTATCATTTTCGTATGGCATAACAGCTTTATTAACGAGAACCCGAGTCTCGTTATTCATTTTTATGAGTTTGCACGCTTTGATGTAATAAGGTAGGCATGTTTAATTGCCAATCCAAAGAAATTACTATCTGATATCTCAGCAACACCATGCTCCACATGCATTGCTCCATGTAGCGCATTCAGTGCAGCGTCATCCTTATTTAGGATGATAATTCGTGATAGCTTAAAAGTCTCTTCAGCACTCAATGTGCTTTGTATTTTTGAAACTATTGTATTTAGTGCTGACTTTTTATCTTTACGTGCCCAGTCGGAAGAAATAATTAAATCCCACTTGTCCGGGGCATCCTCACGCAAGAACAATGCAAACAGCTCAAAGTCGCCATTTTCTTTGCTCAATTCGATTTCAATATTGCGGAGCTTCTCTGCTAGTTCTTTCATAATATTTTCAGAAGCTCCTTTGTTGATTCAAGCATATCTTTTGCATCAGAGTCCTGAACACTACCAATCGGATTGTACCTGGCCTCGGGATTCCATTGGGCAACAATAGACCAATCTGCCAGGTGCTCTAATTTAACTTTATCTTCGCAGCCTGTAAGGTGGAGAAGCACGTCGAGGTCATGAGTCTTAAAGGAACTATACTTTCCAGAAGTTGGATATTCATCCCATTGCAAAGTCCGACAAATCCGTGCCTTAAGCCCGAGTTCTATTGCGTACCCACACAAATATACCGAACCATCGTATCTAGATGATTCGTAGAGCACTTGAGCATCTGCCACTCTCGCTTTAACGATTTTCTCTATTTCATCTTTTTTCATTCAATACTCGAAGCTATCTAAGACTCATAACGCCCGGGCTCAATGGGGAGCGACCGAAGGAAGCGTATCCATTGGAGCCGATTGTTAAATGCCTTAATTTGCATGAGCCTCTATTCTAACAGTCGGGTTTCTATTTATTTGTTCTTCAGGTAATACATAAATTCTGTCAGCAGAAACACCTTTTGAATTTTTATGATTGTTTAATTGCCTCCAACGACTTAAAGACATGCAAATCATTTTCCTACCTATGTTGTCTTCAATAACAAATGCCAGGTTAGTGTCACTTGGCAAATCGGAGGAACAAATAAAGTCAGTATACTTATAATTGTCTGGCATTTCTGGGTGGCTACAGGAAAAGGATTTGTGCCCACATGATTCACACTCCCAGCTTATTAATGAGTTATAAACACCTGACTTTACACCAACCTGCTTCAGTACTGGTTCTCCATTGACCTCATAAAACTGACGATTAACTTTTTTTCTGCATATGACTGGTATTAGCCCCATCCGAGCTTTTTCTATTTCTGTAAATAAAGTCAGGAATTTTTCTGATAGTAAGACGGGACTAAACATGATTTGATTGAAGCTGCCAATTTCACCTTTCGGAATAATATCGACTTCAAGAGATATGGAAGTTCTATCACCTACTCCAGCCCGACACGCTTTACAATAACCACCCTCAAATAAGCCCTCTTGCCAGAGAGGGCCTTCAGCCGATTCATTCCAGCTTAGAGTTACGAGTGCTGGATTTGCATATTTTGAAACCCCATCAGGCTGAGGAGGCTCACGCAAGAAATTTAGAACAGCTTCACCATCAGCATACTTATCACAAATAGCTAAACAAAGTTCATCGCAAGCCGTTTCAAAGTCGATGTCAATTCCTCTAATTGATTTCTCAGAGTCTAGGTAAACAAGAAATTTCTCTCCTTGTTTTTTCCACCTTACCGGATAAGTATTTCCTTCCAATTTAAAGAGTACTCTTTTTGCATTTAACGCCTACATAAACGGCCGAGCATTAGCGAGGTCCGGCGACCGTAGGGAGCGAATTTAATGTAATTGTTAGGGATCATTCTAAGCTTAGATTATTCACCAAAAGCTCTCCTGTAGAGCTTGCAATGCCTATTTTTTCCACTTTAAAATTAAGCTCAGCTTCGATCTTTTCTTCATTGTGAAATGAAATCCCTATTTGTTTGTTATCAATCCAATCAAGATTGAAAGGAACATCTGCTCCAACTTTAATTACTTGTGGAAATATATATGTGTTTATTGGCTTTTTGTTTTTCCTATATTCAACAAATATATTAAAGACACCATTCTCATAATTTGCAATTCGGACCCAAAACTCATTTTCTTTGCCTTTATCCTCAAGTGTTATTGTAAAGGTAGGGTTCCATTTATCATGATCTTTCAGTTCTACAATCTTGAATTCGCCGCTCACTTCATTTGAGTTATTCACAGTGGACTTCCATGTAGTGAACCTCCCCGCTGGAGCATCAAGGTCAAGAAAAACTTTGTTTGGTGAGTTAGCTTCTGGGTATGTAATTGATGGCCATAATAATACAAGCAACAAAGTTGAGAGCACCAAATTAAGTTTACTAATCCTCATGTAACCTCCTTTGAACATCCCTAACGGCAGAGTTTTTGGGCGACCGGCGACAGCCGGGCGTCCCAGCCCCGAAGGGGCGACAAGAACGAATTGTTAAGGCTTTGTGGCATATTTACCTGCGATTACTTCATAGGCTACACATACGATGAACACCGCTAGCGCACAACCCAATGCTGCTTTTAAATAAATTACAAGCGCATCAGTAAAGCCATAAAACTCTAAAAAGCCAAGAACCCCGCCTGAACCCACTGATTCGTTACCTAATTCATCATATTTACGAATTGGACCGATATTTACAACCAAGAAATATGTCCATGGCAGCAAAAGTCCGAATAGACTGCTTGTGATCAATTTTGCTTTCATATCCAGACTTCTATAAAGCCTTAACGTTCAGCGAACCGGCGGAGGCGCGTCAGCGCCGGAGTCCGTGTTGCGCTGCTTGTTACATTTAACCTACCCCGAGACTAGAAAGCGCTGCTGCTATTAAAATTACGACCAATAATGCCATTGCATACATAGCTATAAATTGAAAAGCTATTGCACTTATTCCTAATGCAGCGGCCCCGCCCGACACTCTTATTTGTTCCTTATTTACGAGAGAGAGAACAGCCAGAATTAGTGCGATGCCAGCCAATGTTGCCGTTGCTACGTTTGCTACCTTATCTGCATCCCACTTAGATATATATGTTTCTTGAACAGGATCTTTTCCTTTTAGTGCATCAAGTGCAGCAGCTCTGATAGATGCTGCCTTGCTTGCGACAACAGTTTCAATTGTAGGTTTAGGGGAAAATGGACCAGCCCAGAAATGTATTAATGCCAGTAAGAGTGCAAATGAACCAGTGAATATTCCTACGTACCCAAATTTTGATCTCTGCATCATTCTTTCCTGAAAATGTAACAGCTTTATTAACGAGACCCCGGGTCTCGTTATTCATTTATAGCAAGACCTCTATATAACACTTTATTTGGCAGAATTTCAATGACTTAGATTCACTGTGCCTCGTTATACATTTTCAGAATGTCGTGACAGTGGCAA
>JBNKOL010000004.1:0-2626 GCA_050294655.1 Sedimenticolaceae bacterium
GGTAATGTAATCCACCGCTCCCAGGCTCAGCCCCTCTGCCTCATTACCTTCATCCGTCAGGGCTGTGATATAAATAACGGGTATTTGTTCCGTTATGGGATCGCACTTGAGATGTCTCAACACTTCGAAGCCATCCATATCGGGCATTTGTATGTCGAGCAAGATCAGCTCAGGCACGGGGCTAGCTCTGGCCAGCCGTAGTGCTCTTTCACCAGTGGTTGCGGCGATGACGGCAAACTCTTCACGTAGGATGTTCATCATCAAGTGCAGATTTTCCGCAACGTCATCCACGATGAGGATCTTTGGCTTAGCGTTGGATTCTGTCATTTTTTCTGTTTATGGCTTCAGCCTTATCGATATCGAAAGGTTTGGTGGTGTAGTCGGCGGCACCAGGATCAAATCCCTCAACCTTCGCATCCGCGTCATCGAGCATCAGGACTGTTACCTTAAGTATTTTAGACTTTCCTTCCATGGTCATTGTATTTTCTCCTGATGGCTACCCCAGTTATCGAGCAGCACCAGCGCTTCGTCTATTTCAAATTTTTCCATCTCAGCGGCAACCTGTTCGATCGCACCTTTCTGCTCAGTGCCTCTCAAGCTGCAGCGCAATTCTCCAAGCAGGGTTTCGGCGGCGCCCAGATCGCTATTCAGCAATGCCCGCAGGCGCGCCAGCTTTGCGGGTAATTCAGTCATATCCAACAGCGTGGCGGTCACCGGCTGGCCTGGCAGGACAAGCCCGTCAAGCTCCAGCATCACGTCCGACAGGCGCCGGGCGAAGCGTTCGAACAGCAGAGCTTCAGGTCGCTTGCCCTGTTTAAGCACATCGTCCAGTCTGGTGACACAGTCGGTCAGCGCGGTGGCACCGATGCTACCACTGATACCCTTGAGAGCGTGGCAGTAGGCCTCACCCGCATCGACGCCCTGCTCATCTATGATCCTCTGCAGTATCTTCGCCGCATCGCTGTAACGAGCATGAAAACGTTGCAACTGGCGGCGGTAGGCATCCGGATTATCGCCGATACGGTGTATACCCTGAGCAGTATTCAGATGTTGCAGCGCCAGCAGGTCAGTGTTTTTCGATGCTTTGTCCTGCTGCGTTGCCTCCACCTGTTCGGCCGCCGTGCGCCGTTCTTGCGGGATATCTATCCACTTGCCTAGTACCCTGGCCAATCGCTCCGGGTCGATGGGCTTAATCACGTGGTCATTCATGCCCGCATCGAGTGATTTCTGCTTGTCTTCCGCCATCGCCATGGCTGTCATGGCGATGATGGGTGTACGGGCAAACCAGTCGTCTTCCTTTTCTGACAGGGCACGGATGCGACGACTGGCTTGCAGGCCGTCGAGTTCCGGCATCTCGATATCCATGAGAATGGCGTCGTAGCAGCTTTGTTGTACTTTTTTCACCGCTTCCAGGCCATTCACCGCAATGCTTACTTCGATATTCATACTGTGTAGCAATTCTTCGGCAAATTCGCGATTGATCTCGTTATCCTCTACCAAAAGCAGATGAGCGCCGGCATAGGGCGCCAGTGTATCGGACACTTCTGCTCCGCGAGTTCTGTACGGCGGCTTTAGAAGCCTGACCTGTTTGAGCGTCGACAACAGTGTGTCGAGTAATAACGAAGGCGAAACCGGTTTGGTTAGAAAGGCATCAATACCCGAATACTCCGAGGTCTCGGCCACATTTTCAAGACTAAAGGCGGTCACCATAATCACCTTTGGCCGGGGATCGATACGGATATCGTCATGGATACGGCGGGCGGTTTCATCGCCGTTCATCTGCGGCATGCGCCAATCCATCAACACGATATCGTAAGGCGCATCCTGCGCCCCGGCCAGCCGTTCAATGGCAGCCTTACCGTCGGCGACATCATCAACATCGAGATGGAACTGCTGAAGGGTCTCGCTGAGAATTTCGCGTGAAATCGCATTGTCATCAACCACCAGTACGCGCACTCCTTTGAGCAGCGCCCCCGTCTGCTGCAGCAGTATTTCCCTGTAGGCGATCGATTTTTCTACCAGGCCCAGGCGCACGGTACAGCCCATGGTAGTGCCCTCGTCAGGGGCGGAGCGCTCTATCCACACGTCCCCGCGCATCAAGCCTGCCAGATTCCTGCTGATGGTCAGTCCCAGGCCGGTACCACCAAAGCGGCGGGTGTGACTCTGGTCGCTCTGGGTGAATTTTTGAAACAGGCGCTGTTGTTGCTCGGGCGTCATGCCGATACCTGTGTCACGCACCGAGATATGCAGTGTCACCGAGTCTGCATCGCTTTCCTGTAGTGCCAGGGCAAGTTCCACCTCACCCTCTGCGGTAAACTTGATCGCGTTGCTGCACAGATTGAGCAGTATCTGTCCAATCCGCAGGGGATCACCGATCAGCTGCACCGGAAGGCTGACATCGTGGCGCACCAGAAATTCCAGTCCTTTCTGATCGGCCAACAGAGCGATAGTGTCGACCGTCTGCTGCACTACCTTACCCAGATCAAATTCGATAGCCTCGACCTCCAGTTTGCCAGCCTCAATCTTGGAAAAGTCGAGGATGTCGTTGATGATACCGAGCAGGGATTGAGCGGCGCTCTGGGCCTTGATCAGGTGATTGCGTTGACTCGGTGACAGATCGGATCTA
>JBNKOL010000005.1:0-23962 GCA_050294655.1 Sedimenticolaceae bacterium
GACGGCCTATGCGGGCCAGCGTGTGCGACTGGCCTTTCTCCATTACGCCGTTTGCTACTACAGCGGCTGTGGCGACACCAGCCATGGCTGGTTTCTCGATGACATCAGCATCGTGGCCCATGCGCCGAGTTTCAGTGGAGATTTCGAAGCGGGTTGGGGCGATGATTGGGGAACTGACCGGGGCGTATGGGAGCTCGGCACGCCGAGCGCTGGACCTGCGAGTTGCCACGGCGGCAGCCAGTGCGTGGGCACAAATTTGGATGGTACTCATCCCGGCAACACAGACAGCCGACTGATTAGCGCCAGTATGGATCTGCGGGCGGTGACGGGAACGGACGAATTGCATCTGCGTTTCTGGACCTGGTTCTCCTACTCCACGCGTGATTATGGACAGGTGCAGATCTCGGTGTGGGACGGCGCCGATTGGGGTGCCTGGGAGAATGTGGGCGCGCAGGTGGTCAACAATTCGGAGTGGTCGCTGAAGGACATTGACCTGACGACCTATGCGGGCCAGCGTGTGCGACTGGCCTTTCTCCATTACGCCGTTTGCTACTACAGCGGCTGTGGCGACACCAGCCATGGCTGGTTTCTCGATGACATCGAAATCACCACATCAGGAGCCACGAACTATCCTCCGGAACTAACGTTGATCAACGATCAGGGCGTCAACGAAAGTGACACGCTGACCATTCCTTTGTCTGCAGCGGACCCTAACCTGGCGGACACTTTGCGCTATTCAGTGGTTGGCCCTGCCTTTATCACACTAATGGACAACAGCGACTGGACGGCTGAGTTGGTTGCCACGCCGGGCTTTGCCGATGCGGGTTCGCATGCGGTTACGGTGACCGTGACCGATCTGGGCGGGTTGAGCGACAGCCAGACCTTTACCCTGACGGTAAATGATACAGCGCAGGCACCGAGTCTACAGCCGATCGCCAATCAATCGATGAGCGAAGGTGAGAGTCTGGTCGTGACCGTCGTCGGTAGCGATCCCGACGGGGGTGATACGCTGACGCTTGCCATGACCGGTCCCGCCTTCGTCTCGTTGACGGACAATGGGGACGGTACGGGCAGTTTGGGTCTGGCGCCCGGATTCGCGGATGCCGGTACCTATACGGTGACGGTAACGGCCACCGACTCGACCGCCCTGAGTGTGAGCCGAACCTTTGCCTTGACGGTGAACGATGTGCCGCCGCCGGTGGCGGTGGCGACGCCGCTGGCGATCGATTTTGGGGATGTTCTGGTTGGGACTTCCGTCAACGAGTCTGTAGTGCTGAGCAATACCGGCGGTTCTCCGCTGCGGGTTACTGATACCACCAGCAGCGGTGCGCCTTTCACCGCCTATCCGCCGACCGGTTTCGAGCTGGCGGCGGGGGCCGGTCGATCGCTGCCCGTCGGTTTTTCGCCTGAGGTGGCAGGTGATTTCTCCGGTAGCCTCACCCTCGTGAACAACAGCGGCACTCCGGTGACGATTACGCTGATCGGTCGTGGCGTGAATCCGCCCGCGCCCGGGAAGATCGAGGTGGCGGGATATCTCGATTTCGGTGCGGTCGGTGAAACGGAAAGCTTGCAGAAAGTGCTGACCATCAGCAACACGGGGGAAGGGCCCCTGACCCTGGCAAGCGCGATTTCCGATAATGCGCTGTTCCAGGTCTCGGCCACGGCCGGCGAGTTGTTGCCTTTCAGCGTCAATCCCGGGGAATCCCGTAATCTGCTGGTGAGCTTCACGCCGCCGTCGGCCAGTGCGGGTACCACATACAGCGCAAGCCTGGCTCTCTCCAGCAACGACCCGGATCGCCCGCAGCTGCAGGTGGATCTGCTGGGCAAAGCCGTTTCGCCATCCGATGCGCTGGAGAACAATCCGGTGCTCGACGCCCATGTGCTGGATGGTGTAGTGGCCGATCGCATTACGGCGGCCTCCTGCGCCAGTGTGGGCGGTGAGGTGAGCCTCGACTCCGAAGCCGGTTCGGCCGACAGCTTCGTGGTAAGGCTGGTGGATCAGGGCGGTGTCTCGGCCGTTGGGACAGCCGTCGCGGCCAGCGACGGGGCGGGCAGTGTCGCCTTCGGCGGCATCGATGTCTGCGCCCTGGCCGATGGGGTGATCAGCTTGCAGGTGGTCTACAACGCCGGCGGTATGGATCTCCCGGCCGTACCGGGTTCACCGGCGGTGAAGAACACCACGGTGCTGGCACCACCGGTGTTGAATCCGCTGAATGCCTATACCCTGTTGCCGGTCATTGATGTTTGCGGCACTTCGCGGCCCGATACCACGGTGCGGATCGAAGGCGGCGCCCGTGTGGTTTCGACCCGGCTCGATGCAAACACCTCGAACTTCTGCCTGCCGGTTACCCTGCGGCGGAATACCGAGAATGTGCTGATTGCCTCGGCCATCGACGAACTGGCGGCCAGTCCCAAACCGATCGCCTCGGCGATCCCTGTGAAAGTGGTGCATGTGGATCCCTCGCAGATCGTCATCGCCGAGGCCTACTCCCGGCCACTGACGATCGATGAGATCGACGACCTGGTCGCCAAGGGCGTCATCGATGTCAGTGAGGCGAGCAATTTCCATGTCTCCATGTTCACTGTGGTGCTCACTATCGGCTCCTATCCCGTGACCATCAGTCAGCCGGTGGTGCATAACCCCGCCGCCGGAACCGTGAGCTATGGACGGAGTTTTTCCGCTCTCCCGGGTTCCAGCGGTCACGGTTGGGTCGGAGGCGCAACCGGCGGTATCGGTGGCGGCAGTGTCGGTGCCGCCGGCGGCTGTCGCTCCGCCTGCGCCCAGGTGGTGGTCATTACCACGCCTTCGGGGCAGACCATCCCCGGCGTCATCATCATCGACGGTCGCATCAAGACGTTGAAGGATTTCTTCCAGGTCACCCTGTTGTTGCACAACGTCTCCAGCAGCTTCGTTCTCAGTGACATGAACGCCGATATCCAGGTGCCGGATGGCCTGACCACCATCGGCGTGGGGCTGGGGACCGATCCGGTTACCGTGGATCCCGCCGGCAGCGCAGAGACCCTGCAGTTGGGTGAGATTCTGCCGGGCACCACTGGCGCCGGTCAGTTCATCGTCCGCGGCGATGCCATAGGGACCCATGCCATCGATATCCATTTCGGCGGCAAGATCACCGGCGGCGGTCTGCCGGTTGAGATTCCGGTCAGCGGTGTGGCGAGTACCAGCGTGCAGGTCCTGCAACCGCCGTTTCTCTCGGTGGTGGTACACCATCCCAGTCGTGCCGACGGCCCGGATGTGACGCTGAACGAGATCTACGATTTGGTCGTGGAGATTACCAACAGCTCCAATCGTCCGGCGCTCTACACCAGTCTGGAACTCTTTGTGGGGGGTGATGCGCTGTTGGTGGATGCCTATGATCAGCCCGTGCCGAGCAGCAGCCAGACGGTCGGCTTCGGTCTGATAGAGGTGGGTGAAACGGTCACGGCTGGCTTCCGCGTGCAGTCCCTGGTGGAGGGCGAGATTATCGCCTGCCAGGCCATTGCGGCGGACAATATCACGCTCACCGTAGACACGGGGGCGGCCGGTTCGGGGTGCAATATTCTGAATACCTATCCCGTCGCTTTCGTGCCCCTGGATGCGGATCGTGCACCGGTGCTATTGGCCACCAATCCCTTGCATCAGCAGACAGACATTCCCATCACCACCTCGGTGATGGCGGTGTTGACCCCGCAGACCTCGTGTCTGATCGCCGACACCTGGAATGATGTGGTCACCGCGCCGATCGATCCCAACGATCCAAGCAAGGGCGTCCAGGTGGTTTCAGCCAATCTGATGCAGGCCGGTACCTACTATCTCGAAGAACTCGATGCCGTGGGCAACCCGGTGCGACACATCCCGACCGATCTGACCATCGAGCATCCCCCCGCCGGCGGCACCACGATTGCGGTACTGCGTCTCGGTCTGGATAGTCCTTACCCCAACAGTCAGTATTTCATGCAGCCGAACACGACCTATCGCGCCACCATTCTCGGCGGCAGTGACGGTGCCTGCAGCCTGGCCTCCGGTAAGACCATGGAGAGTGCGATTAGCTGGATCTTCCATACCGGCGCCGGTGGCGGCAACAACCCGCCGTCGATGGGTCCGATCGGGGACCAGACAATAGCGGAAGGGGAGAGCCTGCTGATCGATATCTCGGCGACCGATCCGGATCAGGATACGCTGAGTTTCGGTCTCAGCGCACCTGTGTTCGTCACCATGCAGGACAACGGTGACGGCACCGGCCGCTTGAGCATCATGCCGGGCTATACGCACGCCGGGGTCTACACGGTGACAATGACCGCTGTCGATGCCGGGGGATTGTCCGCGAACGCTAGCTTCAGCTTGACGGTCCAGAACACCAACCGGACGCCGGTGCTCGCGTCACTCGCCGATCAGGTGATGGTCGAGGGGGATGTCTTGACGCTCCCGCTCACGGCCAGCGACCCCGATGTGGGCGACAGCCTGAGTTTGAGCGTCGTAGCGTCCGCCTTTGTGAGTCTGACGGACGACGGCAACGGCAGCGGCCAATTGCAGCTGGCGCCGGGCTATGACGCCGCGGGCATCTATCAGGTGACGGTGACGGTGAGCGATAACGGGGGGTTGAGTGCCGGCCAGTCGTTCACGCTGACCGTTGATAACAGTAACCGTCCGCCTTCGCTGGCGCCCATCGGCGATAAAAGCGTAGACGAAGGGATCTTGTTGAGTTTCGCGATCAGTTCCACTGATCCGGATGGGGATGTGCTTGCGTTGACTGCCGTTGGCTTACCGGCTGGCGCTTCCCTCGTTGACAATGGTGACGGTACGGCCCTGTTCAGCTGGACGCCTGGCGCCACTCAGGCCGGAGTCTATACAGTGGAGTTCATCGCAACTGACAGCGCTACACAGCAGGCCGCCGACAGTGAGCAGATCACCATCACGGTCGCCAATGTCAATCACGCCCCGGTGCTGGATGCGGTGGGCAACCGGAGCGTCGAAGAGAATGTCGAGCTGTCGTTTCTGATCTCGGCCAGTGACATGGATGGAGACGGGCTCGGTTTCGCCGCGGCCAACCTGCCGACCGGCGCGCAGTTGACCGACAATGGCAACAGCAGCGCGCTGTTTATCTGGACGCCGAGCTTCACACAGGCTGGCAACCATCAGGTGCGGTTCATCGTCACCGATGACGGTTCGCCTGCCGCCAGCGACAGCGAAGAGATCACTATTACCGTGGGCAATGTGAACCGACCGCCCATCCTCGATTCCATCGGCGATCATCAGGTGGATGAGGCTGTGGTACTGGCCTTCGATATCAGTGCCACCGATCCGGATGGCAACCAAATCAGCTTCACTGCCGGAAATCTTCCGTCTGGGGCGGTATTGAGCGACAACGAAGATGGTACCGCGAGTTTCAATTGGACGCCGGATTATGGTGCTGTGGGTAACTATCAGGTCAACTTCATCGTTCACGATGATGGCGTTCCCGCCGCCGGCGATAGCGAAACGGTCACCATTACCGTGGGCGACGTCAACCGTCCGCCGGCACTCGATCCGATCGGTAATCGTCTGTTGAAAGAAGGGGAGACACTCTCCATTGTCATCAGCGCCAGCGACCCGGATGGGGACAATCTGGCTTATACCGCCAACGGTTTGCCGGATGGTGCGGCACTCACGGACCAAGGCGATGGTACGGCGTTGTTCAGCTGGACACCCGTATATACCCAGGCCGGTAACCATATTGTGGAATTCGTGGTTAGCGACGACGGCGACCCGTCAGCCAGCGATAGTGAAGAGGTTACGCTGAGCGTGGGCGAGGTCAACCGTCCGCCGATGCTCAATCCGATTGGCGATCGCGGGGTCGATGAGGGAGAGGTGTTGAGCTTCGTCATTATGGCGAGTGATCCTGACGGCGACTCGCTGAGCTTTGTTGTCGATAGTCTGCCCAGTGGTGCGGAACTGATCGACAACGGCAATGGTACGGCGCAGTTCACCTGGCTACCGGTTTCAGGTCAGGCCGGCGAATACCCGATCGGCTTTAGCGTCTCTGACAGTGGAGTGCCGAGTATGAACGACACGGAAGATATTACGATCGTCGTCGAGGCCGGTAGTGGCTGCGGCGGCATGATCGGTGACATCGATGGTGACTGCGATGTGGACCAGGATGACATGAATCATATCCTGGCGGCACGCAATACCCAGGCGCAGGGGGCGGATGACCCGCGCGACCTGGACGGGGACGGGATGATTACCGCCAACGATGCACGACAGCTGGTGCTGCTCTGTACCCGCGCACGATGCGCGACTGAATGAGCCATAGCCCTGGACGATCTGGGTAACGAACGATGACGAAGCCTATTCACCCGATTGTGACGAAACGGTTTAAGGAACCTCTGATCAATTCATGAATCGGTGTGTGGCGGCTGAAATGCTCCGGTTCTGCGTTGAAAAGCTTCGCCATAGCCAGCTATTAGGTGCGCTTTTCGCCTTGATCCGGCGTATTTCATCTCACCACGCCCTCGATCCATGAATTGATCAGAGGTTCCTTAAGGGGGAGGGGCGCATGGTCAAGGTGTTATTACCAGATCGCTCACGGTGTGTCACGGCTGTACCAGAGTACTTTGCCCTTTGAGTCGCTAAGGTGAAAGTGGTTAAGGGCGATCAGTCCTTAATCTGTATCTTTATCATCGCCCGTCAAGTTGTTGTGTGCTTGCGTGTCGACTCTGATGTGTCTTCCGGTCAGGTCTTTATCGATATCTCAGTGTTGGCTATGTCCGCCAACATCGGGGCGCTCAACAGCCATGCAGTGGAAGTGCTCTGTAGATGATGCGGATTTCGCATCTTACTCTGACGAGTCTTCCTGTTGTTTCTATTTCCTGTGTGTCAGTTTTGATAGGTCAAGTCCTTTTGCTGGGTATGATTGTGAACTCTGTCATAGAAGCATAATCATTCGGCATGTTGGTAATTTTCAATCAAGAAAGAATCGAATCGTGAAAACAGATCGAATACAAACTGCCGAGATTGATTCCGCTTTCGTGAGTAGCTGAATTACTTTGTTTGTGCCTTTGGTGCGCATACTGAAATCCAGCAGAGCCTATGGAATTCGTGTTAACAGTCCCTAGATCCAATTCTATTTAAGAAACCTCTGATCAATTCATGAATCGGTGAGTGGCGGCTGAAATGTACCGGCATGGCCAAAAAATTCTTCTAAATAACCAAGGCATTGCAATAGCCTGCAGTTACGAGCGCTTTTCGCCTTGATCCAGTGCATTTCATCTCACCGCACACTCGATCCAGTAGTAGTCAGAGGTTCCTTACGCATGGTCTTTATGTCGGAAAATTTTACGCTACATATTGATTTCAAAAACGTGTTCGGTGTTGATAATTCTTTGATATTGATGATTAATATTCGTGATATTGCGTAAGTGTATTAAGTGATGATGTGTCGGGTAATTTTACTGAAATCATATTTATTATGTCTGCATAAGTATTAAGTGCATGTTTAGATGGAAAAAAATAATTTGGTACAAGATGTGCCTGTAAAATGTAATGTTTTATTGGTCGGATAGATAAAACACAAATACTCAAAAGCGATTTTTTGCAGTGCGCAAAGGTTGAAATGGAGATTTCGTGACTGGATGTAACTGTCAACCTGGATTCGATGAGGAGTCTGCAATCGTGTGCGGAGTTCGCTTTTTTTATTCGGTCAGGGTAGATCGGAAATCATCAACTCACTATTGGGTGCTTGGATTACATCTACCACTTCGTTACACAGAAACAGTCATCTCGCATGCAGATGGCCTGTCTGTGCAGTCTATTTAACACTGGGGGCAAACATGGAAGTTAGCGACCTGCTGAGTGAATTGGAACTTCAACCGCCGAGGGATCTTTCTCTGGTACGGCGACGCCAGCGTGATATGGCAATCACGCTGATTCGTGAAGAGTCGCTGCTGGATGTAGCTCACAGCTTTAATACTGTTCAATTACACGGGATTGATGATGACGGTAAACTATGTGTTGGTGGCGAGATTCTACCGGCCCTGGTGCAGCTGCCGAAACAGGGTGAACTGGCTGCTCTTGGCTGCGGCGTCTGCACCCTGGGACCGCGACTGGATGTGCGAATCAGGTTGTTGATTGCCGAAAAGCGGGCAGCCCTGGCACTGGCACTGGACTACCTGGGAAATGAACTGCTCGTCGCACTCAGTCGAAGGTTGGCGGAGCTCATCGAGGCCAGGGTACACTCTCTGGGGCTCAGCATGGGACAAGAGCTCATGATCAAAGATTCCGGATCCGATCTCTCCACGCACGCTGCCATACTGAGATTGGCAGGGGCGGCTGAGATTGGTATCACCCTGCATCGCAGCAATCTGCTGCTGCCACTGAAGTCGACCGCGGTAGCGTTCACTGTCGGACACAATCTGCAGCAGGAGCCTCGGCATCATTGCAAACAATGTACCTTGCGAAAGGGCTGCACACTGGATAATGTCAGTATTCCTGCTGTTGTCCAAACCTTTTGCCCATCCTTGGGATAATTACAGAAGTAATCGCTCAATTGAGTCGCTCCGGCCCGGGCATAAGGGGCGGAAGTTCTTGATTGCGCATAGATATAAAAATTGGACCGCAGAGTCCAAGCTGACTCTAGAAAGAGTTTAGTAGCCTTTGACTAAGACCGGGTTGAGGGAGTGGTGAGATAAAAAAATCGTATCAAGGTCGAATGTGTAGTTGGTAGCCGGCTGTTGCAAAGCGTTTTCAACGCCAAGTGCAAGCATTTCGGCAGCCGCGCGACAATTCGCGAATTGATTAGGGACTCCTTTAGGGAGGCCCTCTGAGTTTCTCGAAAAGTATAGTGTGTTACGCTCAAATGTCGCCTAATCCGATCATAACAGAGCCATCCTCTTCATAGGCTTCTTCTTCTATGAGTTTTCTGGCTCCCTCTTGTATCTGAAAACGATACTGCTCTATGAGTTGCATCGGTGATTCATCGGATGCGCCGAATCGATCTACCAGGGTGCAGAGTGCGATTCTGCACAAAACGCGTTTCTTGTTGACGTCCGCGGCGATGGTTGCTGTTTCGGTTGCGCTGTTCCAGGACTCGAGCCTGGGAAAGATAATACCGGAGTTTAGTTCGCTGGAGGTTCGGTAAGGTGTCGTCTGCATAGGTTATCCTGATTGTCTTGCTGGATTTTTCCGGTGTGCTACTGTCGTTGCAATTCGTCTCAATAGGTCTTGATATACGATAGGATCGATTGTGGCGCTCTCTTTGCTCGCTTGCTGTTTTGTTGATGTTTATTCATCTTATCTCGCCCCTGGTCTGCGAGGGGGGGTATGTCCTTGTGTTGATCGGGTTGAGCGACATATCTTTTGATATCGCCGCCTGGCCGCATTCAGGCAGGATAGGGATTGTTCAATTGTCTGAACTGATTTTGTTGATGCTTTGGTACGCGGATATAGAGAGGAAGCTGAAATGAAAGTGAATGTATATCCGGCATAGTGTTTGAGCGTATTGAATAGGTTGCCTTCTGCTGGGTTATATATCATCGGATCGATCGATATTTAATTCAGTATAGTTGAATTTCCGCCATAGCGTTGACTATTTATGCGTGCTTCATGGATGTCGGGCTACTTTGTAGTACCCCTGAATTGGCCAGGTTCACACAGATTGTTGATGAAATGTGTCGATTCAAGTCGTGGCGCACACGTAATGGCGAGCAATTGTGGGGATAAGCAACATAGAATCGGTGCATTTTTGTAGCAACATGTTGGACCACGAATTGCCTTGAGGTCCATTAGGTCGCCGCACAAAAAACCTTGGTAGAGGCAGATAGATAGATTCCTTTTTGCAGTAATACATTTGTGATCGGGCGCGGAGCCCCCTCTCAAACCTTGCATTTTCGCCGGTCAAGTCGGGTCGCCAGACAATCAAGACCTTCTATAATTATAATTGCACCCTAGAGTCTCCATGCTGGATGCGAGTGTCATGAAGAGTCTCAACAGATCAGAGCTTATTTACTGGGTCATCGACGATCTCGACACAAAAATCGAACAAGGGTTATCTACCAGGCAGAGGCACCAGCTGCAACAGGCCCTGTTCAAGTCACTGGACTCGACGCTGTGTCCAAATGTCGAGCCTGAAACCAGGCAAGTAACGATTTTACTTAGCGACCTGCGTGGTTTCACAGCCGTGGCTGAGGAGTATCCGCCCCATCTGGTGGTCGATATGCTCAACCACTATTTCACCTGTATGTGCGAAATCGTCTTTCGCTATGGTGGTCTTGTGGATAAGTTCATGGGTGATGCCATCATGGTGGTGTTTGGATTGCCGGAGTACCGAAATGATGACCTGGAGCGGGCCATTGCCTGCGCGGTGGAGATGCAGCTTGCCATGCAGCAGGTCAACGATCAGATCAGCGAGCGTGGTTATCCGCAACTCTACATGGGTGTGGGCATCAATACCGGTGAAGTGGTGGTCGGTCGTCTGGGTTCCGATCTGCACCATGAATACACCATTATCGGTGACGAGGTAAACCTGGCGTTTCGCATCGAGGCCTACAGCCTGAGGGGCCAGATCCTGCTGAGTGAACATTCGCGACACTTGGCAGAGACCTATATCGAATGCGGTCCGCCCAACCAGGTTGAGCTCAAGGGCAAGGAGAAGCCGATGGATCTTTATGAGCTGCGCTCGACGCTAAGACCGCATTACATGGAAGTGCCGCGGGTCGAATCGAGGCGCAGTCCGCGTGTCCCGGTCGACTTCCCGATCAGCTTCCAGACGCTGAAAAACAAGACCATTACACATGCCCGGCACCAGGGCCGGGCGGTGGACCTGAGTTACTATGGGCTACATGCCTATCTGCCCATTAAACTCCGCTCCCTGTCGGATATCCGTATCACCCTTTCGACCTCGCTCATGAGCCAGCAGAGCAGCTATATCTATGCCAAGGTGCTTGACGCCAAGAAGAGGGAGGGTGGCTGGCTCTGTCGCATGGAGTTCACCCGCATTGATGATCAGGGGCAAGCCGCCATCAAGAGCTACATCGACCGCTCGGTTGCTTTGCGCTGAATATCCAATTTCGAGCTGACGTGCGTACGGCGTTGTTCGGTAACTCTTTGTACTTTGATGATATTCCCGAAAATCTTATCGAAAACACCGATGAGTCTCCTATCTCAGCGAGCGGGTGAAGTATTCGGGTCGTCATTAAAGATTGTGTTCCACGCCCAAAGGATTGTGATTGCAAATCAGTGGCATAGTAAATCATGTAAAGCTAATATAAGCAGATTCGAAAGCGCTAATCTAAACAGCCGGATATTTTAAAGGTTATTACCCATGCAGGACCCTATTTCGCACTCTGATCGTGATCAGGGACGAGTCGAAGTCAAAGAGACCACGTGCTACATGTGCGCTTGCCGTTGCGGTATCCGCGTCACACTGCGCGATGGCGAGGTGCGCTATATCGAGGGCAATCCGGACCACCCGCTGAACAAGGGGGTGATCTGCGCCAAGGGTTCGTCGGGTATCATGAAGCAGTACTCCCCGGCCCGCCTGACCAAGCCGTTGCTGCGCAAGCCGGGGGCGGAGCGGGGCGAGTCGGAGTTTCAGGAGATCTCCTGGGACAAGGCCTTCGAAATCATGCAGGAGCGGCTTGGAAAAATCCGCGCCGAAGACCCGAAAAAGTTCGCGCTCTTCACCGGCCGTGATCAGATGCAGGCGCTGACCGGCATGTTCGCCAAGCAGTTCGGCACCCCGAACTATGCGGCCCATGGCGGTTTCTGCTCGGTCAACATGGCGGCCGGGCTGATCTACACCATCGGTGGCTCCTTCTGGGAGTTCGGCGGCCCCGATCTGGATCGTTCCAAGCTCTTCATCATGATCGGTACCGCCGAGGATCACCACTCCAATCCGATGAAGATCGCGCTGGCCGACTTCAAGCGGCGCGGCGGGCGCTTCATCTCCATCAATCCGATTCGCACCGGCTACTCGGCCATCGCCGACGAGTGGGTGCCGATCAAGCCGGGCACCGACGGTGCGCTGATGTTGGCGATCATCCGCGAGCTGATCCACCAGGGGCTTTACGACCGTGACTTCCTGATCCAGTACACCAACGCCGCCGAGCTGGTGGTGAACGATCCCACACGGGATGACCACGGCCTGTTCCGCCGTTTCGAGATGCCGGTGGAGGAGGGCTGTTTCGATCCGGAGAACAAGCTCTGGTGGGATCGGGAACTCGACCGTGAGATCTCCACCCACACCCCCGGCACCGACCCGCGCCTGCTGGGCAGCTTCGTCCTGGAGGACGGCACCCCGGTGAAGCCCGCCATGCAGCTGCTCAAGGAGCGGGTCGAGGAGTACACGGTCGAGTGGGCCGAGGACATTACCGGCATCCCAGCCGACACCATCCGCCGCCTGGCCCATGAGATGGGTGTGGTGGCGCGGGATCAGAAGATCGAGCTGCCGATCCAGTGGACCGACTGCTGGGGTAACGAGCACGACAGCGTCACCGGTAACCCGGTCTCATTCCACGCCATGCGCGGACTGGCGGCCCACTCCAACGGTTTTCAGACCATCCGTGCCTTAGGGATACTGATGACCATCCTGGGCACCATCGACCGGCCCGGCGGTTTCCGCCACAAGGCCCCCTTCCCGCGGCCGATCCCGCCCTGTCCGAAACCGCCCAAGGGTCCCGAGGGGGTCAAGCCCAACACCCCGCTGGACGGCATGCCCCTGGGCTGGCCGGCCAAGCCTGACGACCTCTTCGTCGACGAGCAGGGCGAGGCGGTGCGTCTCGACAGGGCCTTCTCCTGGGAGTATCCGCTGTCGGTGCACGGCCTGATGCACAACGTCATCACCAACGCCTGGCGCGGCGACCCCTACAAGATCGACACCCTGCTGCTGTTCATGGCCAACATGGCCTGGAACTCCTCCATGAACACGCAGAACGTGCGCGACATGCTGCGGGACAAGGACGAGAACGGGGAGTACAAGATTCCCTTCATCATCGTCGCCGACGCCTTCCAGTCGGAGACGGTGGCCTTCGCCGACCTGGTGCTGCCCGACACCACCTACCTGGAGCGACACGACGCCATGTCGATGCTCGACCGGCCGATCTCCGAGTTTGACGGTCCGGTAGATTCCGTACGTATCCCGGTGGTGCCGCCGCGGGGCGAGTGCAAGCCGTTCCAGGAGGTGTTGATCGAGCTGGGCAGCCGGCTTGGTCTGCCTGCCTTCGTCAAGGAGGACGGCAGCCGCAAGTTCCGCAACTACCCCGACTTCGTCACCAACTACGAGACTTCGCCCGGCTCCGGCATCGGCTTTCTCGCCGGCTGGCGCGGCAAAGGGGGTGAGAAGTTCCTCAAGGGGGAACCCAACCCGCGCCAGTGGGAGATGTACCAGGAGAATGGCTGCGTATATCACCACAAGTTGCCACGTTCCTACCAGTACATGCGCAACTGGAACCAGGGCTACCTGGAGTGGGCCCGCTACCATGGTATGACCCGCTACGTGGAACCGATCAACCTGCATCTCTACTCCGAGGTGCTGCAGCGTTTCCGCCTGGCGGCCCAGGGCAAACTGCCCGGCAAACAGCCGCCTGAACGCCTGCGCAAGCGGGTGGCGGAGCACTTTGATCCGCTGCCGTTCTACACCGCGCCGCTGGAGCACAAGCTGGTCGACACCCATCAATACCCGATCAACGCCCTGACCCAGCGGCCGATGGCCATGTACCACTCCTGGGACTCCCAGAACGCCTGGTTGCGTCAGATCCATAGCCACAACTACCTGTTCGTCAATCCCAAGCTGGGCGAGGCCTGCGGCTTTGGCGACGGCGACTGGATCTGGGCCGAGTCGCCCACCAACAAGGTGCGCTGCATGGCGCGCTTCTCCGAGGCGGTGGAGCCGGGCACGGTCTGGACCTGGAATGCCATCGGCAAGGCGTCGGGAGCCTGGGGCCTGTCGCCCAGGGCCAACGAGTCGCAGAAGGGCTTTCTGCTCAACCACCTGATTTCCGAGGAGCTGCCTCCCTGCGAGGCGGGTGATCACATGTCCAACTCCGATCCGGTCACCGGCCAGGCCGCCTGGTTCGATGTGCGGGTGCGTCTCTATCCGGCGGGACCGGAGGAGCCGCAGGTGACCTCGCCCCAGTTCGCGACCATGAAGCGGCTGCCGGGGCAGGATGCGAAACGCGGCAAGTGGCAGGCGTTCTTTGCCGGGACGTTTCGGCGGAAAAACAGAATCGGGAACTGATGAATTATGAATTTTGAATGTTGAATTTTGAATTGGATGAGAGCGCTGTGCGCAGGGTTGTTGATTCCCCCTCTCCCGCGAGGGGAGAGGGGCTTTCAGAAGGCTCCCAGTTCTCTGGGCAGATTCCCTCTCTCCTTGCGGGAGAGGGCCAGGGAGAGGGGATTGAAACAGCGTGAGCGAAGCGAACACCTCAATTCAACATTAACAATTCAAAGTTCAAAACTGGATAGAAACGAATGACACAACTAGCGCTAGTAATCGACCTCAACGTCTGCGTCGGCTGCCACGCCTGCGTGACCAGCTGCAAGGAGTGGAACACCTCCGGCTGGGCAGGCCCGCTGACCGACCAGCGGCCCTACGACGAGGATCCCACCGGGACCTTCTTCAACCGGGTGCAGACCTACGAAGCGGGGGTCTTTCCCCACACCGAGACCTACCACTTTCCCAAATCGTGTCTGCACTGCGAGGATCCGCCCTGCGTACCGGTCTGTCCCACCGGAGCCTCCTACAAGCGGGAGGACAACGGTGTGGTGTTGGTCGACTACGACAAGTGCATCGGCTGCAAATACTGCTCCTGGGCCTGCCCCTACGGCGCCCGTGAGATTGACGAGAAACAGCGGGTGATGAAGAAGTGCACGCTGTGTATCGACCGCATCACCGACAAAAATCTGCCCGAATCCCAACGCAAGCCCGCCTGCGTGCTGGCCTGCCCCACCAGTGCGCGCCTGTTCGGCGATGTGCACGATCCCAACTCGACGGTTTCGGTGGCGATCCGCGAGGAGGGGGGCTATCAGCTGCAACCGGAGTGGGGCACCAAACCGGCCAATCACTACTTGCCCCGACGCAAGACCCGCATCCAGATCCACGAGGATGAACTGATACGCGCTGACAATCCGCTCAAGAAGGAGCAACTGCCGAAGCCGGAGGAAGGCGAGACGCTGGATGATGTGGCTTGGTAGGGATTAATTATGAATTTTGAATTGATGTGTGCGCTACGCGCACGGGTTATGAGTTTATTTGACAAGCTTTCGCGAAGCGAACGTATCAATTCAAATATTTTTGGAGAATAAATAGATGCATCCTGCTTTTTCGGTCATTTTTCTGACCACCCTGATCGGCGCCGGCCAAGGGCTCTTTCTGGCCCTCTATACCGGCCAGCTCTACTCCCTGGCCAATCTGTTGCCGGCCCAGAGTGAGCACTTCTATGCCATGGGCAGCCTGATTGCCCTGGCCCTGCTGGTTGGCGGTCTGATTGCCTCGGTTTTCCACTTGGGACGTCCCGAGCGCGCCTGGCGAGCCGCCACCCAGTGGCGTACCTCCTGGCTCTCCCGTGAGGTGATCGTGCTGCCTACCGCCATGGGACTGATCTTTCTTTACGGTCTTTTTCACTACTTGGGCTGGACCACTCCCCTGTTCGTTGTCTCCCAGACCCTGCCGGTGGATTTCACGCTGATCATCGGTGCCCTGGGCACCCTGGTGAGCTTCCTGCTTTTTCTCTGCACCGCGATGATCTACGCCAGCCTGCGCTTCATAAAGGCCTGGCATTCACCCTTGACGGTCGCCAACTTCCTGTTCCTCGGCACTGCCTCGGGTTTCATGCTGGCGGCTGCCTACTCGGCTTATCTCGGTACCGACCTGATAGCCTTCTACGGTACCTGGGCGGCGATTGCCACCCTGCTCGGTGCCGCCACCCGGGGGTATTCGCTCTATCGCAATACCCGCTACCGCTGCAAGGTCGACTTGCAGTCGGCCGTCGGCGTTCACCACAGCCAGCTGCACCAGAAGGCGCAGGGTTTCATGGGGGGTTCCTTCAACACCCGGGAGTTCTTCCATGGCAAAACGGAGGGCTTCCTGTTGATGGTGCGCTATGGTTTTCTGCTGATGGTTTTCGTACTGCCTGTGGCGCTGCTGGTGCTGGCCTATGTGCTGGAGTCGGCTAGATTGCCGATAACCGCGTTTGTTATTCAGTATCTCGGTCTGGTGCTGGAGCGTTACTATTTCTTCACCGAGGCGAGGCATCCTCAGAACCTCTATTACCAGAGCATGGCGTGATGCCGATGAGTTTTTTAGTGGGGGAGTGCGCTACGTGCACGCTTTTGGGATCGCCCTCTCCCGTGGGGAGAGAGGATTCACCGATCAGGGGCAGGCGTAACGCAAGCTTGCTTCCGCTACCTGGCAGGCATGCCGCATTGTACTTGAAATCGGCTTCAATCTCCCCTCGCGGGAGAGGGCCAGGAAGAGGGGGGAATATGTGGTGAGCAAAGTGAACACCTCTAACTCAAAACCCACAACGAAAAACTCAACCCGGATTCATCGATTGATTTGCCCATGAGGTTCACGATGAAACGTCTCCTGATCTTGGCGCTACTTTTACTCTCCTCTGCCGCCCGAGCCGATGTGGCGGTACTGGTTCACGGCTACCTGGGCAGCGCATCGTCCTGGGAGTTCAGCGGTGTCACTCAGGCATTGCAACAGAGCGGCTGGCAGCGCGCGGGCGTGGCCACGCCGCGGGGCTTGGTGCCGGCTCAGGCGGTCGATGCGGGTAATAAGTTCTATACCGTGGAACTCCCTTCCATGGCGCCGGTGGCGCTACAAGCCGACCTGTTGGCCCGCATGATCCGGTCAATGGAACAGCGTCATGCGAACGAACCGGTGATTCTGGTCGGCCACTCCGCTGGTGGTGTGGTAGCGCGCAGGGTGTTAGTGCAGGGTGGGGTGAAACACCCCAAAGCGCTGATTACCATCGCCACGCCACATCTCGGTACCTTGCGCGCTGTGGAAGCGTTGGAAGAGACTGACGACGCTTTCCCGGTCAGCGTGGTGAAGGCTTTTTTCGCCGGCGAGCTCTATGGAGTTGTACGTGACTCCTGGGCCGTGCTGCTCGATCTGACGCCCGAGCAGCCAGGCAACCTGCTGTTCTGGCTCAACCGCCAGCCCCATCCTGACATCGCTTACATCTCTGTGGTGCGACCCGGACCCATCGGCGTCGGCGACGAGCTGGTACCGGCCTTCAGCCAGGATATGAATCAGGTAGTGGAGTTGAAGGGGAAATCCCGTGTCATTGCCACTCCGGTGAGTCATGCGCTGCAGCCTGCCGATGGCGGGCTATTGGCGGGGTTGTTGAGCGAATTGTAAGATCAAGCCAATGGATGGGGCTGTGGCCCCATCCTGCCGGATTTATAACAGGGCATGATCCTAATACAATTCAGCTATGTGATTTATGGTGGGCCTCTGCCCCACCATAAAGGTGTTGGAAACCATCCCAAACGTTCTAAATAAAGTACCATTCGGGCTTGACCCCTCTTCATGAATCGTTCAGCGTTCGTATTTCAACTATTCTGGATAGACTTCAGATGGCAGACGAAATAGACCCTCAATCCGACCTCCCTGTGGCCACGGAAGCGGTCGAACGTTTCTGCGACGGCTGCAACTGCGCCCAGTCGGTGTTGACCGTCTATGCCGAGCGTTATGGTCTCGATGAATCCCTGGCCATGCGCATCGCCACCGGCTTTGGCGGCGGTCTCGGTCGCATGGGGGGTGTTTGTGGTACCCTGACCGGCGCTGCGCTGGTGCTGGGTCTGGAACAGGGTCCGCCCACGCGGGAAGGGCGTAATGCCAAGGAGGCGACTTATGCAGCGACCCGCCGGCTGCAGGAGCGCTTCATCGAACGCCACGGCAGTAGCCAGTGCCGGGAGCTGCTGGAGAAGGATCTAAGCATCGATGCGGAGTATCAACAGGCGAGTGACCAGGGGCTGTTCAATACCCGTTGCACGAACTATGTGGCAACGGTGGTGACCTTGCTCGACGATTGGTTCAACCAAAAGAAGTCCAATATGAAACAGAAAATACTCACCATGCTCGAACTGCAGGATGCCATGAATCGCAAAGTCAATCCCGACTGGCGGGACGCGGCCTACCCCTGGTACCGGGCGATCTGGACCGAGTGCGCCGAGATGCTCGACCATTACGGCTGGAAGTGGTGGAAGCACCAGAAGCCCGACATGCAACAGGTGCATCTGGAGCTGGTCGACATCTGGCACTTTGCGCTGAGCGATCTGATCCTGCATAACGAGTCTTTAGCGGCCGCGGCGGAGCAGGCTCTCGAAGGTCTCAGTCACCCCGCAGAAGGCGCTGATTTCCGGACCTCGATCGAACAGCTGGCGATGTCCACTATCCAACATCAGTCAGCCGATATCGCTCAGTTCACCCAGGTGATGCGGGCCGCTGATCTGGGCTTCGACGAACTCTTCAAGACCTACGTGGGCAAGAACGTGCTCAATTTCTTTCGCCAGGATCACGGCTACAAGGAGGGGAGCTACATCAAGATCTGGCAGGGACGCGAAGACAACGAACATCTGGCGGACATCCTTGTCACCCTCGATGCGGACAGCGCTGACTTCAGCGATGAGGTTTACCGGCAGTTGGAGTCGGCCTACCCGGCCGAGGGAGGGTGATGGCGACGGTCAGCGGGGGAATTGCTGCGTGGATCGTGCTTCATTGCTCTTGGCGCAATATTTTTTTTATTGGACTGCTTGTTGATTGGACTCAGGCAGGAAGGCGACTTGGCTAGTAGTATTTGTTGCGATTTCAATCCCCTTTATGGTGGGGTCCTGCTCCACCATCAAACCGCTTAACTAAGCAGCATTCGGCACAGGTAGGAAATCAGACAACTGGGTCGACATTTTCGGTGGAAAAAAACACCCGCCTTGGCGGGTGTCAAGAGAGTATCGAGGAGCCCTGATCAACCTTTGCTATTGTGTGCTCTGCTGGCGCCGAGTCCGGCCAGTCCCAGTCCCAACAGGACCAGGGTGGAGGGTTCGGGTACATCGTAGGTATAGCTGACATAGACACTCCCGGACCAGGCGTTGTTTGAATTTTCGTGGGAGCAGAAGTCAAAGTTGCCGCATCGGGTCAGGTCGGACTTGAGCTGCCGCACGACCCGAAATCAAGAACGTCGGTGCCGATGAAGTCGGCAAGGGTGAAAGCGCCAAGGTCGAAGCGCTTGTTGAAAACGCCGCTGGCAGATGAGGTCGTGGTGCGATCCGGCCGGTCGTTACAGCTCGACCAGAGTACTTCATTGTTGGCCACCACCTCGCCCTGGCGCAATCGCTATCTCGGGATCGACGCTAGATATCTGCTAATCTTACGCCTCCCGCTCATGAGATGACCCTGATCCGATGAAGTTGCTTGCTATCGAAACCGCCACCGAAGCCTGTTCCGCCGCGCTCTTGATCGACAATGAGATCGAGTTGCGCTATGTCATCAAACCCCGAGGCCACAGCGAGCTGATCCTGTCGATGATGGATGAGCTGCTGGCGGAGGCGGAGCTGAAGCCGAATCAACTCGACGCCATGGCCTTTGGTCGTGGACCGGGCTCCTTTACCGGCGTGCGCATCGCCACCGGCATCGTGCAAGGTGCTGCTTTCGGTGCCGATCTTCCGGTGGTGCCGGTCTCCACCCTGGCCGCCCTGGCCCAGCGGGCTTACCGTCAGAAGGGTGAACCCAACCTGCTGCCCGCCTATGACGCCCGCATGGGCGAACTCTATTGGGCCGCCTACCGGGTGGGTGATGACGGCCTGGTCCGGCTGGTGATCGAAGAGGAGGTGGCCACGGCCGAACGGGTCAGGTTGCCGCTGGACGATGATTGGTACGGGGTGGGTTCCGGCTGGTCTGTCGCCGGTAAACTACTGGCTGAACGCCTTGGTGATGACCTGTTGGGCTATCAGGCGGAGATGTTCTGCAGTGCTCACGACGTGGCCCAGTTGGCGGCTGCGGCATTCGAACAGGGAGGGGCGGTTCCAGCGGAACAGGCGTTACCTGTCTATCTGCGCAATCAGGTGGCGCAGAAAGCCGCCCGATGAAGATGTCACTCGCAGCCGAAAGGTATTTACTCAAACCGACTTGCAAACTGATTTAGCTGTTGGGTTCAACCCCACCCGGTATCAGGAGTGTAGGGTAGGGCCGGCCCCACAAATCCTGGCTGAATAAGGCACTGTAAAAAAAACTTATCTTCTGCGATCGAGTAGGTTCTCTAATGAGAAAATATCGACATCTTTCTTGATAGTGCTCGGTGGAGATTACCCAGCACTTCCGTCACGGAAAAATTGACAGCGATGATCAGCGCAGTCTGACAGACGATGCGGTGGGCGAGGCATGTGCCTCACAGTAGGCACGCAGTTCAGAATCTGGCAGTGGACGGCTCATTAAGAAGCCCTGAGCGAACTGAATGCCCGCTTGCATCAGATGGCGTCTCTGTTCCTCGGTCTCTATTCCCTCTGCCACCAAGCCGAGGCCAAGTTGATCGGTGAGGGTGATCAGTGAGGAGATGATGGCGATGTCATTCTGGTTCTCGGGCAGGTCCTTGATGAAGAGACGGTCGATCTTGATACGGTCTGCCGGTAACTGTTTGAGGTACTTAAGCGAGGCGTAGCCGGTGCCGAAATCATCCACCGCCACCGCTACCCCCAGTTGGCGGATCTGCTGCAACTTCTCCAGACTATCATCGAAATCCTCGATGAAAGCAGTCTCTGTAATCTCCAGCTCGAGTTTGCTCGGCGGCATCCCGGAATACTGGAGGATCTGCTTCACGGTACTGACGAAGTCGGGGTTTTTCAGCTGTACGCTGGAGACATTGACCGCAACATAATTCAACTCGATCTGTGACTGCCGCCAACGAAGAAAGTCCTCGCAGGCGTGTTTCAGCACCCAGTTGCCGATCGGCTCGATCAAGCCCGTCATTTCGGCGATGTGGATGAACTTCTGCGGCAGCAGCAATCCTCGAGTCGGGTGACGCCATCGGATCAAGGCTTCGGCCCCCACTACCTGACCAGTCGGCAAGTGGATGCAAGGCTGATAGTGAAGCTCAAACGCTTTCCCGGTCAGGGCGTCGATCAGGTCCTGTTCAGTCTCCAGTTCGTCCATCAGGCTCAGTTGCAGGGCTTCGCTAAAAAAGGTGTAGCTGCCCGGTTTATGATGTTTGGCTGTATACATGGCGGCGTCGGCGTTTTTCAGCAGGTGGAGAAAGTTCTCACCGTCGCCGGGATAGAGCGCGATCCCCTTACTGGCGCTGATACGTACCCGGCGATTGCCCAGGATGAAGGGATCCATGAAAACCCTATCGAGACGCTCGATGATGTCCGGCAGCTGTTTGCGAAGTGTGCGGCCGTTGGAAGTAATGAGAAAGACGAACTCATCACCGGCAAAACGGCTGACGATGTCACGTCGACTTGTGAATTGATTCAGTCGCTCGGCTAGTTGCGCCAGCAGTTCATCGCCGGAGGCATGCCCCATGGAGTCGTTTATCGTCTTGAAGCGGTCGATATCCATGATCATGATCGCCAGCTGATGTTGATGGGCAGCGGCATGTTCCAGAGCCCGCTCCGTCTCGAGTTTGATTAGAGTCCGGTTCGGCAGCTTGGTCAGGGGATCGTGATGGGCCTGATACTCCAGTCGTTGGTGTAACCGGATGTTGGAGAGTGATGTGGCGAGGATGTCGCAAAACTGGGTCAGGATGAAAAGCCGTTCCATACTGGGTCTCTCCGGCTCCCGCAGGTAGAGCACTACATAGGCGACCACATGGTCCTTCACCAGTGCCGGCAGCAGTTGGATTTCCGTATCCGCCCCCAGGCCGAGCCGGCTTATCGGCGGCAGCAAGCTTACCGCCTGCGCGACTTCGCCTTTCCAGGGAGTGTGGGGGAGATGCATCTCGGCGTGGGGATAGGATGCACTGTGCTCACTGGTCTTCTGATCCAGCCGGTTTAGCATCTCGGTATGAACGAGTTCGCCGGAGCTCTCCACGTGGATCAGTGCCATGCCTCTGGCAATGACGAAATGTGGCAGGGCATCAAGGGCGACATTTAACGCCTTGTGCAGAATGCCGGCATGCTGGAGCTTGTAGCTTAAGTCGATCAGTCCTGCCTGCTGGTCGAAGCTGTTGCCAAGCTTAACGGTCATGTCGTTGAAGGCGTTGCCCAGTTCTTCGAATTCGTCTTTCGAATTAATTTCGACTCGGGTACTAAAGGTGCCATTGGCAAGTCGACGGGTACCTTCAAGGAGTTGTTCCAGTGGCACCATGTTGCGACGGATGGTGAAGATGCTCAGGAGGATCACCAGCGACAATGTGATGATGCCGACTTGAATGAAGATCTTCTGAAATTTGTACACCGATGCCATGACCTCGTGGCTCGGCATAGCCACCGCCACACTCCACTTTTTGACCTGATAATGGGGTTTCAGAAACAGCGACCAATAGGCGGTGAGAAGTTGTTGAGAGTTATGCTTCGACCAGGTGAACAGCTGGATGTTTTGGTCGGTGATGCGGGCAGCCAGATTTGCCAGCCATGGCATCTGGTAGGGTTTGTTACAGTAGATCGGTATGCCATTTTCGTTCAGTATACAAATCAGCTCGCGGCGCACATCGAGCTGTTGGCTATCGATCAGGCTCGGGATGTGGAGGCGGGCGCCGAGCAACTTGCCCATGGGGTCCTCGCTGTTGAGCGGGATGAACAGAAACAGGGTGGGTGATGGTCCGTCCTCGCTGCCGTCTGAGAGCAGCAGCATCGCCTTGCCGGGAATGCGTTGTGCATGCACCTGCTTGATCAGCGCTGGGCCGTCGATATCAGCGCCGCCCGTAAGCGCGGAGATTTCACCCTGATTGCTGAGCAGGAACAGGGTGTCGATTGCCTTCGGCTGGGAGGTGTCAACGCTCACCTTCAGGGTCTTCAGCGCCGGACGGTAGCCGGCATGCAGACTCTCGGCTATCAACTGGAGTTCATCCTTGGTGTATTGAAGACGCTGGAAGATATTCATAGCGATCATCTTTGCGGAGATCCGAACTTCATCGCTGTACTGTTCCATCAACTGACTTCTGACCTGATAGAGGGTAAGGCCGGCGAGTAGCAGCAGGGGTATGATCGCGGCGCCGATGAACAGAATCACTATCCGCTGCGAGACCCGGTTGCTGAGGATGTGTCTGGTCAGTCGCATGGCTCAGTAGTCTCTGCCGTAGCCGTAATAGGCGCCGTTGTTGGCGCGCACGATGTCATCCTTGCTGGAGGCGGCGGTCAGCGGCGGGGCGGAGGCGCCGTCCTCGCCCATGCTGTAGAGATCGAAATCGGAGTTGATCGGTACCAGGCTATGATCCTTTCGTTGCTGGCCTTTCGCCTTATTACCGGCACCTTCGATGGGCAAATACTGATAGGGATTGCCCCAGGGATCGAGCAGATCGATACCCACATCCGAGAGACTGTCGGGATAGTTCCCGCCATCGAGCTTGTAGTTCTCCACCGAGAGTTCGATCAGCTTCATCTCCTGAATGACGCGTCCCACTTCGCTTGCCTGTATATGGCCCTGGTAGGCAGGAATGGCGATTGAGGCCGCGATGGCGAGGATGGTCACTGCCAGCATCAGTTCGGTGATGGAAAAGCCGCCGTTTTGCCGTTGATACATCGGGAGTTGCATAGTGAGTTGGTATACCTGATCCCATCGGTGAATGGATGGCTAATGGCCTGGATTGTGCTAATGCTGAGATCACACAGGCCATACCGACCCCTACCCCCAAATTTCGAAGTCACAGTAATCACAAGCATCCTTTTCCCGCTATCGGCAGAAAATCGAAAATCTTGATATTGACATGGCCTAGCCCGAATGTTTCGCCCGGGAACGCGATGATCGTGCCGGGATCGTCGTTCAGATGCGGATTTGCGATTGAGTCAATAGCCTAAGCTATTGACGATTGAGCAAATACCGCAGCTGGG
>JBNKOL010000006.1:0-17031 GCA_050294655.1 Sedimenticolaceae bacterium
AGGGTATCGCCTGAGATGGCGACGCTATTACCAAAGCTATCACCCGGCTCGGCATTGCTCGCCTTGAGGTAGGCCTGCTGACTCCAGGCCGCGCCACTGCGGGTGAAGGCGTAGGCCGCGCCGGCGCCGGAGCCTTCGGCAAAGGCTCCCACCACCAGTGTGTCGTCAGCGATGGAGACGCTCCGGCCAAAATAGTGAAGACTATTGGCGTTGTCCGCCTTGAGGTAGGCCTGTTGGCTCCAGGTTACGCCACTGCGGATGAAGACGTAGGCCGCACCGGCACCAAATGCCGAGTTGTCACTCTCGCCCCCTGCAGCGCTGCTGTCTTCCATATCGGCACCCACCACCAGGCTATCGCCTGAGATGGCTACGCTGTAACCAAACCTATCCTCTGCCTCGGCATTGCTCGCCTGGAGGTAGCCCTGCTGGCTCCACGCCCCGCCGCTGCGGGTGAAGACGTAGGCCGCACCGGCTTCGGTGTCTTTGGCATAGGCGCCCGCTACCAGGGTATCGTTAGAGACGGCCATACTATAACCAAAGAAATCACCCGCCGCGGCATTGTCCGCCTTGAGGTAGGCCTGCTGGTTCCAGGTTGTGCCACTGCGGGTAAAGACGTAGGCCGCACCGGCATTCGTGACCGAGTTGTCACCCTCGCCACCGGCGGCGCTGCTGTCTTCACCATAGGCCCCCGCCACCAGGGTGTCGCCAGAGAGGGCCACGCTGAAACCAAACAGATCAAGTGTCTCGGCATTGCTCGCCTTGAGGTAGGCCTGCTGGCTCCAGGTTACGCCGCCGCTACGGGTGAAGACGTAGACCGCGCCGGCATCAGTGGCCGAGTTGTCACTCTCGCCACCCGCGGCGCTGCTGTCTTCAGCCCAGGCCCCCACCGCCAGGGTGTCGTCTGAGATGGCTACGCTATAACCGAACTCATCACCCGCCTCGGCATTGCTTGCCTTGAGGTAGGCCTGTTGGCTCCACACTCCGCCACTGCGGGTGAAGACGTAGGCCGCGCCGGCGCTGCTGTCTTCTTGATAGGCCCCCACCACCAGGGTGTCGCCCGAGAGGGCTACGCTATAACCAAACCTATCATCTGCCTCGGCATTGCTTGCCTTGAGGTAGGCCTGCTGGGCGAGGGACGCCGCGCTTGCCCGGGTAACGGTGACGGTATAGGTTTGCGTGGTCGTGCCATCCTGCGCGGTCACCACAACGCTGATTGCATTGCTTCCGACAGCCAGCGCAATCGCCGCGGAGGGGCTTCCCGAGGCAACGGCGGCGCCATTGACCGTGAGGGTGGCGTTAGCGTCGTTGGCGACCGGTATCACGCTTAGGGACTCCTGGAGATAGCCTCTATCTGCGGTATACGCCAATTGGCTCGATTGAAATACCTGCTCCAGCACGCCGCTGGAGAGTGTCAGACCCGAGAGCGTGGCGTCGGTCGAGGGTGCGGCCCGGGTGACATCCACGCTATAGGTTTGCGTGGTCGTGCCATCCTGCGCGGTCACCACAACGCTGATTGCATTGATCCCTTCAGCCAGCGCAATCGCCGCCGAGGGGCTTCCCGAGGCAACGGCGCTGCCGTTGACCGTGATGGTGGCGTTGCTGTCGGCAGCAGTCGGAGTGACGGTAATGGCGCTCTGGGTGTAGTCGACGCTTGCGGTATAGGCCGTCTGGCTCGATTGAAATGCCGGGGCCAGCGTGCCGCTGGAGAGTGTCAGTGCAGAGAGCGTGGCGTCGGTCGAAGCTGCGGCGGCCCGGGTGACGGTAACGCTATAGGTGCGCGTGGTCGAGCCATCCTGCGCGGTAACCACAACGCTGATTGCATTGCTTCCGACAGCCAGCGCAATCGCCGCGGAGGGGCTTCCCGAGGCAACGGCGCTGCCGTTGACCGTGATGGTGGCGTTGCTGTCGGCAGCAGTCGGAGTGACGGTGATGGAGCTCTGGGCGAAGTCGACGCTTGCGGTATAGGCCGTCTGGCTCGATTGAAATGCCGGGGCCAGCGTGCCGCTGGAGAGCGTCAGTGCAGAGAGCGCGGCATCGGTCGATGGTGAGTCATCTGAATCACCGCCCCCGCAGCCGGTGATAGTCAGTGACAAGAAGAAAACGGCAAGGACGCAAAAAATAGCGTTTGCGTATTTTGGGTGAGAGGATGATTTCAATGAAGTGCTCCTCGAAATTGCCCTTAAAATTTTAATGTTATATTAGCAACCCAACATCGGGTGGACTATGCGTTCACGATGGTTGGGAAAGAGAGTCTTTATAAATCGCTGGTTCGCTCACAAATTTGGTGAGTGGTGGCTGAAATATATTGGTTCGGTGTTGTAAAGCTTCGCCATAGACGACTACTCTTTTATGCGCGCTTTTTGCCTTGATCCGAAATAGTTCATCCCACCATCTCCTCGATCCTGAATCAATCAGAGGCTCTTTCAATAAATATCGAATCGGACAGAGTTACTAACGTGTTGGAATGATTTTGTTTCCTGCCGGTGTCGATATGCTGCGATTGCGCTTGACGAGAATTTCTCCCAAAACAAAAAATGTTTCACGCCTTCCCGGGATTATTCGAAGTCTGGCCATAGATCATAAGACAAGCAGCAAAGATTTGCTGAGAAATGCCGATATGATTGACTTGAAGCAAAGAGAGGCGGCCAGCATTTGATGGCTGGCCGCTCTATACCGATCACTTCGGCGTGTAGTTGAACTTCTGTCCGCCGATGGATGCCTCGAACATCAGACCGCCCTTGGCCACGGTGAAGACCGCCATTCCCTTGTGATAGCCCTGTGCAACTGTGGTGGCGTCGTGCTTGCCGCCGCTGGCGCCGGCTGAACTGCCGGTGGTGGTGGCCGCGGCCGAGGCCCCGGCGGTGATGGCCACAGCAGTGGCCTGGGCGCCGAACTCGAAGTTGCCGCCAGTGAATTCCCTATAGGCGCGCTCATCCTGGAAGAAGATGATCTGACTGTAGGCCTGGCCGCCGAGCTGGAAGCCGAGGGTCACCTGGGTCATCTTCGCGTCGCCGGTGTGCTTGTCCTGGGCATAGACCCGGCCGGTACCGTAAGCGCCACCCAGGCCGATGCCTGCCTTGCCGATGGTGGGAAAGACCGCGTAGCCATAGGCGGAATCGAAAAAGCGGCCGCTTTCACCGGCCTGTTTGAAGACGCCGATGGTCTCCTGATAGTCATCCGCCCAGGCCTGGGTCAGGGGCAGCAGGGTCGCCAGCAGCAGAAACGCCATGCGATACGGTTTCATCATGAGGGCCTCCTCAAAGGTCGCCGGGTTGGTTATATCCGTCGACTCACTGTCGAAACGGACGGCTTGGCGGTTGTGACAGGCGTGAGGGGGAGTGGTTCCCGGGTTGCGGTGAGGATGCGAAGGGCGTCGTCCGTCCCTGATCAAGACAGGGGCGGACGAAGTCAGACGATTATTGGGACAGCGCCAGCAACAGTTTCTGCAGCGCCTGGCCTCGGTGGCTGATTCTGTTCTTCACCTCGGGCGGCAGCTCCGCCGAGCTGCAGTTGTGGCTTGGCACGAAGAAGACCGGGTCATAGCCGAAGCCGTTTTCGCCGCGAGGCTCGAACAGGATACGCCCTTCCCAGGTGCCCTGGCAGATCAGCGGGGTTGGGTCCTCCGCGTGGCGCATATAGACCATCAGGCACTGAAAGCGGGCGCTGCGCTTCTGCTCCGGTACGTCGGCCAGGCGCTCCAGCAGTTTCAGCAGGTTGGCCTCGTCGCTGGCGTCGGCGCCGGCGAAGCGGGCGGAGTAGATGCCCGGAGCGCCGCTGAGGGCGTCCACCTCGATACCCGAGTCGTCGGCGATGGCCGACAAGCCGCTGAGACTGGCCGCGTGGCGTGCCTTCTTGATGGCGTTCTCGACAAAGCTCAGTCCGTCTTCCACCGCATCGGGGATGTTGAAGGCCTTCTGGGGTACGACCTCGATCTGTTCGCTGGCCAATAGCTGGTTGATCTCCCTCACCTTGCCGGCGTTGTTGCTGGCCAAAACGATCTTTTCGCCTGTGTGGTGTCCCGTCATATTGCTATCTTCCTTCTCTTTCGGTTGCTGTCGCTACTGTCGAAACGGTTTCTGAATCGGGTCACCATTCGTCGCCTCTCGCTCAGGCGGAGAGGCTGGCAGCGAAGTGGCAAACTGCCGATCAGTCGAGCGTTCTTTTCCCTGTGGCGGTTTCTTGATTGGACTCGCTCAACCCCCCAGCGTATTGCGCTGAATCTGCACCAGCTGATCTATGCCCTGGTGGGCCAGATCGAGCATGGCGTTGAGTTCGTCCCGTGAATAGGCCACTCCCTCGGCGGTTCCCTGCACCTCGATGAAGCCGCCTTGTTCGTTCATGACCACGTTCATGTCGGTCTCCGCATTGGAGTCTTCCGCATAGTCCAGATCGAGCACCGGCGTGCCCTCGAACATGCCGACGGAGACCGAGGCGACCATGCCCAGCATGGGGTCGGCGTCGATCAGTCCCAGCTCGCGGGTGCGGGTAAGCGCGTCCACCAGGGCCACGCAGGCGCCGGTGATGGAAGCGGTGCGGGTGCCGCCGTCGGCCTGGATCACATCGCAGTCGAGGGTGATGGTGCGCTCTCCCAAGGCCTTCAGGTCGACCGCGGCGCGCAGTGAGCGGCCTATCAGCCGTTGGATCTCCAGCGTGCGTCCGCCCTGCTTGCCGCGTGCCGCCTCGCGTCCCATGCGGTCGGTGGTGGAGCGCGGCAGCATGCCGTATTCGGCGGTGATCCAGCCTTGGCCTGCCCCCTTCAAAAAACGCGGCACGCTCTCCTCCACCGAAGCGTTGCAGATCACCTTGGTGTCACCGAAGCAGACCAGTACCGAACCCTCGGCATGTTTGGTGTAGTTGCGGGTAATCTGGATGGGGCGCAGTTGGTCGGGCCGGCGGCCGGATGGTCTCATGGAAAACTCCTGGGTGGTTGGGGTGTCGTGCCGGCTTCCTGCCTGCCTCGGTCAGTCATGGGGGCAGTATTATGGGTGAATGATGTCCCATTGTCAGCCTTGTGTAGGCCGCGTAGTGCTTGGGTGTGTACGCTATCTGAATTACAAGCGTGTCGATGATGAGTGTCCCGAATTACGCTGATCATCTCTATCAGGAGACCATGCTCTGGCAGACTCACGCACCTTGGGTCGCGCAGCCTGCCCATCGGGATTCATCTCGACATGGACATGAATCGGGACGCCGGTGTGCCGGTGATTGACGCCTTTGATCACGCTTTTATCGATGGGGCCGGTCTCGTGCGCGGCCGGCGAATCGAAGTGATCGATCGGTATGATCTCCGCTGGCTGATGGACAAAAACGCCGGTTGGCGCCAAAACCCACTTTTGGCAACCGTAGTATTCGATCTCGTTCGTGACGGAGGGGAAGCGGCCGCAGTTGAAATATCGCCAATAAAAACTGTCATATCCCCTGCATAGCAAAAGTGTTTCGTCCAGCAATGGACAGACATAACCACCCGCACGGCAACAGCTGGAGCAATCCCCGCAGGAGCTGCCGTGAGGCCAGAGGGGGTGCAGAGCTGATGCGGTCAGATCGGGTCTCGATCGGGGTGGGCTGGTTAGCGGGACCGAAAACATGAAGCCCCGGTTGTGACTCAGCATCAGTTTGAGTAGCCGTAAAGCGTGTAACAAAAGGCCTGGCCCTGACGACCCATGGCGCCAAAAACGCCAGTCGCCGAAGAAATACCATGTCATCAGCGGTGCGCTGAGAAAACCGCCAACCAGGGATATCACCGAGAAACCGATGTAGACGATAAAAAGGAGGCGAGCTGAAGCCCATCGGAGCTGGTTGAGTCGGTGAGTCACTTCCTGTGCTATTCCCATGGTCAAAAAGTAATCGGTGATATGTTCTGTCAATCTAAGAACCGCGCGAGATGGAAGAGTTCAATGTCGGCCAACCCGGCGCCACAGCTTACTATCAGGCAGTGCCGATTGCTATCCGACTGAGCAGAGCATGGACTTGTCGGCTGATCAATAACTGTCTTGATTGCCCGCCATAATCAGCCATGCGGCGTTAGAGCCGGGAATTGCGTATTGGCCCGAATGGTTTTGGCTGTTGAATTGCGCTTTGCGCGGAATGTTTTTTCACTCCCTCTCCCTGGTCCTCTCCCACAAGGGGAGAGGGAATGCATAGATCAGGAACGGATGTAAGCGGGTAGTTTGTTTGTATAACCTGATTGCAGGTTACTAGCGTTCTCGCATAGAACGTCCCCTCTCCCCTTGCGGGAGAGGGCCGGGGAGAGGGGGATATAAAACCCGTGAGCGAGTGAGCCTTTGGATGAGTAATATGGGTGATCTGGATAACGACTAACCCGACTACTCAGTTGCCGGAGTAATACTATGAGAATAGACAAGGTTCTTTATCAGAACAGCGGATGTGCCAGTGGGTACTCAGCCTTCCCTATCAGCTGCGTTTTCTGTTCTCAAGCCGGCCGCTGAGCATAAACAGGGTGAGTTTATGGCCGACTACGCCGCCGAAATGCGTTATTCCGATCCCGACGCAAGAGAGCGTCTCTATCTCGATGCTGAGAAGCGGCAGCTTTTCTTAGTCGCTGCATGACCCTCGAACAGCGCAAACATCGAATACTGTGCAAAGTCCTCCACTGGACCGGCTGCCGGATCTCCGATGCTTTGGCGTTGCCCCCCCAGGCAAGTGAATACTGAAAAGCGGGTAATTCGTATTTGAAACCACAAAAAACGCAAGCGCACCGCGAAGGGGGGGTGAAGGGGGCCGTGTTCCGGGATGTGCCCATCCCGATCGCATTGGCCTCCGGCCTGGATCTGTTTTCGAGATCCGCAAGGCCAGGAAGAGAGTCAAAGGTGTCGATTTGCCTCAGTAGCCCGATAATGTGGATCGTAGACGTCCTATGAGCCGGCCAACAGGCGGACGCGTGATCAAGCGTACTCTCGATGGGGTTGGCATCAATGGCCGCAGGCGATGCCAAAGGGCTTTAGGCGAGGCTTTGCCGTTACCATGATCCTGGTCGGGATGGAGTGTCGTATCCTGCAACGGCGCCAGTGCCGCGAGCAAGCCACAACATCTGTTATATACTTGATAGGTGCTGGGTCAGGGGTCGCATGAAATGCAAATGGATGCAGGGGGCGGGGCAAACAAAGGCTGGCGTGGTGGTTGGCTGACAATAGGGGGGCGAATGTGAAGCATCTGCAAGGTGTATCAACATATTTGTGTGAGAATTATTCAGCTTGCTGTCTAGCTCAATATCAGTGCCGGCATGATAAGCACCTGTTATAAGCCATTGAGTATGTCACAAAGTGAAAATCGCCGAACGAGAGACAGAACGCCTATTGCTTCGCCAATGGATAGAAGACGATTTATCAATTTTCGCGGTACTAAATTCGGATCCTGAAGTAATGGAGTATTTTCCAGCCCTGCTAAGCATCGAGGAAAGCAACGCAATAGCAGAAAAGTGCAAATCACTGATCTCTGAAAGGGGGTGGGGTTTTTGGGCGGTCCAGCTAAAATCTACCGATGAGTTTATTGGCTTTGTTGGTCTTCATATCCCCAAGTCCAATTTACCATTTTCGCCCTGCGTAGAAATTGGCTGGCGACTTCTGCGAAAGTTCTGGGGCAAGGGCTATGCAACAGAGGCCGCAGCAGAGGCACTGGCTTACGCATTTAATACACTAAAATTAAGCGAAGTTGTATCGTTTACATCGGTGGCAAATTTTCGTTCACGCTCTGTTATGGAGCGTTTGGGTTTGAGTAATACTCATCAAAATTTCGAACATCCAGATATACAAAAAGGCCACTCTCTATCGGAGCATGTCTTATACAAAATCACTAAACAAGAGTGGCGGGAAAATGGCTTATAACCATCAAATTCTCTCCCTCCGATCGACAGACGCTGAAAAAACTGAAAAAAAGGGGACTGATTTATTTTGATGCGACACGTAATTTAGCAATGTACAGAAATAAGCCTGTCCCGGTTTTATCGGTTTTTGTATATGAAAAAAATCACGATCAGTAGATTGGTTCGTTTAGTCTGGTGTTTGTTGCTACTACAGTCTTCAGGCGGCATTCTGGCGGCAAATGAAGCTTCCATGCAGACTCAACTGGATCAGGCCTGTCAGGCGGCAAGGGAGCGGCGTCTGGTTCCTCTGCGTGAAAAATACATTCGGGAGTGTATAGAGATCGAAGGAAAGGATAGCGCTTACTGCAGACGCTTTTACAGGGACTATGGTGAGCGCACAGGTAACCGGCCTGCACTTTTCAATGATCTGCCCGTATGTATTAAGGCGTATGAATACCAGAAAAGGGGATATCGCCACACTGATTAGAGCGGAACAATGAGGCGAGTCAGTGAAGGTTGGCTATCTATGGTGAACGTGTTTGGTCAAAATTATTCCTGATTACCCACCATGATCAGCCATGCGGTGATAGGCGCAAGAATTGAGTCATGGTTTGAAATGTTTTGGATTTTTAATGCTGAGATTTGAGTTTGGATGTTCGCTGTTCTCACAGGCATTTGTTTCCCCCCTCTCCCCTCGCGGGAGAGGGTCAGGGAGAGGGGGATATGAACCCCGTGAGCAAAGCGAACTCATCCACTCGACACGTAAACTGCTGTTGGCGACTGGTCCTTTGGCTGTATGAAGTAGGTAATCAGGAAATTATTAATGTGGCGTAAACAGCTGCATATTGAGGTAGCATAGGTGAGTGGAACAAACCTTGGAATGGGATGCTCGTTATGACGTTATTCAATACAGCGGTAGTTGGCGATGTTTCTCAGTCGTCGAATAGGATGATGCAGCGACAAAGGGCGTTGTATTGCTTGATTGTTTTTATATTACTGTCACTGCTGGCGGTCGACTCGTCCGCTGAAATCTATCAATATCGCGATGCGAACGGTAAGACGGTCTTTACCGATAGCCCGCCCCCAAGCGCGGAGGAGTTGGAGGAGATCAAACCAACGATCAATACCGCCATACCGGCCAGTCAAGGTGCCGGTGGAGGGGATAAAGATCAGGACGCGGAGGCGCGGGCAAGTGCGGAACGCAAGGCGAAGAGAGAGGAAGCGATAAAAGAGCGGAACAAGAGATCGGCTGAAAAAAAGACCTTGCGTGATGAGCTAAAGGAAGAACTCAGGGTGGCGCGAGACCGTTTGGAGGAGTTGAAGGATAAGCGGAAGCTGGCCGAGACGCCGCTACCGGGTGAGAGGCAGCATAGCGTTATTTCTGGCAATTCAAGGCTCAAGGAGAGCTACTTCAAGCGGTTGGCTGAGCTCGACAGGCAGATAGAAGAAGCGGAGGAGGCGGTCGCCGCCGCCAAGGAAAATCTCAGGAAGATGAAGCGGCAACCAAAAGAAGAAAGTGAACAGAAAAAGTCGAAGTGACACGACCGTGAAGGTGTGAAGGCGGGAGGTTTCATGCTGGTGATGGGCTGATCCGATCACCGTTTGCCAGTAATCGAACCCAGGATCCCCCGGATAATCTGCCGCCCCAGACTCGAGCCCACCGCCCGCGCAACAGATTTGATGAACGCCTCGCCGGCACTCTGTCGACGTGATCCGCCACTACGGCTTTTTTTGCGCTCCTCCTTCCCGGCGGCGTCCTGCCTGGCCTCCTCCTCGCGGCGTTTGATTACTTCCGCTTCTCGTTTTTTCAGCAACTCGTAGGCCGATTCCCGGTCGACGGTCTGGTCGTAAGTGGCCTTGATAGGTGAGCGGCCGATGATCCTGCTGCGCTCTTCCTCGCTGACCGGGCCGAACTGGGAGCGGGGCGGGGCCATCAGGGTGCGTTCTACCACACTGGGCACACCCTTCTTATCGAGAGTCGAGATCAAAGCCTCGCCGACCCCCAGGTTGCCAATCGCCTCCATGGTGTCGAAGGCGGGGTTGGGGCGGAAGGTTTCGGCAGCGGCCTTGACCGCCTTTTTATCCTTCGGCGTGAAGGCGCGCAGGGCGTGCTGGATGCGGTTGCCGAGCTGGCCGATGACCTCATCGGGTACATCGCTGGGATACTGGGTGATGAAGAAGACGCCGACCCCCTTGGAGCGGATCAGCCGCACCACCTGGGTGATCTTTTCCAACAGGGCCTTGGGGGCGCTGCTGAAGAGCAGGTGGGCCTCGTCGAAGAAGAAGACCAGTTTCGGCAGATCGGTGTCGCCCCGTTCCGGTAGCTCTTCCATCAGCTCGGAGAGCAGCCAGAGCAGAAAGGTGGCGTAGATGCGTGGCGAGTGGTAGAGGGTGGTGGCATCGAGGATGCTGATCACGCCGCGCCCGGAGAAGTCGCTCTGCATCAGGTGTTCAATGCGGATCGCCGGTTCGCCAAAGAAGACTTCTCCGCCGGCCTCCTCCAATACCAACAACCGACGCAGGATGGCGGTGACGCTCTGCCTGGAGACCCGTCCGTACTCCCGCTCCAGGGTCGCCGCGTTGTCGGCCACCCAGTTGAGCATGGCGCGCAGGTCCTTCAAATCGAGCAGCAGCAAGCCCTCGTCGTCGGCCAGACTGAAGGCGATCTGCAGCACCCCCTCCTGGGTCTCGTTGAGTTCCAGCAGGTTGGCCAGCAGGGTCGGCCCCATCTCCGAAACGGTGGTGCGCACCGCATGGCCCTGTTTGCCGAAGAGGTCCCAGAACAGCACCGGGGAGGTCTCGAAGGGGTGATCGGTGATCTGGATATATTCGAGCCGCTCGGTGACCTTGGGATGGGCCTTGCCGGGACCGGCGAGGCCGGAGAGGTCGCCCTTGATATCGGCGGTGAAGACCGGCACGCCGAGGCGGGAGAAAGACTCGGCCAACACCTGCAGAGTGATGGTCTTGCCGGTGCCGGTGGCGCCGGTGATCAGGCCGTGACGGTTGGCCATGCCGGCGTTGAGCTGGATCTGTCGCTCGCCGTTGCCGCCCAGCAGGATATTGTTGTCTGTCATCTCCCTCTCCCCTTGTGCAGCTTGCGCCCCGGCTTTGTGACAATGGTTTACGTTTCGCGCTGGAGCTGGTCATTGCTTGAGTTAGACTCAGCTGGGTCTAACAGTGGTTTTTTTTCTCGCGCATGACTTTTGGACCGGCAGCGACATGCGCTTTGTCGTCACATGACCGGTCTAATCCGGCGGAGTGCGGTACGACCGCCTCCACTACGAGGGTTTTAACATGATGGAACTGGTTCAACAATTGGTCTCAGGAGCGGGTGTTAGTGCCTCTCGGGCCGAGGGTGGCGTGCTCGCCCCGGTCAAAGGCGTGCTGCTGGGGGATGGGAGCTAACAGGCCCTGGGAGTTTTATCATGCGCTGGAAAGGGCGACGCGGCAGCGACAATATCGAAGACCGCCGGGGCATGGCGGCACCCAGTGGCATCGGTGGCCTCAGGGGTGGCGGTATGCTCAACCTGCTGCCGATGGTATTCAAACTGTTTGGCCTCAAGGGTGGCATCTTCGTTGTGCTGGCGATCGGTGCCTATGGCTTGTTCAGCGGCAACCTGGGCGAGATGCTCGGTGGCGGTATGAGCGGCGACAGGTTTTCCGGGCAGCAGAGCGGACCGGTGCAGCAGAGTGCGGCGGAGAAGGAGCTGGTCGATTTCGTCGCTGTGGTGCTGGCCGATACGGAGGAGACCTGGCAGATGGTCTTCCGCCAGCAGGGAGGGCGCTATAAGGAACCTCAACTGGTGCTGTTTCGCGGCGCGGTTCGATCGGCCTGCGGCCTGGGCCGGGCGGCGATGGGCCCGTTTTACTGCCCGGGGGATCAGAAGGTCTACATCGATCTGGCTTTCTACAGTGACCTGAAAACCCGTTTCAAGGCGCCGGGCGACTTCGCTCAGGCCTATGTAATCGCCCATGAAGTAGGTCACCATGTGCAGACCCTGCTGGGTATCTTGCAAAAGGTGCAGCAGGCAAAACAGGGGCTTGGCGAGGTGGAGCTGAACCGGCTGACGGTACGCCAGGAGCTGTAGGCGGACTGCCTGGCCGGCATCTGGGCGCACCATGCGGATCGCTCTCGCCAGCTGCTGGAGAGCGGCGACGTGGAGGAAGGACTTGCCGCCGCCAGCGCCATTGGTGACGATCGGCTGCAGAAACGGTCACAGGGGTATGTGACCCCCGATGCCTTTACTCACGGCAGTTCGGCCCAGCGGGTGAGATGGTTCAAAGTCGGGCTCGAAGCGGGTGATCTGAAACATTGCGATACCTTTGCGGCAAAGACCTTGTGATGCCCCGGCTCCATGCGCTGATCCGATCCGGTATGGCCGGAATCCAGTTATCCGGCTCGAGGGAACCTCTGAACAAGTGTGGACCGACATCTTGTCGCCAAAATGCGCCGCTTCGGCGTTGCGGATCTTTGTAATAGCGGGCTATTACATGCGCTCCGCGCCCCACAGGAAGTCCCCTTGGGGTGCGCCTTGAATCGGCGCATTTTGATCGACAATCTGTTCGGTCCGGACGTAGTTAGAGGTTCCCTTGGGCGTTCACAGGATTACAAAGCGGGGATTCGCTTGGCCTGCAGTGATGAAACAATCAGAACCACCTAACTATAAAACGAAGGAGGGAGAACAATGGGTTTTATTTCCTGGATCATACTCGGTCTTATCGCCGGGGTTTTTGCCAAATGGATCATGCCCGGTCCGGACCGCGGCGGCATGATCATGACCATTCTGCTGGGTGTGGCCGGGGCCTTTGTCGGTGGCTATCTCGGATCTTTTATCGGGGTTGGTGCCACCGGTGGACTCAGCCTCACCAGTATTCTGACAGCAACGGCAGGGGCGCTGTTGCTGCTGTTTCTCTATCGGCAGCTCAAAAAGTCAGGTGGTGGCGGCCACGGCTGAGTGTGGCTTGTAATCCGGAGGTGGACATTATCTTTCCAAATACACAACAAAGGAAACGACATGAAAACGAGTATCGCATTGATTATAGCTAGTGGTCTGTTTGCGACCTTACTTGCCGGACAGAGGATTCTCGCGGACGAACAGGAAGATTATCGGAAAGAGCGAGAGGCCGCTCACCAACAGCAGATGCAGGCAGAGAAAGAACGTTCCGAAGCCTGGAAACGGGAGCGCGATGCGGCGTTCGAGGAGCGCAAGCGGGAAAATGAGGCACAGCGCGAGGCGATGAAACAGCGCCACGAGGCGGAACGCGAAGCGATGAAGCAACAGCATGAGGCCGAGCGCGAGGCGCACAAAGCCGAGATAGAGGCGCGCAAGGCGGAAGCCGAGGTCCGCCACGAGGAGATGAGCAAGTCGCGCAATCAGGAAGGCAAAGCAAAGAAAGAAGAAAAAGACAAGAAGGACAAGAAGGACAAGAAGGACAAGGATTGATCCTGCGCTACCACCCGCCCTCTTCACTAGAGAGGGCGGGGTTTCTTAAGCTATCCTCATGGTTTGACACGATTAGGGGGTCTCTCTACCCTCCCGCCTACAACTGTTGTCGCTTGCTTTTCCATGTGCGGTCGCTGGAGAGGCGGATTTCTGTAGTATGATAGCGGTATTGTTGGGTAAGATTCTTCGACTGTGTACTAAGTTCCGGCAATCACATCAGAAGCAGAGTTGAGTTCATGGAAGCAATAGGAAACAAGAAAAACTCAAGGCTCTTTCAAGTTGTGTTCTACAGCGATGAAGCGACGCCATTTCCCTTTGTCGCAAGCCTGATTGAGAAGCTGATAGGCGTGCCTTTATTTGAAGCCGAGGAGTTCGCGCGAAGGCTGTCGCGAACTGGCCGTCATCCCTTTGGGCCCTATACATCGGTGGTCGCTGAAGCTGTTTTCTCGGCGGCCTTGGAAGAGATCGACGCCGCCGGTCACAAACTCGTCGTCGAGTTGGTGGACCTCGCCGATCCTGATACAGCCGGTGTGGTGAAGTGTTCTTTTTGCGGGAAAACCAACGCGGCTGTGCAAAAGATGTTCACTGGAAAACATGCCAATATTTGCAGCCAATGTGTGGTGCGGAGTGCGGGCCACCTTCAAGAGTTACTGTCATTGGCGAGATTTCGTTTCACCTACGAGATGCTGGACTGGCATTTTGGCGATGTTTCGCCCGATCAGTTTATCAAGACGTCAAGAACCTATCCGGGGCGGGTTCGGGCAGACCTGCAGACAGCGTTGGAAAGTTTGTTCGATCGCAAAGCGGTCAGGTCAGTCGGCTACAGACAGCAGCATGGATATGAGAGAGTGGACTTGAATGCGTTGTGGACCAGTGGTCGGGGCGCTTATGGGGTTTCGGCTATATCATTCGAAGAACTCGATATAGGGGAGACGCTCCCCCGGCGATGTCAAATCAACGGCCTGTGGCTTCTGAAGGAAGGAGAGGCGCGTTACGCAGCGATACTCTCCCGTGAAGCTGACTATCATGGCGGTTACTCAATATACCTAGAGATCTGCGGTCCACAAGGCGATCAAACCGCGTCAATCACAAGGTCTGTGTTTGATGCCGTCGAGGCCCAGATCAGAGAGGCGCAATCCTACCGTGGTAAAGTACTCTCGCTTGAGCAATCACCGCATTTTGGGGGTAGTTCTACCGGTATTACGGTGCACAAGATGGATGCTGTGCGAAGGGAACAGATCATTCTGCCTGAAAAGACACTGGCTGAACTGGATCGGACTATTATCCGGTTCTGTAGTCAACGACAGCAATTACGGGAGCTTGGATTGCAAACAAAGCGGGGTGTGATGTTCTATGGTCCTCCAGGTACAGGAAAGACGCATACGATCCGTTACCTTGCCACGCAACTGAAGGACCACACCACGTTCCTGGTGACTGCCGAACAGGTGGGGCTATTGCCGGAATACTTTGCCTTGGCAAGACTGATGCAGCCGGTTATTTTCGTCATCGAGGATGTCGATCTCCTGGCCAAGGCAAGGGAAAGGATGCACGACTCCCATGACGAAGCCCTGTTGAACCATTTACTCAATGAGATGGATGGACTGAAAGAAGATGCAGACATACTTTTCGTGCTTACCACAAATAAGCCGGAAGTTCTGGAGCAAGCCCTGATTGCACGGCCCGGCCGAATCGATCAACTGATAGAGTTTCCCAAGCCCGATGATGAATGTAGAAACTATTTAATTGATCTGTATAGAGGAAAGCTCGATGTATCAGATTCCATACGACTTGATATCGCGAAACGCACAGATGGTGTCAGCGCATCTTTTATCAAGGAGTTGGTAAGGCGTTTGGCGCAGTATGCCATTGAGCGTGGCGAACAGATGATTGTTGATAATGTGGACGTCGATCAAGCGCTAAACGAAATGCTGTTTGAGAACAATCTACTGAATCGGATGGTATTGGGAGGGACGGCCGATTTTAATGCCGCTGAATGAAAGGATGCACGTGCCGAAAACTATCGCGGTTTGATTATGCTTCGCACGCTTGCCATAAGTAACTACCGATCTATCATGGATCTTGTGGTCCCGCTGGGACCACTAAACGTCATCACTGGCCCCAATGGCAGTGGCAAATCGAATCTCTATCGGGCATTGCGCTTATTGGCGGAGACCGCCAGTGGCGGCGTGGTCAGCGCCCTGGCCAGGGAAGGTGGACTCCAATCCACATTCTGGGCGGGTCCTTCGACTATTACCGATCAGATGAGAAATGGAGATGTGCCGGTTGAAGGAACTCGCCGGAAAGGTCCAAAGCGGCTTCGGCTCGGCTTTACCGGTGACGATTTTGGCTATGCGATTTCTCTTGGGCTACCGCCGCCACCCGATCCGGATAATCCTGAGCCGACGGTATTTTCGTTGGATCCGGAGATCAAGCGAGAGACGATTTGGTCCGGGCCAAGCTACCGCCCGGCAAGCGCGTTGATCGACCGAGTCGGTCCTGCTGTCAAAACCCGTGAAGCTCGAAGGTGGGAGGTCATTGCGCAGCATACCCCCAACTTTGAAAGCATGCTGAGCCGCACGGGTGATCCGGAACGCACACCGGAAATTGTCCGCTTGCGAGAGGAGATCGGTGCTTGGAGATTTTACGATCATCTCAGGACGGATAGCGATGCGCCAGCGCGCCAGCCCCAGTTGGCCACGCGAACCCCCGTGCTTGACCATGAAGGGCGCGCTATTGCCGCCGCATGGCAAACGATCAAGGAAATCGGTGATAGAGAGGCGTTGAATGAGGTTGTCAGCGATGCTTTTCCGGGTGCTCACGTCGAGATCGATACAGGTGTGGATAACCGGTTTTCACTGATCTTCCATCAAGAGGGATTGCTGCGCGGACTTGCCGGTTCAGAGCTCTCCGATGGAACGTTGCGATATCTATTCTGGGTCGCTGCTCTGCTGACACCCAGACCTCCGCCACTGATGGTGCTCAATGAGCCGGAAACCAGCCTGCATCCCGACCTGCTTCCCGCGCTGGGACGCCTGATTATCAGAGCATCCGAGTACAGTCAGATCTGGGTGGTGACCCATGCGCCGCGTCTAGTAAACACGTTAAATAAACATGAAGAATGTAATGAGGTCAGGTTAGAAAAAGTACTCGGTCAGACAGAAGTTCCATACCAAGGTGTGTTGAATAAACCAACTTGGCACTGGCCCGACTAAATGGCGGCGGACAAAAATAACGTGGACACACATCATTTATAGACTAACGAAAAGTGCGCGCCTAGCCATCCAAGTTTACACCTCACTCAACAAATAAAGTCTTTTTGACTGGCTATGGCCTTTGAGAAATCGCCTTCCAAGTCGTTCTACCGCCTCGCGGAGTCTGTCCACTCGGCCCAATGCAGCTATGTGATACCCTAGGCCGCCTGTCCTGACGTGTTGAAGGTAGTGCTTTGGGTCAAGCTTGAGACGTTTTAATATTGGTGGTAGCGATGACGATATGGTTCTCCGTTTATCGTCTCGAATGGCTCTACCGGACCAGTCCATCAGTTCGAGATAGTCTTTGTTCGTGAATGAAAAAGCATTCTTGTGGTTGTCTTGAGTAGGACTCTCTAGTGGCGTTAGACGGGGCTAGCCTAGTGTAGTGTCCTATACTGCAGCAGGAAATCAGAAGCCCCCAAATTTCCCAAGACGCCCCGAAGGAAGTGCCCTTGGGGTACAAGGCGCAGTTCGCAGGCAATGGCAAGCCCTTGTCAAGAACTGCAACGCAGGATTG
>JBNKOL010000007.1:0-36319 GCA_050294655.1 Sedimenticolaceae bacterium
TCAGGGGCTGTTGAGCCTGACACAGGCGTTGCTGTGGAACGAGCTGGCCCGGATCGTCGACCGCCGGCGTTTGCGCGAGTTGGTGGAGCAGAACCGGCGTGAACCCAAACGTCTGGACTATAACGCCGACTTCCGCAAGGCGTCCGGACTCTGATTTTGAATGGGGGTTGGTGAAGAAAAAATACCGCAAATTGCCGCGAATCGGTTAGGTAACTGGCATTCGAATCTAACCCGGACAATTTCGAAACATTGTGAGAAACATGAGTTAACACTATGCGCATATTGTTGGTAGAAGCCTCCGGTCGCGGCTTTCTCAGCCACTATTCCCATGCCCTGGGAATGGGCCTGCAACGGTCCGGCGCCGAGGTATGCCTGCTGACAGGGAGATGGGATGAGCTCTGGAACTGGCCTGTTCCCTTTCCCAAGCATGCCTGTCTGGGGACGGGCTATCGCGCCTGGCGTTGTGTGCGAGCGTATGTGGATGAAATACGACCCGATGTGGTCCACCTGCAATGGGTAGACAATCCGATTCACGCCTACCGATTCGTCCGCTGGGCGCAGCGACGGGGTGTAAAGGTGGTCTATACACCCCACAATATCCTGCCCCATGAACGTCGCTGGCTGCTGATGCCGGCATACCGGCAGCTCTATCGCGCCCTGGATCGGGTGGTGGCGCGGGACGCACACCTCGCCTGGGCCCTTGAGGAACTGCTGGACATGCCCCGCGAGCGGGTGGCGCATCTGCCGGGCAGCCCCAACTTTCTCGCCATGCAGGCCCAGTCAAGGGAGATTGAATCCCCGCTGCCTCGGCTTCATGACGAAGAGTTGCGGATGCTGTTTTTCGGCCACGGCAGCCCCCGCAAGGGACTGGACAGCCTGTTGCGGGCCGTGTCCGGGGAACAGTGGTCCAAACAGATGCATCTCTTGATCGCCGGCGAAAACGTCATGCACGGCATCGCCGCGGAAACGCTGGCCAAGGCCAGGCGGGCGATGCGCATCAGCGTGCTCGATCGCTATGTGGCGCCCGATGAGGTCGCCGTCCTGTTCAGAGACGCCGATCTGCTGCTGATGCCTTACACCAAGCAGTGCAAGAGCCCGTTGCTTGACCTGGCGGCGGCCCTGCGGCTGCCGGTGCTGCGTTCAGACCAGGTACAGGGAGCCGACTTTCACGAGCAGGTGCACGGGGTCACTTTTCCCCACGAAGACCATACGGTAATGTGTGATTTGCTGAAACAGACGGCTTGGCTGAAGGAAACGAAGCAGCGCCTGGAGGCGCTGGATGATCCGTTCGGTTCCATGGACCGTCTGGCGGCGGGACACGGAAGGCTCTATCAGCAACTCACCTTGGTGGGTTCGTCATCGGTGACAGCAGCCATGCCCACAGACTCACCGCTTCCCACCACGAGGTAAGCAAAATGGCAGGCGCCGGAAAAACGCTCATACTTATTGCACACGAGCAGAAGCTGCCCGAGCTGATCAAGCTGATGCGCAAACAGCGGCACGTCTTCGAGGCCTATCGCCTGCTGGCGACGCAGGAGACTGGCGAAGCCATCGAGAGGGAGCTGGGTCTGGAGGTGACCCATCTCTTTTCCGGCAGGAAGGGGGGGGAGATCCAACTTTGCGGTCTGGTCTGCACGAATACAGTGCGGGCGGTCTATTTCATCCGCGATCCGGTCAACCCCGCTTTCGACGAACCCGATATTACGCCTTACTACCGCGCCTGCGATCTCAACAATGTCCCACTCGCCAGCAACATGGTCTCCGCCGTGGCGCTGACCCATTGGTTGGGACGCAAGCTGCAGCCCGACACACTCAATGCTGACAGGGAGGAGACGGCATGCATGTAGAAGATCAAACACAAGCAAAAGGTTTACTGATCCACTCCGAGCTGATCGTGGAGGAGTCGCTCTGCGTCAATCTGCGCGGCAGATTGATCCACTGCTCCAGCTGCGAGGATAGCTGCGCCATCGGTGCAATTAGTCTGACCCCAGACAGTGTGGATCACGACGACATGCTCTGTACCGGTTGCAACAGCTGCCTGCCCAGTTGTCCCGCCGGCGCCCTGCGTTCCACCGGCTTCGTGCCGGTCCGTTTCCTACGTGCGCTGACACAGAGCGGACAGACAGATATCCATTGCCGCACCAGCAGCGATGGGGGTGGTGGTATCGTCATCCCCTGTCACGGGGTGCTGGATGCCAGGCTCCTGGCTGCCGCCCGCGCGGAGGGCGTGACCGAACTTCGACTGCATGGTCTGAACCAGTGTGAAAGCTGTCGCCTTGGCGATGCGCGAGAGCATGTCAACGCCGTCATCTCACAGCTGGGCGAATGGCTGGGGGAGAATGCCCCCAGGCTCGATCTCAAACCCCTGACCGGGGAGAGCGGCTGCGACGGGGAGCGAAACTATCAGGACCAACCCCATATGGATCGCCGCGCCTTTCTCCGCTTCGGCGGCGCGAATGGCATAACCCGGGCCGTCGATTGGCTGGTGCCAGGATTGGCGCAGGAGGAAGAGGATGCGGAGTCGCTGCCCTTCTACCAGGCCGACGACTATCCGCAAAGGGCAGCCCCCTATCAGCGTGAGCTGGTCATGCGGGCCGGCACGATGCCTTGGCGCGCCGGTCAGGCGCTGCCGTTCAAAACGCGTCGTCTCAACGCGCATTGCAGCGCCTGTCTTATTTGTGGAAAACGCTGTCCTACCGGCGCCTTGCAGGCGTCCGAAACAGAGCAGGCGCGCGTGCTGAGTTTCGATCCCGCCGCCTGCACGGATTGCGGGCTCTGTGAAGCGATCTGTCCCCATGATGCCTTGATCGTAGAGCCTCAGTACGATCCTGCCGAACTACAGGGACGCACCACATTGCTGTGCAGACAACAAATCCCGTGCCGGCAGTGTCACACCCCATTCATATCGACGATGGAGGGGGACGATCTCTGTCCTGTCTGCAACAACGAGCAGGAGCTGGATGAAGCCTGGCTCGACATGCTTTCGGATTAGCCTGATCGGCGTGGCGCTGCTGAGCGGTCTGCTGGCATGGGTTTGGTGGTCGCAGCCAAGAACACCGCAGGCACTGTTCCAGGCCCGCTGTTCGAGTTGCCACGAGTTGCGCCGGGAGCGATTGTGCGAGTTCGCACCTTTGTTGCGACCCGCCATGGTCGGTGTCATGCGGCGGGAGCATGGCGCGGATGAGGTGATCGGCGAGCGAGAGGCAATGGTGATTGAAACCTATCTGAGAGAACGATTCGAATGTCCGTGAATGCACTGCAAACAGAGATGGAGAGCCTGGAGGAGCGGGTGTTGAACGCCCTGCGCCAGGTGCGGATCGGCGAGGACGGCCCTGACATTGTGAGCACGGGACAGATCTTCGACGTGATCGCCACCGGTAGCGCGGTGCGGGTGCTGCTCGATCCCGCATTGATCCCGAGCGAGTCCCAGGAGGCCCTGGCGGAAACGATCACTCCTTTGGTGGAGTCGCTGTCCGGCGTGGAACTGGCGGTGGTGAAACCGCGTCCCAGTTCGATCGCCCAACGCGCCTCTCTGCCGGGTATCCGCCATGTGGTTGCGGTGCACAGTGGCAAGGGCGGCGTGGGAAAATCGACACTGACCGCCAATCTGGCCGTGGCCCTTGCCGCGCAAGGGTATGCGGTGGGACTGCTTGACGCGGATGTCTACGGCCCCTCAGCGCCGACTCTGCTGGGGATTGACGGACGCGCCGAAGCGACTGCTGCGGGCGACCGCATCCAGGCCAAGACGGCCCATGGCGTGCGCATGATGTCCCTCGGCCTGCTGCTGCCCGAGGAGCAGGCTCTGATATGGCGGGGTTCCCTGATCGACGAGGGATTGCCGCAACTGTTCCGTGATGTGGCATGGGGCGATCTCGATCTGCTGCTGGTGGATCTGCCGCCGGGCACCTCGGATGTTCACTTGGCGGTCGCGGGCTATGTCGCCCTCTCCGGTGTGATTACCGTAACCGCACCGGGACAGGTTTCGGTGGATGATGTACGCAGAGGCCTGGAGATGTTTGCCGACTTGGCGGTGCCCTGTCTCGGCCTGGTGGAGAATATGGCCGGTTTCAGCTGTCGCAAGTGCGGTCATGTGGGAGCTCTGTTCGGTAGCGGCGGCGCAGCGGAGCTGGCGGACCTGACCGGACTGCCGCTGTTGGCCAGCCTGCCGTTCATGCCGGAGATCCCGGTGGGGTCGGATAAGGGCGATCCCGCGGCACGGCATGCGAGCGGCTCCGGCGCGCCCTTTCATGAACTGGCCAGGCTGCTGGTCAGTAAACTGCGGTTGGAAACCAAGGCGGTGAGCGTATGAAACAACTCCCCGAGTTTCCCATTCCGGTGAGCCTCGGCCAAACGGCGAACGCTGTAGAGCCCTGGTACGCCGAACCCCAGGAGCCCCTCGATGGCATCGACGACATTGTGCTGGTGGCGAGCGGCAAGGGTGGGGTCGGAAAGTCCACCGTCACCGTCAACCTGGCCTGCGCCCTCAACCGTCTCGGCAAACGGGTCGGTATCCTGGACGCAGATCTCTACGGACCCTCCATCACCCGCATGCTGGGTAGTGACAGCGAACTTCCCGTCAACGACGAGGGGCGCACCATGCCGGCACGCAACCATGGGGTCTGGGCCGCGTCCATCGGTAACGTCTTGCCTCCAGAGGCGGGGCTGGTCTGGAAGGGGCCGCTGGTGGCCCAGACCCTGGTGCAGATGTTCCGCGAACTGGCCTGGCCGAGTCTGGATATCCTGCTGGTCGACATGCCGCCGGGTACCGGTGATGTGGCCCTCACCATCCTCGAACAGATTCCCCTTTCGGGTGCCTTGCTGGTGACCACACCCCAGCGGATGTCGACCGTGGACGCCGCCCGCGGGGTGGCCCTGTTGCACGATCTCGACATCCCGGTGTTCGGCCTGATTGAAAACATGGATCGCTATATCTGCCCCTGTTGCGGTGAGGAACAGAGCCTGTTTCCCCAGGGCGCCGCCGATGCCCTGGCGGCGCGCAAGCATGTCAAACACCTCGGTGGCATCCCTCTGGATCCGGAGGGACAGGCGTGCGCCGACCGAGGGGAACCCCTGGTTGTCGCGCGCCCCGAAGGTGCAGTGGCGAGGGCTTTCGCAAAACTCGCCGGCGAGGTCGAGCAGGCGCTGTGCAGGGAGCGCGAGTTCAGGCGGCGAGATGCGGACGAGCAGGTCAAGGCGGAGCACGAGCAGTTCTGGGAAAACCTGTTGGATGATTGAGGTAACGACAATGAGCGAAGCAATCAAACTCTATCTGGAGCACCGGCAGACGCCGGCCGATCTCCCGCCGGAGGATTTAGCCTGGATGGAGGGTGCCGACGCCTTGGTGATCGATCCCTGTCGGTGCTCGCAAAGCCAGTTCGCATCCATGCCGGTGGAGACAGCCGTGTTATTGAACGGCGATCCGGCGCGGGATCTCCCCTGGCAAGAGAGTGCCAGCCACTGGGTGTGCGACCAGGGTCTGGAAACCGTGGCGCGCCTGCGCGACCTGTACCCGGCACTCGGTTGGACGCCCAGGCTGAGCGTCTCTCGCGCCCACGTGAGCTACCGCTTTTCCGGACCTGCGATCGGCGAAGGTTTTTCCTTCTATATGCCGGACACCTCCAGCATCAAGGGCTGGCGGGTGGGCGGCAGCGATCTGACGCTTACGGAGATCCTGACCAGAGCGACCGAACTGGGCTTCGCCGAGCTTTGGCTCCACTCGCCCGATGCGGCATCCCGCAACAGGGGGCTGGAACTCGATCTGCTGGACAAGACAAGCGATTGCGCCTGTGCGATCTGGCTCTCCGGCGGCGTCGCCGGGACCGGCCATCTGCGTAACCTGGCAAAAGTTGGGGCAAGAGTGGGTGGCGCCACGGCGGTGGTGGTGGATGAAGCGTTGGCGCAGGGATGTTCCCTGGCGGCCCTGCGAGAGGCGCTGCTGCCGGAAACACCAGTTCCCGAAGCCATCCCCGTGACCTTCGCCTCCCGGGAATCGGAATTGGGACGAAGTTGAACGCCCCCTTTACCGCTTACCTCATGCTCGTCATGTTGGCGCTTCCAACGACAGTTTGGTCACAGGAACCTACGCCCATCAGTGCGCAACGACTGCGCATCTGGCTCGATGGGCCCGATCCGCCACTTATCCTTGATGTGCGCGGACGACACGCCTACCGCTCTGGAACGCTGCCCGGCGCATTCGATGCCGGCACCGATCCCATGGGTTATCTGCCCGACCACAGCGGTGACCCGGTGGTATTACTTACCGCCGCGACGCTCGATTCTCTCAGGTTGGAATCCTGGGTGGCGCGACTTTCCGATGCGGGCCATAAGGTGTGGCTGTTGTCGGGAGGCATGACCGCCTGGAGCAGTGCGGGAGGGCAGGTCGAAATACCGGATACCGGCTATGCCCAACCGGGGCGAGTGCCCTTTTTGATTCCGAAGGGACTGTGCGAGGGGGGCGAACCCGCACAGGTTTTTGAATGAGGTGGTTGCTATGGCTGGCGCTGATACCCTGGACGGCGGGAGCCGAGCCGCCAGCGACAGCTCCGCGGGCGGGAGAAACCTCCCATTGTCCCGACTGCCATCAAAAACAGCATCTCGAATTCCAGCGCAGCCGTATGGCCGTCGCCGCCGATATGCCCGACTTCATCCGTGAATGGGAGCGCAAGGGGAGGGTGGAGCGGTGTCTGGCTTGCCATGCTCCCAGCGGAAAGAAGGGGGTGGTTTGTCGCGATTGCCACGGCGATTCAGGCCATCCTTATGCCAAACTCGCGACACCCAAGGTTTGCGCCCGTTGTCATGACGCACCCGGCGAACTGACTGTGCGGAGTTTTTTACAATCGCCAGCGGCAAGACGGGGTGAGGGCTGCCTTGATTGCCATCTGCCCGATACAGGCGACAGTCACGACTTCATGGGGCCACTGCGCACTGGTTTTCTACAAGGGGTTGCCCGCTTACGCCTCTCCCTGCGAAGAGATGCCGGGGGCGATACGTTATTGATCCGCATCGGCCATCGTGCGGGACACGCGCTGCCCGGTGGCACCACCGGGCGTTCCGTTTGGCTGGAGGTCGAAGCCTTTGCGCGGGAGAGACGGCGCCTGTCAAGGTCGCTTTACCGATTTGGCTGGTATCATGATTCCACCCGGGAATGGCTGGATTGGACCCTTCCCCCAGGTCCTGGCAAAGTAATCGAAGTACCGATAAAAAGTGGCGCAGACACCGCTTTGATCAAAGCCAGACTGATCTATCGGTTTCAGTCCGGCCCGCTGCAGGTGCCCGACCCGCGGGAAGTGGTGCTGGATCAGGCTCAATTTGCGCTCCCTCCGGAAACGGCAGCGAGTCGATGAAGCAATGCCTTGCCACACTGCTGGGGGTAGGCGAGACCAGGATGCCCGGGCCACAGATGCAACGCCTTCACACGCATTAATATGTTATGAGATTGACCGCATTACTCCTCATCCTCCTTGGGCTTTTCGGCCAAGCCGTCCATGCGGAGGATGAGGAGATTCAAGGTTACCGGATCGGCCTGACGCCGGTGATGCTCATCGACCGGACCTCCTTCGTAAAGGCTTGGCAACACTATTTCGAGGAGCGGCTCGGGCTGTCGGTATCCTTTATCCAACGTCAGACCTATCGCGAGGTTGTCGAGCTACTCTTGTCGGATAAACTCGATGCGGCTTGGCTATGCGGCTACCCCTATGTCGTGCATAGAGAGGAGATCGAACTTCTCGCCGTGCCGGTGTTTGATGGCGAGCCCAGCTACCAATCCTATTTGATCGTTCCGGCAAGCGATGATCGAAGCAACAGTTTGCTCGATCTCAAGCAAAAGGTGTTTGCCTACTCTGATCCCGACTCCAACTCGGGCTATCTCTACACGCAGGTCCAGCTGATAAACGAAGGTATCGAGCCCCGGCATTTTTTCGCCAAGACCTTCTTTACCTGGTCGCATCGGGAAGTGGTCAAGGCGGTTGCCGAGAGGGTTGCACACGGTGGGGCGGTGGACGGTTACGTCTGGGAGACACTGGCGGTAAACGAACCCGAATTGACGCGACGTACCCGAATTGTCGCCAAATCCCCATCCTTCGGTTTTCCGCCTCTGGTGGTGAAGCGGGATCTGGCCGAATCTCGCACAGAGCGCCTGCGCCAGGCGTTCCTGAGTATGGATGAGGATGCCCAAGGCAAATCACTGCTCAAAAAACTTAATCTGGACGCTTTTGTGCCAGGTAATGATGCCTCGTACGATAGCATTGCGGAATCGGTCAGGGTGATGGAGGCAGGCGTGCGGTGAAACTCGGTGACATCAGCTATCGCATCAAAGTGCCTCTGGCCTTGACGGCGGTCATCCTTTTCACGGTCAGCGTGGTGACCCTGGCGCTCACGTGGCGTGCTTACGAAGACCTCAGGAAGGATGTCTTCCATAATGCCGTCGAGATTGGCAATGTCTTGTCAAACAGCCTGCCCAACGCCATTCTGCACGACGATCTCTGGGGTGCCTATCGCCTGGTGCAGGCGGCCGAAGGTTGGCCAAGCGAAGCCTCTTCCCGCTTGCTGGCCGTGATCGATAGTGATGGCAGAATCTATGTCTCCAACAAGCCCGATGTGCTCGAGGTGACTACACCACTAAGAGCACACGGGGCGGAACTCGCCCGCTTGGAAGCGGAGGTGCTGAAGCTGACAGGCGATCTAAAACCCCGACCCTATGAATATCCGGGCGACCAGCGTCTCTATGTCATATTGCCCATGTTGAGCGACGGCGTAGCCATCGGTACGCTGATCGTCGGTTATGATCGTTCTCTATTCCTGCCGCGATTCTATTCCATCGTCAAACGAGTCATCTACTCAGCCCTGGCGGTGACAGCCTTGTTGTTGCCGTTCGCCTGGTATCTGGGTAATCGCATGGTGGCGCCATTGGGGCAATTGGCCAACTGCATGGGAAAAGTGGGACGGCAACAGCCGGGGGAGATTGTCTGCACCCTGAGGCAGGGAAAGGATGAAATCGGCCTCCTGGGTGTCAGTTTTCAAAAAATGTTGAAGGAGTTGGCGGAAAAGGATCAGATGGAAAAAAAGATGCTGGCATCCGAACGCCTCGCCGCCATAGGTCGCCTTGCAGCAGGGGTCGCGCATGAAATCAACAATCCGCTGGGCGGTATGTTGAACGCTTTGAATACCTTTCGCCACTATAGCGATACCGATGATTTGGGCAAGGAGACATTGGCTCTGCTCGAGCGTGGATTACAGCAGATTCGTGAAACCGTTTCCGCCCTGCTGGTAGAGGCAAACCCGCGTAGTCACCAGCTCACGCCGGAGGATATCGAAGACGTACGTAAACTTCTGATGGTGGATGTCAACCATAAGCGGATCCATCTGGAGTGGTTAAATGGTGTTACTCGATCGGTTCCTCTCCCATCCACGCCGATCCGGCAGATTTTGATCAACTTGTCCTTGAATGCAGTGCAGGCGACGGCGGAAGAGGGCACAGTCACCTGTCAAGTGGAGATAGACAAAGACAGATTTACCATGGCTGTGCATAATGAAGGCTCTGAGATCTCCAGGGATAGACTGAATCGGCTGTTTGAACCCTTTTCCGATGAGGCGGTTGGTAACGGTCTCGGGCTTTGGGTGACCTATCAGCTGATCCAACAAATGAACGGCAGCATTGACGTGCAATATACGCAGGGGAGAACCATTTTTACGGTGGAACTGCCAATTCAAGTGGATAGAGGTGAAAAGCATGCAGCGTCTTTGTCTGGTTGAAGACGACGATATTATGCGCACATCCCTATGCCAGCGTTTCAAGCTGGAAGAGATTGCCTGTGATTGCTTTGACAATGCGCAAGAGGCACTGGCTTCGCTCGAAGGGGAAAACTACGCAGCCCTGATCTCAGATATCAGAATGCCCGATTTGAACGGCGAAGAGTTGTTCAATCGGCTGCTTCAATCCGATAAAGCACCACCACCAACCGTCTTTATCACCGGCTATGGCACCATCAACCAAGCGGTAAACCTGCTCAAACTAGGCGCCAGCGACTATATCACCAAGCCGTTCGATATCGACGAACTGCTATCCAAGCTCCGACAAATCGCTCCACTGCTGTTTGGGGGGGTGAACAAGCAGGGTACTGAACTCGGCGTATCTCCCCAGATGCAACAGGTAAAAGCCATGCTCGAACGCTTGGCGGAGCATGATGTGGACATACTCATTACCGGCGAAACCGGTGTCGGCAAGGAGTACGCCGCCCGGCACCTGGCATCCAAGATAGACCGTGCCGGAACACAGCCCTTCATTGCGCTGAATTGCGCCGCGCTGCCTGAAGAGCTGCTTGAAACGGAACTTTTCGGCCATGAAAAAGGCGCCTTCACCGGTGCGACGCGCACGCGTAGGGGCGTATTCGAACAAGCGGACGGTGGCATCCTCTTTCTTGATGAAATCGGCGAAACTTCACCGCGGATGCAGGCAAAGTTGTTGCGAACCATCCAGGAGAGAACAGTCCAGAGAATTGGAAGTGAAGTCACAATACCTTTCAATGCACGTTTGATATATGCCACCAATCGAGACCTGAAAGAGATGGTTTCAGAACATGAATTTCGCGAGGATCTCTACTTCAGAGTCAATGTGGCGCATGTGCGGATTCCACCATTGCGCGAACGCAAGGAAGATATCAGTTGGCTTGCGCATCAAGTAGTCGATAGTTTCACCCGCAAGCGCGGGGAGCGCCGATTGTTATTGCCTTTGACCGAACGTTACCTGGAGCAACAAACCTGGAGCGGCAATTTGCGGGAGTTGGCCAACGCAGTCGAGCGAGCATGTATCTTCTCCGCTCAGGAAGTCATCGGTCCCCATGAATTCACCGCACATGCCGAGCAGGTTTCCGATACGTCCGAGCAATTGCATCTGAAGGACGCCATCGAGCGCTACGAGCGCACCCTGCTGGTTGAGACGCTACAACTCCACGAATGGCGAATAGCGGAAAGCGCGCAAAGCCTCGGTATCAGCCGTAAAAGTTTGTGGGAGAAAATGCGCCGCCATCAGATCGAGGCAAATAAATAGCCCGCTATTGCGAAGCTTGGGCTAGCTGGAAGATTTTTTAGCGCTGCGCCAGAGCATTTCACCGCCACTCACCGAGTCATAAATTGATCAGAGGTACCTTACAATAGACAATGAAAACGCGGTCCGAACTACGGCTTCACCCGTAGATCGGACCGTCATCGACGAACATAACACGCTCACAAAGCCTTTCGCAGTAAGTTGGCGATCCTTTGCTTGTCAGTATCGGCAGTAGAACGCCCCACTTCCTCATCGCCACGAAACACAATCAATGTACTCTGGTAGATGACGCCGAAATCATCGACCACGGATTTTTGTTTGTCGAAGTCGACACGTAGTACTGTAATGGCTGCAAACTCGCTTTCAGAAAACAGCTCGGAGAGGAGAATCGCCTGTCGATTGCAGGTGGGACACCAGTCAGCATGGACAAACACCAGGATCGGTGAATCCTGCTGTTGCAATTCGCTGAATGCCTGTGAGGAGAAGGGGCGCTCCGCCGCTAATGTGACTGTAGTCAAGAGTGCGGCTACAACCAGTGTGAATATGCGTAACATCTCTTTTCAACCTCGACTCGTTGGGATTACCAGTTGTGTTTGGCGTTGCAGGGATTCTTCGCCGCACAGGGATTCATCGCGGCGGTCTTGGCCGCACAAGGGTTTTTCGTCGCGCAAGGGTTTTTTGCCGCATATGGGTTCATCATGGCGGCCTTGGCTGCACAGGGATTCTTTGCCGCACAGGGATTACAGGGATTGGCGGCATAGAGAGGGGAGCTGCTGATTGCCAATACCAGCGCGCCTGCTGAGATGCTGCCAGCAAGTATTTTTTTAGTCATCGTGCTTTTCATCATCATTCTCCCAAGGGGTTTTGAATCGGATCCGGCAGTCATTCCGCCGGCACACCCCTGAGACGTGGCTGGTGGTGGATTCCTTACAACATCAGTTCATCAGACCGAACCAGGGTCGGGCGCGAACCCCCAACGTACTGCCTATCAGCGCAAAGGCGATCCAAAGCCAGCCATGCAGGCTCATGGAGGCGATGCCTGAGAAGCAGGCGCCGATGTTACAGCCATAGGCGATACGCGATCCGTAACCCATGAGCAGGCTACCGATAAGCGCACCCATAAGAATACCGATATCCATGAGAGAGGTGGTGTCTTCAAGAATGCCGGCACTCAGCGCTGCACGCTGAAACGATCCACTCCAGAAGAGGCTGTTTGCCGGATCTCACCCCAACAGCTGGGCTGTCTTGGCACCCCAGAGGGTGAAGCCCCCTACGCCTCGAATTCCTGTCGGGTGCGGCTTGGCGCACCGGATTTCCGCTTCAAGGCGACAATGAGCAAAGATCCGCACAAAATCTGATTCGAATGCCTCATGTAAGTGCCGTTCGGATGAGGGAGTAATATCCCCTAATATTAGAAACAATTGCTCTCTGCCCCGGTCTTCGAAGGACAGTTAGCTGACCACGTTTAGCAATGGCAGTTACAACAGAATTATTAACAGGCTCATGGTGCCATTCACCAAATGTATGGATTAGTACCTCGATAGTAGTTATATTTGCATCTTCACAGGATCATTTCAGCGGTTTCAGGATGCTAAACCTATTTCATCGCCAAGCTCAATTATTAAACGAAGATATTATTGAATGGATCTTCGGATGTTATGCGTGGGCGTTGGAACAGTTTGATGGAAATGCATTCTTTAACGACTCTATTTTAGTTATTCCCGATAATGCACATTTTCCCGGTCGTGAACAGTCAATCGAGGGAATGGCGAATCTGATCTTCGACCAGGTTAAAAAATATGCCGGTGTGTCACACTGGCACACACGCTTGATCAATCAAAACGACATAAACCGTCAGGTGCCGATTGATCCATCCGTTGAAATTCGTGGCGCTTTGCGAGGAAATAGCGCGGACACCAAGGTACCGCATACTGATGCGACGGCTAATCAGCTTCAATTCTTTTATGACCCCCAGCAGATCAATGACCCTGAAGGCCTGATAGCCCATTTTGCCCATGGCTTATCCTATCAGCTTGTTGCTTCGGCCAAGATTCCACCCCCCGGAGGAGTGGATTATATGCCGGAGGCAGGAGAAGTGACAGGTGTCTTTTTGGGCTTTGGTTTGATGTTTGCCAATACCGCAACGATCGTTCGGGGCGGTGGCTGTGGCGGTTGTTCGGGAAAAGGCCCAAGCAGGCAGGTATTTCTCAGCGAGGAGGAAGCCACATACGCTTTGGCCCTCTTTTGTGTACTGAAAGATATCGAAAGCAAAAGGGCTGCACCATACTTGAAGAAGCACCTTCGGCGTTTTTTTTCATTCGCTGTAAAAGACTGTGAGCGGCGAAAGGCGAAAATTCAGCTGACCTAAGTGTCTTCATAAGAGAGCACTGATTACGATTTTTCACTCTCTTTATTTTTGAATTACTTTGCACGCTAGAAAAATGTGAAAACAGAATCAGAGAGTAATATCCCCTAATATTAGAAAAACTGCTCTCTGACCCGGTTTTCGCTTTGAAGCCGGGGTTTATGAGCCATAGTTGCAACACTCCTTCTTTTCCCTGAAGATTACTGTGTTGTGACGATCAGTTGAATTCACAGACCTTTGTTGACGTTAGCACCATAATCACCTGCAAAAATATATGCGTCCCCATTTACGTGCGGAATTCACAGACCTTTGTTGATGTTAGCACCATAATCACCTGCAAAAATATATGCGTCCCCATTTACGTGCGTCCCCATTTACGAAATTTTACCGGCGTCCCCTTTTAGCGCCTCATTTACCCGTCCCATTTTACCAAGCGAAGGCGCTACACTCAGCTACGGGATGGTTCAGCAATGGGATATGCGTAGCACAGCCGTGCGACATATCCTTATTCACTAGGGGGTAGGAATGCAATTTTGCTGCCCTTTTTAATCAGCATACGATGCGTATTTTTAAACCAAAAAGGAATATAGTTAAGAGTATCCAGTCTCATAGATACATCTCTTTAAAAATTCAATGGACTCTATTTCATTCAATTCGTCAGTTTTTCGAAATTCAACCAACACGCTTCCACCTTCTTGCAGCTTTCTGAATACATTGTCATGTTCGAGCGTAAACCACTCCCAGCTAAAGCCTTTACCGTTCTTGTTTATCCAGAGGCCGAAACCAGTAATTTCGCTTTCTCTATATATACTTGCACCTATATTGAATGTCTCGGAAACGTGTAAATATTTGGAAACAAATCCATGTCGGTTTTCGGTAATTATGTCTGAGTAACTGTAAGTCAGCGTTCCTTCTGAAATTACCTCTTTATCCCACCACAATAGTTTTTCCTGTGTAATGGAATATGAAAGTTCTTCTGCAATGGCGCTGTTGCAGAATAGAAATAGTGTGATTACCAATATCAAGCGCATACATCCCCCAAAACGAGCTTGTCGAAATATCCCTAAAGGATTAGCACTTCCATACTTCATGTGATAAACGGGTCAAAATACCGATTAATGCTAGGGCCTGTTAACGCTAATCCGATAGGCCCTGCTGGGGCTGTTTTTTTGTCCAGCAAGGCAGAATGAGCGATGTATGGCCGGGCTACATGAGCGAATGAGAACGCCGCTGGGCGGAAAAACAGCCCCAGCCCCCTCTTTCTTATCCATAGGAGGGGTTGCGTCTGAAAAAGCGCCACTCAGCGTTGCTCGTCGTTCATTTGGAATCACCAAACTTCTCTTCTCGCGCCTTGATTGGCGTTTTTTTCAGGCGCACCCCAAGGGCACTTCCTTCGGGGCGCAACAGGGCCTATCGGATTAGTGTTAACAGGCCCTAGAGCAAATTTTGTTCTGACTCCGGCAATAGTAGTATTTTTCTCGACAAATCGTTTGTGACATATCCGATGCACAAGCAAGCAATGACATGTGATGACTACCTGCATATCAGAAACTCATCGGCCACAGCCCATGTCACGGTTTGGGATAGGCGTAGACCCGCGTTTCACCCCCCGTAGGGCTATGGCTAATGGTGAAAGCCATGCTCTCGAGATTGGCTTTCAAGGCGATGGTGTCGTCTTCCCGTGCCCAGGTCATCTCCAATGCGTTCGACGGAGTCCTGGCGATCTGCAGGGTGCCATTGAAGGCCGGCGCGGTATTTCGCAGGCGCATCATCTCCAGTTGGTCGAGCACCACGGGGCTTTGCAGTCCAGCGGCTACCAAGTCGTTGCTTAAGGTGGTGCGATTGATCTCTTTGTGGCCTGCTGTACCGCCATTTTCGGCCGCCGCATAATCGTTCTTGCCGGCGAAAAGATCCAGATACCAGACCTGGGGAATACCGGGCATAAAGAGTTGGATGGCGCGTGCCAGACGCAGTTTCTGTTCGTCTTCGCCCAAGGCGCTGAAGTAGGTGGCGTTGACCTGGTAATAGGCGATCTTTTTACCGTCCGCACCAAACAGATTCTTCACCAGGCCACCGCGTTTGAGTATGCGTTCGATAGTGGCTTCGATCTCGGCCGTTTCAAGCAGCCCCGGTTGATAACCCTGCTCGGTGGCAAAGCCGTCCAGATCCAGCACGGGAATACCGTCGTGGCAGCCCAGCATGTTGACCGTGCTGATGCCCTGTGTCTGAATCTCATCGATCCAGCGTAAAAGGTGAGTGTTGCGTCCCCGATCCAGCGCATCCAGCAGCAGGCCGGGGAGGAAAAAGTCATAAATGGGGTAGCCGGCTTTGGCGACGGCGGAGTGCAGATGTTTGCCATATTGGGCGTGGATCTCGGGTAACAGGGTCAGCTGATTCGCTTCGGCAATGCTCTTGAGGCGATCGAGATAGTCCCAGGTGCCGGGTATGTTGAAGAAATTGCTCAGCCCGGGCTTTTTGTGCAGATAGGCGAAGGCATCGAGGCGAATCAGCTTGCCGCCGAAATCGGCCAACCGTTTGAGGATCTCTTCATAGAACTCCCACACCACATCCGATTCGGCATTGAGGTCCATCTGGCCCAGGTAGCGTCGCTTGGATTCGACAATGTCGATAACGTGATCCAGGTAATCCTGATAGGGGCCTAGATCCACCTCACGAAAATCTTCACCGGCGGCGATCTTGGCATTGACCTGGTTGATGATCTCTTGCACCGCCTCGGGTGAGAGGATGCGAAGGTGTTTGAGGTCAAGGGTCTCAAGTCCACGGTAGTGGATCTGCTGATAGAAGGTGTTCCAGTAGGGCCGCTCTGATCCGTCGGGGAAGCGGACGAACAGAATGGGGAGCCCCGGCTTACGCATGAAGAGTCGATTGAGATGAGCCTCATTCGGAATAATGAAGCCCTCCTTGCACATCTCGCCTTCACCTTCCCAAAACTTGTTCCAGTCGATGAAAAAGTCGCGATAGCGCGATCGATCCCCCTTTGCCAGCATGTCCAGAAACTGGGGGGAACGCACCGACAGGTGGTTCAGTACCAGATCGAATTTGAGGACGATATCCAGCCGCTTCAGGGCCTGGAGATCCGCCTCTGAAACCAGCTCCGCATTGAGCTCATAGCGGTTGATGGAGAAACCGCGATCCAGATCGCTTTGGAAGAAGGTGGGTAGAATGTAGAAGAGGGAGAAGACGTTGTGTAACTCGGGGCGTTGCAGCAGCGCGATGGTATCACTCAGTTTGGTTCCAATGCTGTCCGGGTAGGCATTGAACATAACCCCATTGGGCATGGATGGTTCTGACATCAAAACACCTTATATATCGTTTGTGGGTAGTGCAAATGCGCCCTTTATTATTGCCCCGATGAATTCCTATGGAGTCATCCTACAATATTGAAAAGATGGGTACTAGGGCCTGTACCGCTCGACAAAGTGCCACATTCATTCGCCTGATTCACTTCGATTGAAGACCGGTTTTTCTGTGTAAGGAATCGACTTAAGCCGCGACTAAACCAACGCACAGGCCCGTAAGCAAGGCCGTAACCGTTTCAATACCGAGGAGAATCCACACAATGCATATCTACAACAAAACGCGACTGGCTGTAATCATCGGCGGCTGTTTGACTACCCTGGCACTCAGTAGCACAGCGGCCTATGCCGCCAATCCCTGTGGCGCTAAAAATCCCTGTGCGGCCAAGCACTCCTCGCAGAAACGCAACCCCTGCAATCCTTGTGCGGCAAAGAACCCTTGTGGCGCAAGGAACCCCTGCGCCGCCAAAAACCCCTGTGCTGCGAAAAGCGTCACCCGTCCAGCCAACTACAAGCCCTACAGAGCGAGCAAGGCGGAGCTGGTGGCGGCGGGCGAGAAGCTCTTCAACGATACCAGCCTGAGCAGCAACGGCATGTCCTGCGCCACTTGCCATAACCACTATGGCGCTTACCAGTCGACCTACGCCGAACCCTATCCTCACTATGTGCGAATGGCCAAGGATCAATTCAAAGTGAAGGCCGTCCACGCGGATGAGATGGTGCAACTCTGCATGGTGACGCCAATGGCCGCCAAGCCGCTGCCTTGGGATTCCAAGGAGCTGGCGGCGCTTACCGCCTATGTGGTTGATCGGCAACCAGGATTCGCCCATCATCTCAAAACCGCCGGGATGAACCCATGTGCCGCCAGGAATCCCTGCGGAGCCAAGAACCCTTGTGCCGCGAAAAATCCCTGCAGTGCACGATAGCATCTTCAACGGCAGGCCTTGCGGCCCGCCGGGTTCCGGAGTCGATGATGAAGCCTGAGATGACCCACTTGCTGCCAACGCTCATGCCACCGGATCCATCACGATTGCCGGCTGCCGATCGGGTGGAGCTGCTCGCGGCCGGAGATGAAGTCAATCGCTGCATGCGGGCGCTGGAGCGGGTCGGATTCAACCTGGTGGGTGAACTGCTCAAAGCGCAGGGTGCGTTTGTGGAGATGGAACACTATCCCCGGGACGATGTCTTCGATGACGAAAGCCACAGCCAGTACTACTACCATGCACACCGCCCCGATGCAGGGGAGCATGGCCACTTTCACACCTTCCTGCGTGTGGCGGGGATGCCTTCCGGCAGTCAACCGCTAAACTACCCCCCGGCCAGCGAAGCCTGGCCCCAGGGTGACGATGCGTTAGCCCACCTGGTAGGCATCTCCATGGATGCCTGGGGACGGCCCATCGGGCTGTTCGCCGCCAATCGCTGGGTCACCGGGGAGACCTGGTACCCGGCCGAGGATGTGATCGAGATGCTGCCCCGCTTCTCAGTGGAGCATGCCTGGCCATCCTGGCCGGTCAACCGCTGGATCAACGCCATGCTGCGGCTCTTCCGTCCGCATATCCAAGAGCTGCTGCGTCATCGGGACGCGGTGATCAGCGTCTGGCAGCAGTCACATCCGGGAGATGTGTTTGAAGACCGCAATCTGGAGCTGACCGGCTATCTGCCTATTTCGGTGGCTGGCTGGATGTCGGAACTCGCCCAGGGAGTGGCATGCGCCGAGGAGTGAGAGGGCGACTGTGGCAGTTGTCACCCAAGCCAGTTTGATGACTGGCGACAGAGCCTGCATGCCCACGCCATGGGGCCGGGGTTGCTTGGCCAGCTCATTGAGATGAACCCCGACGAGCATATCGAACATCAGGCTTGTCTGCGCTCTCATGCGCCGCTGGCGGAGCAGGCGGATGCTCTGGTCGCCGATCTGCAAGCGGGTAGCGTCATAGAGTGGCGCTACACACAGGGATTGGTTTGCGCTGCCTGCCATCTGCTGCGCAATCAGGTGGTCTACGGACCACCGAGAAGGAGTGCCATCGGCAGGATGGGGAAGCTTCCCCATGGCGGCTTCAAAGAACGGGATGGCTTTGCGGATTCACGCTTCTGCGCCGTCTGTCATCAGTTCGATGAGGATGGGTATGTGCTCAACGGCAAACTGCTGGAAAACACCCAGCTCCCAGGCTAAGGCGGGACAGAGCTGCCATATGCCCGACCGGCGTCACCTGTAGCGCGGTATCCATGATCGGGACACGGTATTGTCCGGTGTCACCATCGAACTGATCGATATCGTGACCGACTCAAGGCGGGTCGCTGCATTATGACGTTGACAACCAGCGGCACAGGCCATCGTTTCCCAACCTATGTCACACCCCGGGTTGTGCTTGAGGCTGCCTTTTGAAGCATTTGGTGGGGCAGGGCCCACCCAACAGGCAATCGAGAGATAGGGTGGTGTCTTGCCCCACCGATTTGTAAGCATCGGCGCCGATCTCCGACAGAGATAGCAATATCTGAATAATTGGGAGATTCGACTGTGAAGCTGCTACCACGCCTATTTCTTGCCCTGGGGATCCTGATTTTCATCGGGCTCTATTTCACCTACGACCTGGGGCGTTTTATCAGTCTCGATTATTTCAGAGCCGAACAGGAAGCGATCATGGCATGGCGCAACGCCGAACCGTTGATGGCAGCGATTCTCTTCACTTTGCTCTATATTGCGGCCACTGCGCTATCGCTACCGGGCGCGGCAATCCTCACCTTGGTCGCCGGGGCCGTCTTTGGTCTTTTCTGGGGCACCCTGCTGGTCTCCATCGCCTCGACCATCGGCGCCACACTGGCCTTCTTGATGGCCCGTTTTCTCATGCGCGACTGGGTACAGGAGCGCTTTGGCGAGAAGATCAAGGCCATGAACGAGCGGGTGGCGAAAGAGGGTGCTTTCTATCTTTTCACGCTGCGGCTGGTGCCGGTGTTTCCCTTTTTCGTCATCAATCTGGCCATGGGACTGACACCGATCCGCACCTGGACCTTCTTCTGGGTGAGTCAGCTCGGCATGCTGGCGGGCACGGCGGTCTATGTCAACGCAGGGACCCAACTGGCGCAGATAGACTCGTTGCAGGGGATACTCTCGCCCGGAGTGCTGGCCTCCTTTGTCTTGCTCGGTCTCTTCCCTCTGATTGCGAAACAGCTCACGGCGATGCTGAAGGCGCGTAAGATCTATAGCGGCTGGAACAAACCTGCCGGGTTCGACCGCAATCTGGTGGTTATCGGCGCCGGTTCAGCGGGACTGGTCACCGCATATATCGCCGCCGCCCTGAAGGCGAAGGTGACCCTGGTCGAGAAGCATCGCATGGGCGGAGACTGCCTGAACACCGGCTGTGTCCCCTCCAAGGCCCTGATCCGCTCCGCCAAGCTGGTGTCCCATTTGCGACGCGCCGGGGAGTTCGGGCTCAAGGCGATCGAACCGGAGTTCGAGTTCGCCGAGGTGATGGAGCGTGTGCAGCGAGTCATCAAGCAGGTCGAACCCCACGATTCGGCGGAACGCTATCGTAAGCTGGGCGTTGAAGTGATACAGGGAACGGCACAGATCACCACGCCCTGGTCGGTAGCGATAGAGACCGGCCAGGGTCGGCAGACCCTGACCACCCGCAACATCGTCATCGCCACCGGTGCGAAGCCTCGGCTGCCGGAGATCCCCGGACTCGAAGCGGTCGGCTATCTCACCTCGGATAGCGTCTGGTCGCTGCGTGAACAGCCCAAACGTCTGCTGGTGCTGGGTGGCGGTCCGATCGGCTCTGAACTGACCCAGGCGTTTGCCAGGCTGGGTTCACAGGTGACACAGGTGGAGAGCAGCCCGCGACTGCTGGTGCGCGAGGACCCGGAGGTCTCGGAGATGGTCGCCCGGCGCTTCCGTGACGAGGGCATCGATCTGCGTCTCGGTCATAAGGCGGTGCGCTTTCTGCTGGAGAAGGGTGAAAAGATCCTCATCGCGGAAGATATTGCAAACGGGGGCAGGGAAGTCCGCATTCCCTTCGATCAGGTGCTGGTGGCAGTGGGGCGCAGCGCCAATCTCAAGGGGTTTGGACTGGAAACCCTGGGCATACCCGCTGCCCGGACTATCGAGACCAACGAGTTCCTGCAGACCCGCTATCCCAATATCTATGCCGCGGGTGATGTGGCCGGGCCCTACCAGTTCACTCACACCGCCGCCCATCAGGCCTGGTACGCAGCGGTCAACGCCCTGTTCGATCCGATCAGGAAATTCCGCGCCGACTACTCGGTGATTCCCTGGTCCACCTTCATCGATCCGGAGGTGGCGCGGGTTGGACTCAACGAAATCGAAGCCAAGGAGCGCGGCATAGCCCACGAGATCACCCGCTACGGCATCGACGACCTGGACCGGGCCATCGCCGACGAAACGGCGAACGGCATGATCAAGGTACTGACGGTGCCGGGCAAGGATAAGATCCTGGGCGTCACCATCGTCGGCGAACATGCCGGCGACCTGCTGGCGGAGTACGTGCTGGCCATGCGCCACAACATCGGGCTCAACAAGATCCTGGGTACCATCCATGTCTACCCGACGTTGGCGGAGGCGAACAAGTATGTGGCGGGCAACTGGAAACGCGCCCATGCACCCGTACGCCTGCTGCAGTGGGTCGAGCGCTTTCATGCCTGGCGACGCGGCAGCGGGGGTAAGTCATTGCCGGGAAAAGCACTCCTCGCCGGCACGGATGAAACGCCATGATGAAACAGATCGCCGCCATCTGGCTGCTGCTTGCAGCCGGCATGGCAGAGGCCTTCGACCACACCCACAGCACCTGGGATGCGCTGCTCAAGCGCCACGTGGCTGTTGTCGGCGAGGGCAACGCATCCCGTGTCAGCTATACCGGCATGCTGGCCGATCGTGCCACGCTGAATGACTATCTCGCACAGCTCTCCGCAGTCACACGGGATGCGTATCAAGGTTGGAACCGGGAGCGGCAACTCGCCTTCCTGATCAATGCCTACAATGCCTTCACCGTTGAGCTGATCCTGACCAGGTACCCCGATGTCGAATCGATCAAGGATCTCGGCAGCCTCTTCCGTTCACCCTGGAAACGGCAGTTTTTCACCCTGCTGGGAGAGCGACGCCATCTCGATAACCTGGAGCAGGATATGATCCGTGCCCCGGTGTGTTTGATGAGCCGCGTATTCACTTCGCCCTTTCGATGCGGCCGATGGCACGCTTTGGCTATCGAAGATCTTCGATTGGTACGAAGAGGATTTTACCCGTGAGAGGAGTACGCCAGGCGGACTCAAACACCTCTTCGCGAATTACGCCGAACAGCTCGATGATGAACCGGATAGTCGCCGCCGCCTGCATATTGGGGACTACCGCATCGACTTTCTCGACTACGACTGGCGCTTGAATGATCTACCCTAGTATAGGACACTACACTAGTCTTCGCTGCACCGGGTAGATGACCGGTATAGAGAGCACAGGCGGTCATATGGGTGATTTTATCGCTGGCCATTGATTCCTTTCCCGACAAGATCCAATAATAGGGCGTATCGAGAAGAGGAATCATCACTGATGACAGCGAATGATCAACTACAGGCCTTCTTCGGCGAGAAGCGCGACGATCTGGTGCGCTTTGCTGCATTACAGCTGCGTGACCCATCCCAGGCCGAGGATGTGGTGCAGGAGACACTGATGGCGGCCATGCAGGCTGTCGAGCAGTTTCAGGGCCGTTCCAGCCTCAAGACCTGGGTCTTCTCGATTCTCAAGCGTAAGGTGATCGATGCCATGCGCAAGGGACGCCGGGAGATCTCTGCTTCCCAACTGACCTCAGGTAATGACGAGGAGCGGGATTTCGACGAACTTTTCAGTGAGCGCGGCTTCTGGGCCACCGAGCACAAGCCCCACCGCTGGACCGAACCCGAGGACTCTTTCGAGCAAAAGCAGTTCTGGCTTGTCTTCGAACTCTGCCTCGACCATCTACCCGCGCGCACGGCGCAGGTTTTCTCCATGCGGGAACTGTTGGGTCTCGATACAGACGAGATTTGTAAGGAATTGTCGATTTCCACGTCCAATTGTTGGGTCATCCTGCATCGCGCTCGCATGGGTTTACGCTTGTGTCTGGAAGAGCGGTGGTTCACGCAAAAATGATGGCCGGGGTAATATCAAAATGATGAATTGCAAACAAGCGACCCAACTGATGTCACAGGAGCTCGACCGTCCTCTGCGTTGGCACGAACGTATAGCGCTTCGCTTCCACGTCATGATGTGTGATGGCTGCAGCAACTTCCGCAAGCAGATGTCATTTCTGCGTACTAGCTGTCGTATTCGGTCGGGGGATGAGGATTAGGCGGAGATATTCGGAGCGGCAAGCCGCACCCTATGCTTCGATTATTAACCCGGCAACCAAATGTCTTGTAAGGTGGCGCTGTAAGGTTTTTGCACTCTCCTGCGTCCAAGCCTGGGAACCACTGTTTCCGGGAGAAGCCAGATGCACGCCACACTTGAACGCCTCGTACAGACCAACTTTCCATCCCTGCGGCGCAAGGGCCTGGAGATTCTTCAGGTCAATCTGGGCTATCGCTGTAACCAGAGTTGTCAGCATTGTCATGTCAACGCCGGACCGAATCGAACCGAACAGATGTCGCCGGAGGGAGTGGATGAGGTCATCGCCTTTCTGGAACGCAGTCCCGGCGTGACAACCCTGGATCTGACCGGTGGCGCGCCGGAGATGAATCCCGGTTTCCGACGCCTGGTCAGTGCGGCGCGCGGACTCGATCGGCGTGTTATCGACCGCTGCAATCTGACCATTCTGGAACAACCGGAAGGGGAGGGCCTGGCGGAGTTCCTCGCCGGTCTGCAGGTCGAGGTGGTCGCCTCCTTGCCCTGTTATCTGGAGGAGAATGTGGACCGCCAGCGCGGTTCCGGGGTTTTTGACGCCAGCATTCGTGGCCTGCGCCAGCTCAATATGCTGGGCTATGGTCATCCGGCCATGGGGCTTAAGCTCGATCTTGTCTATAACCCCCAGGGTGCGGACCTGCCAGCAGACCAATGCAGCCTCGAAAAACAGTATAAACGGTATCTGGCCGAGCACTATGACATCCACTTCAATCGATTGCTCACCCTCGCCAACATGCCGATCAAACGGTTTGGCAGTATGCTTGTCTCCAAGGGGTTGTTCGATGAATACCAGCAGACCCTGCGCCAGGCTCACCGGGATGAAAACCTGGAGCAGGTGATGTGCCGTGACCTGATCAGCATCGATTGGCAGGGCTATCGCTACGATTGCGATTTCAATCAACAGCTCGGCTTGCCTGTCGCCAACGGCAGCAAACCCCGTCTGCACATCTCGGCGCTCGACGCAGAGAAACTGCATGGCGCACCGATCAGGGTGGCCGACCACTGCTACGGTTGCAGCGCCGGACAGGGTTCTAGCTGCGGTGGCGCACTCGCCGATTGTAAGTGACTCTGCCCAGGCGCATTTACTGCGAAAGTACTACTGTCAAACAGAGACTGTAAAGATAGGATTTTTTGTCGCCTTAGTTGTCTTCGTCATCATTAAGTCTTCTTGATTACCCACCACAAACAGCCATGCGGCGTTAGCGGCGAGAATTGCGTATTGGCCTGAATAAGTTTTGAGTTGTGGGCTAGCGATCCTTTGGCTGAACTGAAACGGAGAAAGGCTCTTTCTCGGAGGATATCCCCATGTGCGTCTCATCGATGCAGGTGAGGCAGTGTTCGGGCATGAAACGATCGGAACAGGACTCCCGGATATAGAGTGCATAGGGTTCTGACGCGTCATCGCTCAAAAGCGAACCCGATTTGAGATAGGGGAAGAGCTGATCGTAGCGCTTGACCTCCAATGGAGTGATACGCCTATGGATAGATACTCGGAAAATGATAAATAAGATTGAGTGCCGTCTTCAGTATAGATCGAGTATGTGTAGGTATTCCTCACAAGTGGTTCAATCTGATGCACACCCATATCACCCAACTTTCGATTGATTTTGTCCTGCGTGTCAATCGATTGGTGGGGCAGGGCCCCACCCTACGTTTCATTTAAGTAACCTCCGATTCATTCTGGATTGAGTGTGTAGTGAGATGAAATGTTCCGGTTCAGGGCGAAAAGTACACATAAAGCTGGCCATTGCGAAGCTTTGGCTATTTAGAACAATTTTTAGGCAGAGCCTGAGCTTTTCAGCCGCCACACACTCGATCCGGAATTTGTCAGAGGTTTCCTAGGTCAGTTTCCGAGCCACTTCAACCATTTGCTTGCCGTATCTTTCCACCGCTGCGGCCAAGATGATTGTGGACATGCCCAGAATGGCCATGCTCACCCAAGTGCTCGTATTGAGCGTGGCAATCAGTTCAACGACCAGCAGAACCAAACTGCCGATCAAGGTAAGTAGTGAAAGCCCGAACAGGCTAACCTCCTTGACGCTATAGCTGAGGACAAAGAGCAGACCCGACAGTACAACCCCCAGCATGGCCGTCGAAACACCAGGCCAAAATGCCTGTTCCACAATGGCAACGATCAATCCCATCGATATCATGCCGCGCAGGTAGTATTTGTTGCCGGCTATGGCGCGTCTGGCAAGATCGAGCAGAAACCCGCTCATGGCAACGGCAAAGACAACAATCAGCCAATGGTCCATCCCGTGAGAGATGCCGTTCACCACTTCCGTCAACTCCAGGGCAGCCAGCGCTGCCGGCGCCAGGGAGGACAGTTCCAGAAACTTGCGAGAGCGCACGGCATTGCTGATCGAGAGCGCCAGCTGGCGTAAGACCAGATAGGCAAGCAGTGCCAGACTGCCGATGGCCACCGGACCCTCGGCGTAGAGATAGGCTCCGCGACCGACCATGATCACGAGCGGCAACAAGACAAGGATACCGGCCATCGTTCCCTCGCCCGTTCTCATGGCGGGAGTGGATTTGCGCAACAAAGCGAGGTAGCGGGAAACGAACAGCAGGGCCGGTATAACCAGCAGGGTGGTTATCCCAAGATCACGCACAGGTAGCAGCAGCAGGCCGATATTCAGCATCAGTAACAGCGTCAGGCTTCGCGCAACAGGGCGAGCCAGGACGCTGAAACTCAGCAGGGATTGCCCCCCCAGTATGACGAAGCTGCCCACCAGCAACAGCAACACCGTATCCATTGAATCTGCCGCCCAGAAAGCAAAATCGGGCAAATTTGTCACCGTCGGCATCCACTGAACCTGGGAATAGAGCATTGCGCCGAGAATGGTGAAGACCGCACTGGTTGAGACCAGACTCAAGCTGAGAAAGACCCGAGCGCTTTTCTGTTCCTTAAGCCATCGGCTGGTCGTAAGGCCCAACAGGGTCAGTGTCAGCGTCTCGCCAAGAATCATTCCGTAGCGATGCAGGTCGGATGCATTATCCCACCGCTGAAACAGAAACAGCAGGATCGCTGCGACGGTGAAACCGCCACCACACAGGCGCAGTACGGTTGAGACATCGAGGTATTGTACGATGCGGGATCGCCAGCCGGTTTCGTCTGCCGCGACAGACTCCTCCAGTGCGTTGGATTCCATTATCCGATCAGGGTGGGTCATGACGCATCCTCCATCAGGGCTTTGAGCTCAGCTCTGCGTGCTTCCATCCGCTCCTCCCGTTGAAAACGTTCATCGAGAGTGTCGATCGCCGCCGACCGCGAATCGACCGCCTCCTTACGCAACTCCTTGCGGGTGATATCCAGCTCCCAGCGGCCGAAGGCCTGCTCGACGCTGGCCGATTCGGAGCCCATCGCCGCCTGCATGGCCGATACCGCTTTTACGGAAAGATCCCGCCCACGAAACTCCTGTAACCGCTGCTCATCACTGAGCAGCTTCTGTTCCAGCTCAGAGAGGTTGTTGCCCAGGCGGAACTCCATCTCCAGTGTCTGTTCGCGCTGTCCCTTCAGCTGCTCAATCTGCGCGACACACCGATCCCGGCGTTCGAGACAAGCGAGGGCCTGTGCTTCATCTTTACTCCCCAGGGTTTTAGCGCGGCGTATCCAGTTCTGCTCCTCGACTTGCTGCTTTTCCAGCTGAGTGTCGATCGAGTCGATCTTCTTGCGCATCCGTGACTGCTCGACTTTCAGACGGGCAATGGCGTCCCGGCTCTCCTGTAGGGCCGCATCAATCACCGCATCGTGATTCTCGATACGGCTGACTGCCTCATCCAATTGAGATCGTACGGTGACGGATAGACGTTTCATAAAGCTCATTTTGTTACTCCCTTTGTGTTTAGGTACACATAAAGGATCGAGTAAAACGATACCTCATTCCATGAGAAACGAAAAAGAGACAAAATATTTGACCAAAAGTAGAAAATATTAATACTTTTTCTTGATTTGAGAGAAATGTAGCCAGGAAGCGGGAGGTTGATTTGAGCCCCGGATTAATCCCAGAACCGGTAGGGTGATGAAACTGTCAAAGGGTTTGGATGAAGGCGAAATAGTGCACGCACTTATGGTTCATGATGGCGCTTTATGTCCACTTTTTTTCTTTTTCTGTTCGTTAATCGCTTGCATCACATCAGGCTTGCGCAGGGAATCAAACAGCCCATAGGACCAGGGCCGCATGGCGATCACAGCCGTAGTGCCAATCCGTTCATCGAGGGATAACTTGGCATCGTCATCATTCAGTTCATCGAATTCCCTGGCCAAATGGTCCATCTTGCGCTGAAACACCAGATTGGAGCTATTGGACAGCATACCGTTGATCACGATCAGGTGTTCGGATGGATGATCGAAGCGGGAAGAGAAGAACTCCGCCTCGATTTTTTCCAGAAAGAAGCGCTGAATCGGTCCATTTTCCTGCCACTTGAAGTTGCGGGCGACCAGTACCTTGACCCGGTTTTTCGGCAGCAGCTCGATCAGTCTCAGCCGATCCAGTTTGGCCAGGTGCTGAATGCATTGCGCCTCCGAGAGATGAAACCTTTCGACCATATCCAGCATCGTCCAACGGTTGAGGACGCAGACGGTGACGAGTAAAAGCTCCAGATTCCCGGCGATCTCCGCTTCCTGTTCCTGGGTCAATCCGGTAATCGCTGTCGCGCCGGCTCGTTCGTTCATCTCCTGCACCAGGTCGGAGATCTCCATCTCCATGATCTGACAGACTTGATCAAGGCGCTCCAGGGTAAAGGTCTTCTTGGCGAACATGCGTTTGATATTCGCCTCGGACAACTGCAGATGTCTGGCCACATCCGCATAGGTCAATCCGTGTGCCTTGAGGCTCCGCTTGAGGGCATCTATGAGTTGCTGAGATTGAGCCATAATGGTGCGCGAGTATTACGATACTGAGCTGAGCCGTTATTTTTTTGAGTACGCGAATGAATAGTATCAATCCAATATACTAATGGCCAATTTCAAACTCGGCATCGAAAGGATGAGCGGCTGTTCTCACCTGTAACTTCTGATAAGCCCCCTGAGTATCCCCTGAATCTGCACTTCATGCGGGCTATAGACCATGGCCGCCATGGCTGAGTTGGCGGGAAAGAGGATCACCTTGCCGGGCTGCTGCTCGATCTTCTTCAGTGTCACCTCGTCATTATTGACCAGGGCGACCACGATATCGCCGTTGTCGGCCCGGTCCTGCTGCTCGATGACCACATAGTCGCCGTCGAAGATCCCCTCCTCGATCATGGAGTCGCCCGCCACCTGCAGCACGTAGCAGGGGCCGCGGCCGAGCAGTTCCTCGGGCACCTGCATTCGCTCCGCCTGGGCGATGGCCTCGATGGGTTTGCCGGCGGCGATGCGACCCAGGTAGGGAATACCTTCGGGGCGTCTGGATTCGACCAGGCGTATGCCCCGTTGCAGCCCTTGCGTGGGCTCTACCAGTCCGGCCTGGATCAGTGCCTGGATATGTTTGTGCAGGGATCCGCGGGAGCTGAGCCCCAACAGTTGGCAGAGTTCGTCGTAGGTGGGGGGGTGCTCGAATCGCTGCTGATTATCGCGCAGGATCTGGTGGATCTGTTGCTGGCGTCGGGTCAGTTTCATGATAAACCTTGATTTGTTCTCCACTTGTTCTCTATTCTACACAAAGAGAACGCAAAGAGAACAGCTTATGAGCAGCCCAGCTGAAAACCTTGAATTGGCAACCGCCACCCGGCAGGATCCGGCCGACCGGCTGGCGGCCCGGCTGCGCGCCGAGTATGCCCCGCGCCTCACCGGCGAGTTGGCGATACCGGCCCGCGCCGGTGAATACGGGCCTCTGCCCGATGAACTGGATCCCCGCCTGGCCGGCGCCCTGCGCAGCCGGGGGGTGAAACGGCTCTACTCCCACCAGGCCGCCGCCTGGGCCTCGGTTCGGTCAGACCGGCATACGGTGATCGTCACCCCAACCGCCTCGGGCAAGACCCTCTGCTACAACCTGCCGGTGCTGCAGGCCGCTCTACAGGAGCGGGCCAAGGCCCTCTATCTCTTCCCCACCAAGGCCCTGGCCCAGGACCAGGTGGCGGAGCTCGCCGCACTCAACGAGGCCGGCGAGCTGGGTGTGCGGGCCTTCACCTTCGATGGCGACACCCCGGGGGATGCCCGCAAGGCGGTGCGCACCCGGGGGGATATCGTGGTCTCCAACCCGGACATGCTGCACCAGGGCATATTGCCGCACCACACCAAGTGGGCCCAGTTCTTCGAGAGCCTGCGTTATGTGGTGATCGATGAGATGCACAGCTACCGGGGTGTCTTCGGCTCCCATGTGGCCAATGTGATGCGACGCCTCAGGCGCATCTGCCGCTTCTACGGTTCCGATCCCCTGTTCATTCTCTGTTCCGCCACCATCGCCAATCCGGCGGAGCTGGCGGGCGAGCTGATCGGCGGCGAGGTCAACGCCATCACCAAGAGCGGCGCCCCCCAGGGGGCCAAACACCTGCTGCTGTGGAATCCGCCGGTGGTCAATCCCGATCTGGGCATCCGCGCTTCGGCCCGCTCCCAGACCATTCGCATCGCCAAGCTGGCGCTCAGGCAGGGATTGAAAAGCATCGTCTTCGCCCAGTCCCGCCTGATGGTGGAAGTGCTGACCAAGTATCTGAAGGATGCCTTCGACCGGGACCCGCGCCATCCGGCCCGGGTGGCGGCCTATCGCGGCGGCTATCTGCCCACCGAGCGCCGGGCCATGGAGCGGCAGCTGCGGGAGGGTAAGCTCGACTGCGTGGTCTCCACCTCGGCCCTGGAGCTGGGCGTGGACATCGGCGCCCTCGATCTCTGCGTGCTCAACGGCTATCCCGGCACCATTGCCGGCACCTGGCAGCGTCTGGGTCGGGCCGGGCGACGCCAGCGCACCGCGGTGGGAGTGCTGGTGGCCAGCAGTCTGCCGCTGGATCAGTACATCATCCGCAATCCCGACTTCTTTCTCGGCGCCTCGCCGGAGCAGGCCCGCATCGATCCCGACCAGTTGTTGATCCTGCTCGACCACATCCGCTGCGCCGCTTTCGAGTTACCGTTCCGGGAGGGTGACAAGTTCGGTAAAGAGGCGTTGGGTGAAATGCTCGCCTACCTGACGGAGCACGGCGTCCTTCACCGGGAGGGAGATCAGTGGCACTGGATGGCCGATAGCTATCCCGCCAACAGCGTCAGCCTGCGCTCGGTGGCGGAGGGCAACTTCGTAGTCATCGACAGCACGCAAGGGAAACAGACGGTGATCGCCGAGGTCGACTACAGCTCGGCCCCCATGACCCTCTACGAAGGTGCGATCTACATGATCCAATCCATCCCCTACCAGGTGGAGCGGCTCGACTGGGAGGGACGCAAGGCCTTCGTCACCCGCACCCGGGCCGACTACTACACCGACGCCATCGACTATACCCGGCTGAAGATCCTGGCGCGTTTCGAGGAGGCAAAACAGGCACAGCACGCCGTGGCCCAGGGGGAGGTCCACCTGGTCAAACGCTTCGTCGGCTACAAGAAGATCCGCTACTACAGCCACGAAAACGTGGGCTACGGCAAGATCGACCTGCCGGACCAGGAGATGCACACCACCGCCGTCTGGTGGCAGGTCAATCCCCAGGTTCTGGAATCCGCTTTCGACTCCCGCCAGGTGGCGCTGGACGGTTTCCTCGGCGCCGGTTATGCACTGCATATCATTGCCGCCATGCGCATGCTCTCAGAGCCCCGGGACATCGGCCGCGCGGTGGGGGATGGCAATGCCCGTTGGTTCGCCACCGTGGGGGCAAACGGCCGGGGCCAGCTACGCAGCAGCGAGGATGAGGCGATCGACCCGGCACAACTGGATCACTTCACGCCGACCCTGTTCCTCTATGACAACTACCCCGGCGGCATCGGCATCTCCGGCCCTCTCCACGAGAGCCGGGCCGCCGTTGTCAGCGACGCCGGTCTGCTGGTGAGCGCCTGCGGTTGCGCCCACGGCTGTCCCAGCTGTATCGGACCGATCCTGGCCAGCGACGAGACACGGGGCTACTCACCCAAGGAGGCGGCACTGAAGGTGCTGTCGTTACTGTCCGATGATGAACCTTAAATCGAAACTATCCCGGCTGCAGACGCAGACAGGGAGCGCTCGCCACGCCTCATACGCATCGTCCGGGGGTTCGGACCTGCAACGTCGGCTGGCCGGGATCAGAACGGATCGCATCACCGCAACTCCCGCGCTGCGCGAGACAAAAACCTCGGAAGAGGCGTTGGCGCAACGACTCAAGGGCTACCGTATCGCCGAGGGGGTGATCCAGATCCAGCGGCGACTGCCCCTCGACAGCCGGCTCGGCCGCCACTCATTGAGCCTGCTGCGCAACGTGCTGCAACTGCCGGGGGAGGGCAGGGAGGCTCATCTGCGACAGGTCTATGTCGATACCGAAACCACCGGCCTTTCCGGGGGCAGCGGCACGCTCGCCTTTCTACTCGGCCTGGCGGAGGTGGAAGGGGATGCACTGGTCGTGACACAGTACCTGCTCACCCGTTTCGCCGGCGAGTCCGCCATGCTCAAGGCCTTTGCCGGGGCACTGACGGCCGATGACCGCCTGGTCAGCTACAACGGCAAGAGCTTCGACTTACCCTTGTTGATTACCCGTTACCGCATGCAGGGGCAGCCCCATCCCTTCACCCCGCTGCCCCATCTCGATCTGCTCCATCCAGTGCGCCGCCTCTTCGCCAAGCGCTGGCCGGACTGTCGGCTGTTGACCCTGGAGGAGCGTCTGCTAGGCTTCCGGCGGCAACACGACCTGCCTGGTTCCGAGGCCCCTGCGGCCTGGACCCATTACATCAGACAGGGCAGGGTTGAGCAGCTGATCCGGGTGGTCGAACACAACCGGCAGGACATCGTCTCCCTGGCGCTGGCACATGCCGCTTTGGTGCAGGCGCTCGAGCAGCCGCAAACCTATGCTGTGGACATCGTCGCGCTGGCCCACTGGCTGTCGGGATTTGATCGGAGTCAAGCCTACACACTGCTGAAATCCAGCGGACAAACCCTCAACGACAGAGGCAAGCGATTATTGGGCAAGCTGGCCCGGTGCGCGGAAGAGTGGCCTCTGGCGGTTGCGCTCTGGGAGGAACTCGCCAACAAGGGTTGCAGGGATTCAACGGAGCAGCTGGCCAAGTACCACGAGCACATCAGCCGGGATCTTGAAGTTGCGCTGCGCTACTGCGAACAGCTCAAACCCGGCGCCGAGCGGGCGAAGCGGCTAAAGCGGATCGAGCAGAAGCAGTATCTACAGCGTATCCAACCTACCATGGAGGGCTGTTTGTCCGATCATCGTTAGCGGACGCTAGGGCTTCTATACTATTTCAATCCCTTCAACCCAGCAGGCTGTTAACACGATTCCAATAGGCTCCGCTGCCCCTGAGGGTGAAGGAGTACCCGCAACGCTATGCCGTTATCAAATCCAAAGCCTTCAACGTATTCGAGAGAACTTTACCGATTAACCCCAAAGCAAATATGCGATCACACTCGAGTGTGTCGGCACGATTTACATTACTGTTGACAGGGGAAATCGCTCGATTTTGATCGTTATATTTAATATCCATCAAATCCATTTTGAATCTGACAGGATATAAAAAAAGCGCCAACTCCCTCTCGTCGAAATAGTTTACATCCGTTTCCACTGATGCCTGCAAGCGCCGCATAACAGACTGTATTTTTAATTTTTTACACCACTGGCCCAGCTTATGCTTTGAGGTTAACTGAGCAGTGCCTTTTTACTGTTTCGAGTTTGAAAATAATGAACATCAATACCCTGTGGAGATGATAATGAAACGTTTCACTCAATACTTCTCGGGAGCAGTACTCGCCATCGGATTGGCCGGCGCCGCACAAGCGGCCGACATCGTCTTTATCGTGGACGAGTCCGGCTCCATGTCAGGCGAGCACGCCTGGCTCGGTAGCATGGTCACCAGCCTGGAGGCGAACCTGGTCGCCGCTGGCGAGACCGGCAACAATTACGGGCTGGTCGGCTTTGGGGACTACTATACGGGTGGGACATACCAGCAAGCCCATGAACATCTTGTTGGTGGAGCGAGTCTCGGCAGTGCCGCGGATCTTGCGACCGCTACTTCCGGTCTTGTCACAACGGGTGGCTTTGAAGATGGATGGCAAGCCATCGATTTCGCCCTCAACAACTATACCTTTACTTCATCGGCTGTCAATTTCATCCTCATAACTGACGAGGACCGCGATGCGACCCCCGGCTTGAGCCTGTCATATGCAGGTATGGAAACCGCTCTGGCCGAAGCCGGTGTGGTTCTCAACGCTGTTGTGAATGCCACTTTGAATAGCGGCGCGGTCGGCACCAATGGTACCGACGACTATCTGCCTGACGGATCGGGTGGTTTCACCACTGCGGCCACCTCTGGCTTTAGCGGTGGCTATGGCTCCACCATTGCCGACTACTCCAACCTGGCGATCGCAACCGGCGGCGCCTCCTGGGATCTGAATCAGCTGAGAGCCGGCGGCCTGACCGCTGCCTCCTTCACAGCTGCCTTCGTCGACATCAAGGTGGAAGAGATCATCTCCCAGACTCCCGAACCCGGCACCCTGCTCCTGTTGAGCCTGGGTCTGGTCGGCATCGGTGCTCGTCGCCTGCGTATGTAAGCATTTGACCTGATCAAGTTGCTTCGCAGCAAAAGGCGGCCTTCGGGCCGCCTTTTTTGTCGTGTCGGCAGGCGTCGGACCGCCTTATGTAAGACCTCGAATCAGATTGAATCCTGCTGTTCCTTGCGCTGTCACGGCGCAGCATCTCCCCCGATTGTCGGCCGTGATCTGCTCGGCATCCCCCTGCGCCAGGCGGGATGTGTGAAACCTCTGCCTTAAATGCCTAAATTTGTTTTAAATAATGTGAATATCAGTATATCTTATAGGGTATTTGGTGCGATTTGGCTTGTTTCCTCAGCGCCGGATTCCGGAGGCATGCCTCCGCGCGATTTCACCTATCACGGAGTTGGATAACCTTAACCGCTAGGAGGGCTGATAAAACACAAATATCTGGCTAAACCTGCGTCGCCAGATTGGGAGCATCTCTCCTAACGATGAACAATAAACTCAACCTGGAACTGGCCAAGGAGTATTACAAACTTGCGCCAAGAGCCAGCGTTACTTTTTACGCCCTGATTGCTGTATCACTCTATTTTTATTGGGGAAAGATTCCCGCACCTTTCCTGCTTACCTGGGTCGCCGTCTGTTTCGTCGGCGCCACACTGTTCCTGCTTGCGGCGAGACTGTTCAAGCGCCGTGGCACGGAAACCAATGCCGCGAATTGGCTCCGTATCTACGCCTATCTGGTGCTGTTTCAGGACGCCCCGTGGGGTCTGATCGGCCCAATGAGCTTTATGATAGACAGCGATGTCTACCACATGCTGACGCTGTTCATGTTGGGGGGCATGGCAGCGGGGGGAATCGCCAGCCGCGGGTTGGTATTTAAGATCTACCTGATTGCGCTGTTTTCCCTGCTGAGCCCCATCATCATCACGCTGGCGCTGCAACGTAACGCTATCGCTGACGGCATGCTTGCCCTGGTAGTGATCTACCTGATGTTCATGCTATCCGTTGCCAAAAGCTACAGCGCCAGTATCAACCGCAACATCCTGCTCTGGCTGGACAACGAAAAGCTGGTCGCAGAACTTCGCGTTTCCCACTCCAAGATAGAGGAGACCAATCGCGTATTGACTCAGGAGATAGAGCAGCGGAAAAAGATCGAAAGCGACCTGGTCGAGGCCAAGGAGTGGTCAGAGCAGGCGAACGAAGCCAAGAGCCAGTTCCTGGCCACTGTCAGCCACGAATTGCGCACACCGCTCAACGGCATCATCGGATTAGCCGATTTCTTGCGGGGTGAGAAACTGGAAACAATACACCAGCGCTATGTGGGCAAGATCAGCAAGGCTGCGCAAGCTCTGCTGCGTATCGTCAACGATATCCTCGACATCACCGCCATCGAGACGGGGCATGTGAGTTTCCACGAAGAGCCGTTCTCCCTACGTGACGAAATTGAGGATCTACTGGCCATAGTACAGCCCATGGCAGCGCGAAAAAATCTGACGTTACAGTTGCATGTGGATGATGATGTGGAAGATGCATTGAGCGGTGACGCCTACCGTCTGCGACAAATTATCAGTAATTTGCTCTCCAATGCGTTGAAATATACGGAAGTCGGGGGTGTCGATCTCAATATCAGTCGGCTGAAACCACGTAATGGAAAGGTCGTATTACGCTTTGACGTTGAGGATACGGGTGTCGGTATCGCCATGGATGCACTGGGTACTATCTTTGAAAACTTCACCCGCGTGGAAAGCTTCGAGACGCGTCGAAACGAGGGCACAGGTCTTGGTTTGTCCATCGTCGAATCCCTGGTGCAGAAGATGGACGGAAACCTTTCCGTGAACAGCACGCCGGGCAAAGGATCCTGTTTCAGTATTGAATTACCCTTCGATCATAGTGAACTGCCACACAAAATTTCGCAGCATGCACAAGCGCCTGGATTGCCCCCTGTAAAGTGGCAAAATTTCAATGTATTGGTGGTGGATGACAACGAGCTCAACCGCTTGGTACTCACCACCTTTCTCACCAAGGTGGGCATTCCTTATGTTGAGGCGGCCGATGGACATGAAGCGTTGGAGTGCCTTCGCAAGGACGACTTTGAAGTGATACTGCTCGACATTCAGATGCCTGGTATCAGCGGCATTGATGTGGCGACGCGAGTACGCGAGGAGATTTCATCAATACCCGTGCTGATCGCCGTTACCGCACACGCCTTCCCCGAACAGCGACAGGCTATTCTCAATGCCGGTTTTTCGGATTTACTCGTCAAGCCGATCACCACAAATAACCTGCTGGAGACACTGACGCAGGCCTATAGAGGCGGATACGCCAAGCATGATGAGGTTGATAATCTTCCCACTGACAGAAGGGCAGGGTGAGTGGAGTAAATGCAAAGGCTCGCCTTGATCGATGCTTACTAACCAAGCCATTGATATTGATACACTCAGCCGTCGTGTGTTTGCTCACGGCAAGGCATCAAAACGCCGCTGTAGCACACCTACAGCAAGTTTTGATAATGCAGTCCGTGAGCAAACACACGACGGCCTGCCGTTGAATATCAAAAAGATAGGGGCTACAAGAATAACCCAGCTCGGCGTTGCGGCTCTTGACAAGGGCTGGGCCATTGCCTGCACCCCAAGG
>JBNKOL010000008.1:0-7400 GCA_050294655.1 Sedimenticolaceae bacterium
CTTATGACTCACCACACTAGGGCCAGGCCTATTTGTTCATTCTCGAATGGCAAGCGTGACGGCTTCATCCTGGAAGACTTCAAGGCCTGCACCCGGGCCGCCTCCATGAAAAGGGCGCGCGCCGAGGCTATCGTCGGCGAGGTGGTGCGCACAGTCTTGCGCTGGCAGGACTATGCCAACGAGGCCGAGGTGCGGGACGGTATTCAGCGCGCGTTGCGTTTGCAACCCTTTGGCTGATCCATGTTAACTGTGCGGCGAGCCGCACCCTACCGCATCCGTAGGATGCGGCTTGCCCCCCGCTATGTCGCATTGGCGGAATCTGTTAGAATACCGCCCCTTCACCGGGCCGGCGGTTCCGCGAGGAAGTTGTTCCGTTAAAGCGCCCATCCACGGGCGCCATCCGAACGAATTCGGAGAGACGATTTACCTATCCTGCATTCTGCGCTCCTGTGCTGCGGCACAGGCGGTGTGGCGTCGTGTCGTGGTGATGGATGCTGTTTCAACGCTTTTTCGGACACGCCAATGCAACTCATCAACGGACTCCATTTCAAGAATCTTCGCGGCGACATCTATGGCGGACTGACCGCGGCGGTGGTCGCACTGCCGCTGGCGCTGGCCATGGGGGTGGCCTCCGGCGCCGGTCCCATCGCCGGTATCTACGGCGCCATCTGCGTCGGCTTTTTCGCCTCCCTGTTCGGCGGCACGCCCTCCCAGGTCTCCGGTCCCACCGGTCCGATGACCGTGGTGATGGCCGCCATCTTTACCCACTACACCGGCATGTTTCCGCACGATCCGGCGCACGGCGCGGCCATTGCCTTCACCGTGGTCATGCTGGGCGGGCTGTTCCAAATCCTCGGCGGCCTGCTCAAGATCGGCAAGTTCATCGAGCTGGTGCCCCATCCGGTGGTCTCCGGCTTCATGAGCGGTATCGGTGTCATCATCATCCTGCTGCAGCTGCCGCCGCTGCTCAGCTTCGATGCCCAGCCCGGTCCCATGGCCTCGGCCCGCGCGCTGCCGGCGGCCCTGCAGGGCCTGTCGCCGGAGGCCCTGATCCTCGGTGGCATGGCGTTGGTGATCGTCTACTTCATGCCCAAGTCCCTGGGCCGGCTGATTCCCTCGCCACTGGTGGCGCTGATTCTCGGCACCCTGACCTGTCTGCTCTTCATGCAGGGGGGCGAGGTGAAGATCCTCGGCGACATCCCCCAGGGCCTGCCCGACCCCCACCTGCCGGTCTTCACCCTGGCGCTGCTGCCCGATATGCTGAAGTCGGCCCTGACCCTGGCAGCCCTGGGCTCCATCGATTCCCTGCTCACCTCCCTGGTGGCCGACAACATTACCCGTACCTACCATAAATCGGATCGGGAATTGATCGGCCAGGGTATCGGCAACACCCTCGCCGGCCTTTTCGGCGGCCTGCCCGGCGCCGGCGCCACCATGCGCACGGTGGTCAACGTCAAGGCCGGCGGCAAGACGCCGATCTCCGGCGCCTTGCACGCCCTGGTACTGCTGGCCATCGTGCTCGGTGCCGGCGGCCTGGCCAGCAACATCCCCCATGCCGTGCTGGCCGGCATCCTGATCAAAGTCGGCACCGATATCATCGACTGGGACTACCTCCGGCACATCCGCGCGGCACCGCTGACCGGCAATGTGATCATGGCGACGGTGCTGGGCACCACGGTCTTCGTCGATCTCATGATCGCGGTGGCGGTGGGCATGGCGATGGCCGGTATGGTCTTCATGAAGCGTATGGCCGAGCTGCAGCTGGAGAGTATCAACACGGTGCGCGAGCTGGACGAGGCGAGCCCCTTCAGCGATGAGGAGAAGGCAATCTTCAAACAGGCCGGCGGGCGTATCCTGCTGTTCCACATCGGCGGTCCCATGAGCTTCGGCGCGGCTAAGGGCATGGCGCGGCAGATGGCTCAGTTCGACCATTACGACGTGCTGGTGGTGGACCTCAGCGACATGCCGCAGATCGATTTCACCGCCACCCGGGCGCTGGACGACATCATCCACGATGCCCAGAGCCGCGGTCGTCGGGTGTTGCTGGTGGGTTGCCGTCTGCCGGTACTGAAGGTGCTCGAACGGCAGAAGGTAATCGGCAAGTTTCAGGCCGAGCATCTGCACCGCAAGCGCATCGACGCCCTGCGTGATGCCTTGGAGCAGGTGAAACAGATGCAGGAGTGAGGTGTGAAGGGTGCGGTAAGCCGCATCCTGCGGATAGGGGTTTTTCACGCTACACCGATTGCCGGTCAGTGCTTTGCCTGTTTGGATACCCCTCTCCTCGGGGAGAGGGGGCAAGAACAACCCCGGGCGGCGGTCGGGAGGCTGTTCGGCAACCACTCCGTAAACCGCCGTTCAGACGAAATCGTAACTGATGATATGCCGGTTGCCGTCATTGATCGGCTCGCCGAGGCCGATGCGCCCGCTGCCGATCAGGGGCAGCGCCTCGCGGCGCAGGAAGATCGGGTGCAGGTGGGCGCTCTCCACATAGGCGCCGTTGGCGCTCATGTCGGCGAGGATGAACTTGCCGTGGCTGTACTCCAGGATGGCGTGGGTGCGCGAGGCCATCTCGGCGCCGACCACCAGTTCGTTGTGCGTCTCGCAGCCGATGCGGAAGCGTCCGTACTCCGGTACCACCACGGTCTCGCCGGCGTAGCGCAGCACCATCGAGACGTACGCGGTCTGGGTCTCCATGTCGAGCGGCGGCATGTAGCTGACGTCGTCCGCCCGTCATAGCAGGTCGTAGATCTTCATCTTCTCCTGCTTGCCCTTCACCCGCACCAACCAGTCGAGTTCCTGCTCTCCCTGACGATAGGCTTCATCACCGATAATCCCGCTGCTTCGAAGTTCAGCAATCGCACGTCGTGCGAATGGCGCCACCTGCCGACGCAGCATGTTATCGGTTGATTCATGTGGATCGTCCCCGGCGGACGCGAAAGCAAGCTTCGCCCTGTATTCCAACTTGAGCCGTTCAGCCGCTGGAACATTGGAACGATCCGGTTCTGTCATTGCCGCCTTGAGCACTGAGGCACGTGCCAGTGCGACTTCACTCTCGACCTGGCCGTCATTCGGTAAGCGCAGCCATAAAAAGGAGCGGACGGAGAGTCAGTCCCTGGATCAGCAGCGTACCCAATACCACGGAAAGGCAGTGATGAGGATGAAATCGCGATATGGAAAGTCCTCGGGCAATGCCAGTGCCGCAGCGAGCGTCACAATTCCACGCATACCGGACCAACCGACCACGAGTCCGGTCATGAAACTGCGTTTGCGTACTCCGGGCTCAGCACGTGTACCACTCGCAAGGGTGTGCAGAAATACCCAACTCAGTCTCACCAGCATAACGACAACGAGGATCACAGACGCCACAAGCAGCCATTCGCCCCGATCTGCTTCACTTGGTACTTCGAGAATTGAACCAAGCCGGAGTCCGATCAACGAGCGTGCGATACCCTGCGGTTATCACGACCACATCACTATTAACCCGACAATCTATTGATTACCGGGTTAATTTTGTTAGGGTACTAAACGTACTTCGCTCGCACGCGAAACCCGAAAGAACTCAACTTACAGAAGTATCTTGATTTTTTATCGATAGAATAAAGGCGCATCTTCTGACGCCGGGCGTATATTACTTAATAATACAAAGGAATAGTGGTCAATTTTTTACTCGTTTATCAAGAGCCTGGCGTGAATTGCGGCTCCGATACGGGATCTGGATATTTCAAGCGCCACACATCGATTCACGAATTGATCAGAGGCTCCTCAAGAGAGTAGCATTCGAATCAAAATGGTGCCTGGATTTCGGTGCGGCTTGCCGCACCGAATCACTGGCAATAATCGCGCTCAATACTTAGCCCGCTGCCTTAAGTAAGTGCCATTCCTCTCGGAGCCGGTTTCCCCCGTTTGTTCCACACCATTTTTTTTCGCCACAGGGAGTGAGTTATGGAAGAGAATAGAAAGATTGTTTTTTCATTTGATGACGGTCCCGCTCCTGTATCCGCACTCGACGCAATATTAGGTGTGTTACAAAAAAATCATATAAAAGCGGAATTTTATGTGCTTGGCAGCGAAGTGCGAAAATACCCTTCGGCAGCACGATTAATTACGACGAAAGGACATAAGATTCAGAATCACTCGTGGAGTCATGCCAATCTGGCGAAGGCCAGTGAGGAAAAAGTCGAATCAGAACTTCAGAGAACCCAGGATGTGATAAAAGAGACGTCCGGAGAGGATGCAACGAAGGTGCGCCCTCCTTATGGTGCAGGAGGGTGGCCGAAGCGCTATGACCCTGAGCTCGCAAGCGTTGCAACAAATCTATCGTTGCGCATTCATAATTGGGATATTGATACAGAAGATTGGAAAAAGCCACGAGGTATCGGGGCGGAAAAAATTGAAATAATAAAAAAGCAACTTAACAAAACACGAGGCAAGGCTGTACTTAGTGTTCTTATGCACGTTCAGCGGGAGACTGCGCGTGATCTTCCCTATTTTATCGATTACCTTAAAAAGTCCGGCTTCTCTTTTAGAGCGCCTTAGAACGGAATATGTCAAAAATGATAGGAAACAGAGCCATGATTTATCGAATTTTACAAATATTGGTTGCACTTGTGATTCTATCGGGATGCGCTACAGGTTTAACCTCAAGAGAACATGCCAGTGAGGATTATAAGCAGAATGGGGATTATGCGAGCCTTGAAACTATTGCCAATAGTTTTTACAAAGGTATGCGGCGTTCAGAGGTTGAGCGACTGTTGGGTGTCCCGGATTATTCACCTATAGAAGGTCAATACTATTATTCTTCAAGTCGATCCGTCGATTCAGATGAGCAAGGTAGAGGCGTTCCTGTCGGCTTGGTTGTCGATTACCGGGATGAGAATGGTCAGGTTAGCGATACGCTTCAAGAGTTCTGGTTAGGGCCTATCGGTGAATAGATGAAATGACGTGAAGCATAGAGAACCGTGGCCTGAGAGGAGTGCTACTTCGCTATTAACCCGCTAATGCGAGGATTCGCAATGCGCAAGCGGCTGTATATCGCCGAATATTTCGCCTCTTGCGGGCAATGGATAGGCGAACAGTGTCTCGACAATGGATACCCAGTCAAATGATGTCAGTTAATGATCTCCCATGAACCGTCCGCGTTTCGACAGGCGGTACCGTAGGCCCGCTGGGCTTCGTTTCCTATTTTGATCTCCTGTGTATATTCACGGCAGTATCGTCCAGTGCTGCTGGTGCCATCACGGATCACGGTCACAGATCCATATGCGTCATAGTCATTCCAATGAATGGTCTCGCCCACCGGCGCTCTTAAGGCATCGCGCAGGGCCAACTCGTGTTCACGCTGTTGCTGCTCGCTGAGGTTGTCGATAATCGCCAGAGTGATGGCGGTGAATGCCAGCCAACCAAGGAAATCGTTGCCGGAATGGTAGTGGTAATGCCGGGGGTAAACATAATAGCGGGGATATCTGTACCCGTGTTTCCCGTAATCGCGATATGGCGGCGCAGAACGCCTGGATCGGTAAGGATAGCTATAACTTCTCCTGTAATCGTCATGGCGATATCTCCTGTCGCGGCTGTCGAAGCGTTTGCGATCATCTCGAGAACGATCGTCACGCGATCGGTCGACACCGTGCCGGCCGGGCCCCTCGCCACGCGCGAAGGAAGGAGGCTCCGCCTGAACTTGGGTAGGTGTGGCCAACAGGCCTAGCATGGAAAACAGGATGCTTACCAGGGCGGAGAGAAGCGTTGAGCTGGGCATGACTGTGATCCCCTGTCCGCAATTGGAACCTCAAGCATAGTGCAGTTCAGCTGAATTGAAATTGAGTATTCCTGGAAGATCCGCGAAATCGCAAGCAGATTCCCGATCAGCTCGCCTGTGCTGACAAAAGCATAGCCTTCACAGCCGTTCAGGCACGTGATGCATGACAGGCGTTTTCACAGCAGACGATAAGCGCGGTTAATGTCGCATAACCGAACGTCAGAAAGAGAAAAGGCTCACCCGATAGAGGTAAGCCTTTGATCTGAATGGCGCGCCCGGAAGGATTCGAACCTCCGACCACCTGGTTCGTAGTTAGCAAACCTGCCCGTAACAAACTTTTTAATAGATAATTTACTTGGGCCCCGTTGCCAATTTTTACCTCACAATGCATAACGATGCACAACCAATCCCCGCAAAAGTCCCGCACTTTTTCCCCCGTTTTTTTAACCAACCCGCCATTCCCGCTCAAGGTATTTGTATATCTATCCAATACGCATCACACTACTACACAGATATGATTCCGAACTCGTGTGGGTGACAGCTGACCCTGGAGGGCCGGCGCTGGGCATGGACTTCCATTCCGTGCACCGTCCTGGCGCGATGCCCACGGCTTGACAAGACTCTTCCTAAGGGGCAAAGAATAAGAATCGTCTGATAGCAGTGTAGGAAAAGCAGCGGTTACCTACCGCCGCGTGAAATCCACGGCCGCGTTATCCGAAAAAGGAGGGATCCATGCGCGAAAATATGCTCAGAACGTTATCCATCATTGCTTCCGTGAGTTTGATGCTGTTCTCGCAAATGTCACTCGCTATTTTAATAGACGAGGGGAAGTACTTTAAGGACACGGAAAGCAATTTGGAATGGTTGAATTTTGAAGCGACTTTTGGGTATTCCTGGTTTGATACTCCATCGGAAATCGGAACCAATGAATTCAAGAATGCTTATGGTTCAGGATGGGCATTTGCCACCAAAGATCAGATCGAAGGTCTGTTCATACATGCGGGGGGGTACTGAGCCGTTCGACTCTCACAACAGAACCGCGAATTTCGACGCAGCCGTTGAGCTCATGACCCTTTTCTGTGGCCCGGCTTGCCCAAAAGTGAGGGGTACATATGGCGACGTATTCGATGCCGCGCTTCCAGAGGGCTTGCAGGTGGTACGTTACGCCGAGATTAGTTTTTTTGACTGGGGGGAAGGAACTCTTGGATTACATCATTCAGGCCTCCCAGATCGTTTGCTGTCAACTCATGCTGACGCGCGGTTGGACTGGCAAGGTTCTTTTTTAACGCGTGTACCGGAGCCCGGGACGATTGTGCTCCTTAGTCTCGGTTTAATTGGTTTGGGGTTAGTTCGCCGACATCACGCGATCAATGGAGTCAGACTCAATCGATCGGGATCAATTACACCGTAGGAGGGGGAGCCTGATCTTCAATACCGGCGATCACCTTGGCCTCACCCTCGCACTGCGGGCGGATCGACACATCGACAAGGTGAATTGATGCGGAGCATCAAGAGAGGGTGCCCAGGGGCATGTTGCATACCCGTTTGAGGCGTTGCGCCCAGGTCATGGCCTGGTGACGCTGTTCGGGTGTTTTCTCATCTCGCGATTGAGCTGGGTTGCCCTTGCCCCGTTTGGCGGGCGTTA
>JBNKOL010000009.1:0-25285 GCA_050294655.1 Sedimenticolaceae bacterium
ATGAGTTGTTTCAAAAGAAGGGATATTTCGAAGGCTATGATATCCATGACGCAGAGAGTTTTTTTGATACGCTGGCGGCTACTTCGGACGAACCAGTCCCTGAAGCGTTGAAAACCATGCGTTATGTCATGTAATTTGATGATTTGGAATATACCAAGACGACCAATGGCGTTTTTACGGCTTACCGTCTGGCGTCAACAGAGCCTGCAGGACAGCTTGTCTATATCCTGATCGAAGATCAAGAGACTGTCTATGAAATAGCAGGACATATTACAGACGCAGACTTCAAAGCGCTTCTCTCTGGCATGGCTCTCTCATCCGTGCACTGAGCTGAATGGTTGACAGACTATCGACATCGCATCAAGCCCCGAAAACCTGTAGTTTCGGGCAACAGCGGCCTGGATTCCGCCCTGCGCCGGTATATCAGAGGTGGCTTCGATCAAAGTTAATGCCACCGAACAGGCCGCCTCGCAAAAACCAACAGAGATTCCTATCAAGGCTTAAGACTTACTCGACGATGACCTTGTTGTTCACACCGATATCGACGCCGGTTTCAGGCTTTTTAACACAATACATGGCAAACTACCGCTTACCATGCTCCCTATGTCAGGCGATCAATCTTCACTCCTTCGATACGACGGAAGTGAATCTCTCTCACCCTTTACATATTGCGCCACGACAGCTTGTGGCCCCGGGTAAAAAAACCGGCCCGACACGGCTCTGCCGTTGGGCAATCTCCTCGTCGGCTGCCGCGAGGGGTTCGCGGGATAGATGGCTATAGAGTCGGTTCAATATTGTAGCGACCCGTCATCAGCAGGTTGGTGGTCTGCTTGATGCGGTGCAACGCATCAGTCCAGTGAACAAGATACGGGACCATTTACAGGACAAGGCAGCATTGCTACCACAGCCGAAACTGCCGGCTGATACACGGGTCTCGCATGTTGGACTTTTTTGTATTGCTTCCTAGAACCAGGATTCCACACCTGCCATCGCCACACATCACAGCAACCGGATTGACCATGCCGCCTGATTTCTTGTTGCCTGCAGAATGCAAAGTGCCTGAAAAAGCACTGTTTGTTCTGAGGGACACAGGGTGTTTAACCGATGATATCCGGATGGCCCGTGGTTGCCGGCGGGCTCCTGTTCCGGTTTTGTATTGATACGCAAGTGGTATTGCGTTTATTCTTCATGATACTTTGATGACTTGTAGCATGCTTGTTGTTTGATAATTCGATAATGGAATGCATTCAATAATACGGAGTTTACCAGCAATGTTTATAAAAGATATTTGTGTGCCCTGTGTTGCGAGAGCGTCAACCGCCGTCCTCCTTGTCGTCTGTTTCATATCCGAAGCGAAAGCTGAAATTGATTGGCAGCCGTGCGAAGGGATGACAGATTCGCAATTCCAGTGCGCGACTGTAAATGTACCTCTCAATCATCAGCAACATATTGATTATAATTCAGCATATGGACGCGGGGGAGGTGTTGTCAGCATCGCACTTGCAAGATTGCCGGCTTCAAATGGCATGAATAAAAAAGGTTCATTATTTCTCAATCCCGGCGGCCCCGGCGTGAGCGGCGTCGATATGCTACTGAATTTAGGACAATATCTTTTTACAGATGAAGTGCGCAAAAATTATGATCTTATCGGCTTCGATCCGCGCGGAATTGGCCGCAGTGATGAGCTTACATGTTTTGAAGATAACAGCGAAATCACTCCTTTTCTCGAAAGCCCCATCTTTCCTGTCACTCCGGAAGAAGTGAATCAAAATAAAATACTTGATCAATACCTTTCAAACTTATGTGATTTAAGAGCCGGTCAATTAATCAACCATATGTCCACGGCTGATGTGGCACGCGATCTGGATATATTGCGCCAGGCCGTCGGTGATGAAAAATTACACTTCGCCGGTTACTCTTACGGCTCGTACTTGGGCGTGACATACGCCAACCTTTTTCCTGAAAACGTTGGCGCAATGGTCTTGGATGGCGTACTCGACCCGATTGCATGGTCAACAGGACGAGGATGGCAGTCGTATTTTTTTCCTTTTTCGACGCGGTTGCGCAGTGCCGAAGGTGCGCAAGATTCACTTCACGAATTCTTTCGCACCTGCGATGAAGGCGGCATAGAAGTGTGTGCGTTGGCGCATTATGCGGAAAGTCGCTTCACCAATGTTGCAGAGCGTATTCGAGAAGAACCCATCGTCATTATCACCGATGATGGTTCAGAACTCATCATAGACTATGCAACCTTTGTTTTCTTTACACTGGACGCATTATACATGCCTGCATCATGGCCCTATTTTGCATCAGCGGCCGCGGCTATTGACGAGGATTTAGCGCCGAACGAAATTGCAAAAAGATATTATGATTTGCGCCGTTCCCTGGGATTTGAGAATGAGCAACCGGTCGTACCTGTGCAACAACCATTTGTAGGGTGGGCCGGCGTTTCCTGTTCCGATAGTGACAACCCATATTTGTACGAAAACTGGACTTGGGCGGCCGAGTTATCGGATGCGGTATATACATATTTCGGTAGCATCTGGACTTGGAGTTCGAGTATTTGTCACTCATGGCCGGGCACGAAAGAGAGCCGGTACGCTGGCGGATTCAAGGTGGAGACAGGTAGTCCGGTGTTGGTAGTCAATACGCTTTTTGACCCATCAACTCCATATCATGGCGCAAAAAAAGTGGAAAGGCTTTTAACCAACTCGCGTTTGTTGACAGTGAATGGATGGGGGCACACCAGCTTGTTTATCTCAGAGTGCGCCAATAGTATTGTGGCCGATTATCTGTTGAGAGGTGATATACCAGAAAAAGGCGTTAGTTGTGACCCCGACGTCACACCATTTGGCGCGAGTTTACCTGTGGATCGTTCAGGTTATAAACAGAGGCCGTTCGCGCTAGCACAAGATAAAGATAGAGAGAAGGAGAAGAAACTTCGCCGAAAAGCACTCAAAGATATGTTGCCGCATCACCTTCGTTAAGCATATAAACAACCAACTCAAGTTTCGGTGTCCATCTTGCTTTACGACGATTCGATGCAAGTCGGCGGCGGTCAACCCGAGAACCGGGACGTTAGTTACAGGTTTTCACCAGGCGTCGACTATCGCTGTAACGATCAGTGGGCCTAGAGGAAAACCGGACCAGAGAATAATTGTCTGTAATATTAGAAAATATTGCCCCATGACCCGGTTTCTTTACGAAACAGTTTCAGTTGAGGTGTTCACTGCGCTCAAGGATCTTATATTCCCCCTCTCCCCTTGCGGGAGAGGACAGGGAGAGGGGGGGGAATACAATATCCTGCGCAAAGCGCAACTCAACACCCAAAACCATTCAGGCCAATACGCAATTCCCGCCTCTAACGCCACATGGCTGATTATGGCGGGTAATCAAGTAACTTCAATACGCTAGTGTTCCTTGTGAGATCCCTAACCCCCACGACTCAACCGTTAATCCTCTGCCAGGCATCATCTATAGCGAGAATGCCGACTACCCGGCCGGGGCCTTGCATCCGATATCCCATGGCAGACATATCTATACAAGAACGATCCGCTAGCGGGAAAAGATCCCCTTGCAACCCACGATCAGCAAGGGGCTGTTGCAATCGCGATAATATTTCGCTGTTGGATGCCGAAACATGTCACCACTGAATGTCAGGCTCCGGCGCGGCTTGCCGCACCGAGTGACGCCGGTTTCTGGCTTTTAACACAACACAAGACAGACTCGCTTACCATGCACCCTGTGTCATGCGGCCAATCTTTACCGCTTCGATACGGTGGAAGTGGATCTCTCTCACCCTCTTCATATTGCGCCACAACAGCTTGTGACCCCGGGTAAAACGCACCGGCCGGACATGCCTCTGCCAGCGGGCAATCTCCTCCTCGGTTGCCGCACGGGATTCGCCGACGGTACCCAGAAGTCGCACCGCCGGCGGCGATTTGAAGCGGCCTGCAAACAGGGATTTGAGCCAATACCATCGACCGCTGTTTACCGCCAGCACGCAGACTTGGGGGTTATGGCTGAAATTCTTCGCCATCTGCTGGGTGAACTCTTCGAAATAGTAGCCGTGCCCGGGCCGGTCGAGTATGAGTGACCCGATCGGAGTCACATGGGGCTCGCCACTCTCATTAACACTCGCAATGGCATAGTGGAAGGAGGAGTTGATCGATGCCCGAAACAGGCGCTTGAGCGCCGGCCAGTTCTCAGTGATATCCATATTTATGCTGAACTCCTTATCTTAGGGTCTGCTAACACTAACCCATTAGATCCAAATTAGTCGTGGGAAGGAAAGACACACGCCGTTTCAATCGGCAAAGACAAAGGGCGTACTCTGATTAGCCTTGAAGGCGGCGGCATCCACAACAGTCGAGTCTGTCACCGTCTGCCGCGCCGCCAACAGGGCTTTCTCTATGCGGCGATCAGTGATGTGGTAGCGGGGATCCAGATCGATCCCGGCAATCCCGTCGCAGGGCTCGCCGAAGAGATGGCGATAGATCCCGCTCATCATGTTATAGCGACCCGACATCAGCATGTTGGTGGCCTGCTTGATGCGGTGCAGGGCGTCTGTCTCGTGGCCGAAGAGGCTGGTGGCAAGCATCACCGAGATGGCGTGTAGCACATCGTACTGCACATGGGCGATGAAGACGTGCAGGTGACGCCGGGTTAGCTTCACATCGTTGCGCCAGGCCCAGCGTATCATGCCGCCGAGCAGCAGGCTGAAGAACTCAGGCACGCCCCACTCCATACCGAGCCCTACCGAGGCGAGGGACTCCACCAGATCGAAATCGGGATGTCCCGCCAGCAGTCGCTGAATAAGCACATTGTCGGCCACACCATGCAACATGGGGACATCCTGCTTCTCGAAGGGAATACCGAGGCCTTCGAAGATTTGGCGATACATGACTATGTGGGTGGTAGAGGTAAGCAGGTGTGCCAGATCCGGATAGTCATCAATGCTGTGAGTACCAACTCCATACTCATCGGCCAGCAACTGGGCGAGGATGATCTGGGCCAGCTCTGAGACCCGCTCATTAAGGCAGCCGTAAGGCAATGCGATAAAGCCGGAAAAACGGCCCTGGGCCAAAGCCACGCACTGGCGGGTATTCTTCACCTGATTGAAGTAGTTGAGGGCGAAGCTCTCCAGCTGTCGCTGGTCGAAGTCGCCCTCGAAGATACGCACGAAACAGGGGTGGCGCCAGACCGGGTGCTGCATCACATGCTCGTGCAGTTGCATGAACATCGCTTGCAGGGCGCCGGGCTTGAACAGCTCCAGCTCGTTGAAGCGATTGGCCGGATCCCGCTCGGCGAGTGCCCGCATCTCTCCGAACAGCCGATGTAGCGGATTATCCTCCCCCTGCAGCGCGCCAATGACCTGGGTGAAGTCACGAATCTGGCTCTCACGGAAGGATTTCAGCACCGCTTCCGCCGTGAGCGACAGCAAATTGGGCATGGGATGGACGCCTGACTGCAGCACCGGATCGCTATCGGGATGGATCTCGAGGAGGTCTGTAAAACGCTGAATCGTCTCGTGGGAATCGACGGCTGCCATGTTACTTCTCCTTACTGATGTTCTCGTTTCGCCAACCGAACTCTATGACATCCGGTTGTATGCCGCGTTGATTATTCGCCAATTGATTAACCCGGCACCTTAATATTGCGTCCTGGCCCAGCCTCAGAGGGGACGCACCGTATTCGGCAGCTGGCTGCGGATCACCCCCGCCAGCGCCTCCAGTGCGTGCTTGCGTGGGAAGGTCTTACGATAAACGAACCGCACTTGCCGATAGGCATCTTTCAAATGCAGTTTTCTGGCAATGATTCCCGAGTCTGTGGTCCAGGCCCCGCGTACCGCCAAGGCCGGCACCAGGGTGCAGCCAAAACCGGCGCCCACCAGCTGCAGCAGCGTCTCCAGACTGGCCGCCCGCAGATCGGCCATCTCGTTGTCCATGGCGCTCTCCTTGAGCCGGCAGACATCCATGACCTGCCCGGTCAGGCAGTGACCGTCGGCCAGCAGCAGCAGATCGAGGTGGCTCAGATCCCGGCGGGTGATCTCCTCCTTATTGTAGATCTCGTGATCCCGCGGGTGAGCCAGCCAGAAAGGCTCCTCGAACAGGGGCATCACCTCCAGCTCCGGTTCCTTCACATCGGTGGCCAGGATCGCCACGTCGATCTGGTGTTCCAGCAGGCGCTGGGTCAGCATGTCGGTGATCTCCTCCGACAACACCAGGCGCATCTGCGGGTATTGTTGCTTCAATGGCAGCAGGATCAAAGGGATCAGATAGGGACTCACAGTGGGTATAGCCCCCACCCGCAGGGCGCCCGCCAGGGGATCGCGCTGAGACTGGGCCAGCTGTTTGATCACGTCCGCCTGCTCCAGAATCAGCTTGGCATGACGTACGATCTCGGAACCGATCGGCGTGATCGACACTGAGCGATTGGTGCGTTCGAACAGGGTCACACCCAGCTCCTGCTCCAATTTCTTGATCTGCCCACTGAGTGTCGGCTGGCTGACATAGCAACGGGCGGCGGCATGTCCGAAGTGCTCGGTCTCGGCCACCGCGATGAGATATTTCAGGTCACGCAGATTCATAGGGGGAAGGAATCGTCATTGGCAATAAGTATTGATAGAAGATGATACATCAGTCATATCGATCCCGACGAGTCGATGATACTCCCCGGCTTCCCGGACACTCACAGACAGGGCGCCGCGCCGGCTGCTGAGCATGTCCGTCTTCCGCAGACAGCCGCAGGGAGCCGTCTGTCTGGCCAGTGGCCACTTATTGCTTTTTACTATAATTAACATCGCATTAAACGTTTTTCTTAATATTTGCCATCGCCCTGTTTTACGCGGGCGGGAGGGCCATTCAACTCATCCCGTCACCCAACCGAGCCCGCCGACACACTATCCCGGTACCTCCTGGGCTATACTTCGCCTACTTATCCATGGACTCATCGTCCCGCGCGCCCGATCAAAGGAGTATGACAGCCCATGCGCTCGATTCTATTCAGACTCACCACACTCTTCACCTGCCTGCTGCTGGCGAATCAACTGTTGGCGGCGGAACAACCACCGCGCTACGACCAGATCAACCTCAGCGCCGAGGCCTCCCGGGAGACTGACAACGATACCTTGATAGCGGTGCTCTCCGCACAGAAAGAGGGTAGCGATCCCGCGCTATTGAGCGACAGCGTCAACCGACTAATAAACGAAGCGGTAGCTCAGGCCAAACAACAGCCGGAGATTAAACTGCAGACCCTCGGCTACCAGACCTCACCGGTCTATCAACAGCAGCGAGTAACAGGGTGGCGAGTAAAGCAGTCCCTGCGCCTGGAGAGCCGCAACAGCGAACGCCTGAGTCAGCTGCTGAGCCAGCTGCAGGGTAGCCTGGCCCTGGAATCGATCGGCTATGAGGTTTCCGACGCACGTCGGCAAGCGGTTGAGGAAACGCTGATCAAACAGGCGTTGGACGCCTTTCAGCACCGCGCCCAGCTGGTCACCCAGCAGTTGGGGCGACAATCATATCGGCTGGTGGAGATGACCATTCACAACAGCAGCCAACCAATACAGCCGATGCACATGCGCGCCAGCATGATGTCCATGGAGCGCAGTGTCGCGGCGCCGAAGATTGAAGCCGGATCCCAGACCCTGCGGGTGGAGATCAACGGGCGGATCGAATTGCAATTGGATTAGGCGTAATAGATTCGACGTGAACTGACTCTCGATGCGAGATGCGCAGAGCGCGTTAGTCCGCATAGGGCCAATAGCTCACGTAGTCATTTTCTCAAGCGCCATAAGTTAGATTAGTTGCTCTTGAGTCTCCATATAGCATCTATAAAGTGATGAAAATCCGAGCCCGGGACGATCTTGGCGACCCATCACTTCCATGTGTCGTTCTTTGTCAGATCCAGATAGACTTTATTAGCGCCACTGAGGAAGCGCCATATTGTAATGTTTATGCACAAGAGGAAGTAGCACATGAGGATATTGATTTTATTGCTTGCCAGCGTAATACCTTTGTCAGTAGCGCAAGCAGCTGACACGGCTGAAGCATTAGTTGAAGAAGGATTGGCGACATACAAAAAAAGCGGTGCGAAAGCAGCTATAGAAGCCTGGATCAAAGGCAGCAGTCTCGACGGCGGAAAAGAAGCATTGTCACAAGCAAACATCCTACGCCAAATTGAGGACTACTACGGAACCCTCGAAGATTATGCAATCATCAAATCCAACAAGATGTCGAAGCGCACGAAAATGATCTTGTTTGTAATGAATTACAATCGAGGTGTCACATTCGGCAAATTTCAAGCATACCAGGACAAAAACGGCAGCTGGATTGCCACTCAATTCAAGTTCAATACGAATGTATCATTGGTTTGGCCGGATAGCATGATTTACGGCGAATAGAACATAACCAGTCGGCACAACCGGACGCAGCTACGCTGAATAAAGCAGAGCCCGGGGAAGATGGGCACTTACTTATGCGTAATGGCGCGATTCGTATGTCGAAACAGCGATCCGAGTGAACCTCAGATCACGACGCGGCAAGCCGCACCCTGCGCCTCGATTACCTGTAGGGCGCGGTGTGCCGCACCGGAATTCCGCTTCGAAGTGACGAAATACAAACATTCGCTCAAAATCTTATTCGAGTGCCTGAATTATGCACCATTCCTCCATGACCCTGATATTTACGATAGGCTTCAAGGGTGTGTTTTCCAGCCGTTCAGCCCAATGCCTTACATATTGAACGTGTAAATTTGGCGGAAATTTCCACGTATGTCAGCAACAACAGTTAACAAAGCATGATAAAGCGACTATACAGAATTGAAGTTGAGGTTGAGCCAATGGACGGCACGCAATTGCCTTCTGATTGCGCGGGTGCGTTTGTTAATGTATATCTAAGCTCAGGCAATATAATTGAAGCTATAAAGTCTGCTGAGGCTGAATTGCTTCAAGATCGCTACAAACCAGTAAACACGTACGGGGCTTTCGAATTGGATCTCGAAGGAACGGACTATGATATGGATGAAGAAGGTTATCCGGCCAATGAAGATCTATTGAACTTACTAACCAATGGCGGTTTTTGGTATGGCCCTTTCAATTGCTACCCTCCCGAAAAATCACAGCTTCAGTGAAGCCCGCCACAATAATCAAGCGCAGTCACAGTGACAAAACTTTCGTTGCGCTTTTTACCCGTGCCGCGTGTGTTATGCATAGTAAATCCATAGAGGTATTCATGTGAACTCATAATTTAAATTTTTATATTTTTTGTTTTTTGCTTTCTTATCGTTTGTAGCAGCCACAGTAACCTTAGATCGTGATATTTCAAAAAAGTCCATCGCGGGAGTAGTTGCGACAGTGCAAATGTAGCGCTTGGCTATCGCGTTACCGAAAAAACCACATGAGTTAATCTGTAACGGCTTGCGCCTTCCCTTCAATTTTCCACCGCGCGCCAAATCGCCGCCAACAGCGCGCCACGGCTCACCGGTTTCTGTAACAGCTCGACGATCCGCAGTTGACGCATCATCTTTTGGTCTTCTTCATACCCATAGCCACTGCAGAGGAGCACCGGTGTGGAGCAGCCCAGATCGCGCAATTGTTGCACCATATCCGTTCCGCTCATGCCGGGCATGAATTGATCGGTGATGATGATATCGAAGCTCAGTCGATCACGCTGATACCGCCCCAGTGCCTGCATGCCGCTATGACAGCAGACCACCTCCGCGCCGGCATCACGCAGCAGTTCCTCGAGATAGACGCTGAACTGGTCATCATCGTCAACCGCCAGAATACTGAGGTTTGCCAATTCGCGGCCGGGCATCTCGACCGCTGACTCAGGCTCATCGGCTTTAGCTTCCACCAAGGCTTCCGGCAGGAGGATCTCGAAGACCGACCCTTTACCCAACGTCGACTCCAGTAACAGGTGCCCGCGATAGGAGTTGACAATACCACGCACCACAGCAAGCCCCATGCCTGAGCCCTCACCCACTTCCTTGCTGGTAACGAAGGGCTGAAAGATGTCATCACGCAGGGATTCATCAACACCTCGACCGGTATCGGAGACACGGATGGCGACCCAGTCCCCCAATGCGACCTCCCCACAGATGGCACAGCGCTCCCTTGTCAACGTGCGGCGCATAATCTCAATGGTGATCAGGCCACGCTGGCCAATCGCATCCCGCGCATTGATGCAGAGATTCATCAACAGTTGTTGAACATGCAGCGGATCCACCTTCACACTGGGTGAAGCCGCTGGCAATTCGCAGCGTATCTCGATCGCCGCCGGCAGCATGGGTTTGAGCATCTTCGCGATCTCTTTGATCAGCGGTGCAAGCTGAATCGATGCGGCGGACTGGGTGTTTTCCCCGCGACTGAAGATCAGCAACTGGCGAATCAGGTCCCTCGCCCTCCCTCCGGAGGCCTCGATCTGACTCAGATACTCATGTAATTTGGCATCCACGCGCCCAAAACGCATTTGCGCCAGTTCGGCAAAGCCAAGAATACTGCCTAGAATGTTATTGAAGTCGTGAGCGATGCCGCCGGTCAATTGCCCCACCGCCTCCATCTTTTGCGAGTAGATCAGCGCCTCCGTCAGTTGGCGCTGCTCGGATATATCGGTCAGCAATCCCATGGCACCGTTGAGAGTTCCCTCATCGTTTACCAGCACACTGGTCGATGCATGACACCAGAGGGCCGTGCCATCCTTGCGAAGATAGGGGAAATCGTATACCACTTTGGTCTCTCTCAACAGACGTTCCCACAAGCTTTGAGCCAATTCCTGATTTGTATCGTCAACGAAATCAAACAGGGGACGCCTCAGCATCTCCTCAGGCTCATAACCCAGCATCTCCACCAAACGCGGATTCACAAAAGCAGTCCTCGCTTGCGCATCAACCACCCAGATTCCTTCGTGCGCCGTATCGACGATCTGTCTATACTTCTCCTCACTCTCCCGCAAGGCCTGCGCAGCCTGCATCTGTAGAGAGATGTCCCGCTGCGAACTCATATAGGCGATAACCTCGCGCCGATCGTTCAACAAGGGCGTAATGCTATACTGACAGTAAAACCTGCTACCATCCCTACGCTGCTTGAGCAGTTGCCGATGGACCTGTCGACCAGCTAGCAGGTCGCTGTAAATCCCTTGGTAAATCGCTTCAGCATTCGCTTCCGCACAGAGTACTTCCGGGCGTTGGCCGCGCAGGTCTTCCAAGCTATAGCCATAGAGCTGTGTGAACGCCTCGTTGAGGTAAGTAATGTAAAAATCCGTGTTGGTGAGCAGGATGGCATCGGTAGACTGCCGTATCATCTCAGACAGTCGCTGGCGTTCAGCCTCCGCCTCCTTGATGGCTGTGATATCAACCATCACCCCGACGAGACTGATCACCCTCTTCTCCTTAAATATCACACTGGTGGCGTCATGTAGCCAGACCACGCGCCCGTCGGCGGCGATCATGCGATAGTCGGCTTTGTGATCCTTCTGCTGCCTCACCATCGAATGGGAGTACTCCGGCACCCACTGACGATCGTCCGGATGCAGATGATCGATCCAGAAATCGGCGCTCTCCAACCAGGCAACGATAGGATAGCCGAGTAGTTTCTCCGCCTCCGGGCTAACAAAACTGAAACGGAAGGTCACCGGGTCCGCCGTAAACAAAATAGCATTGCTCGATTCCACCAGCAGACGGTAGCGGTCCTGTTGTTGTCGAAGCAGCAACTCCAGCTGTTTCTGCTGGCTGATATCCACCAGTGTACTTATCATCACACTGCGGCCATTGAGTTGCATGCGGCTGGCTTCAACCAACACATGCATACCGCTGCCGTCCTTGCGCCGATGTTCCGCTTCGAAACGGGAGCGTGGCTGTTCGATCACCCGCTCCCACACGGCATCGAAGTTCTGTGGCGTTAAACCGAACACCAAATCCCAGGGCTGCAGGCGAAGATACTCCTCCCGTTGGTAGCCATACATGCTCAGGCCGGCGGGATTGACATCGAGGACCGAGCCGTCTTCCACATCCAGAATCACCACTCCGATCGGTGCATGATCGAAAAAAGCGCGAAACTTTTCCTCGCTTTCCTGCAGTGCTTTCTGGGAAAGATAATTGTCGGTAATGTCACGCGTGGTTGCCAATACACGGGTTATCTCACCTGCCTCGTCGCGGTAGGGTGAGAATGAGAGCTCCACGCGCCGACGCCCTGATTGGGGATAATCGACCCATCTCCCCAAATGGAGCTCGTGCCCGGCAAAACTACTCTCCAACATGGGTTTAACCACATCCTGAGAGAGCGCTTCGCCAAGTAGCCAGGAGACGGGCTTCCCAACAATCACTTCGGGTGGGTAGCCATGCTGTTCGGTATAGAAGCGATTCACCGCCCGATAGACATGTTCACGATCGATCAGCGCCAGGCCGTCTTGCACCACCTGGGTCATGTGCTCGTATTTTCGCAGCTCCTCACGCTCTTGAACCAGGGAGGTGATATCCCGACTGATACCGACCAGCCTTTTTTTCCCGTGCTGCAGTTTATCCTCGATCAGAATCTCAACATACACCAGTTCGCCGTTCTTCTTGGTGGCCCTGCACTCCAGTCTCTCAATCTTTTCGAATCCGCTCAGGATCCGTTCAAAACTTTCGATCATGCGCTGGCGATCCGCTTCCACCACTATATTCAACCAAGCTTCCAAGCTGTCGAGCGGGTCCTCGTCCGTATAACCAAGAAGACGGCGCAGCATACTGTCATCGACTGGCCGGCGACTCTCCACATCCAGTTCCCACACGGCAAATTCGGCAAACTCACCGGCCTGTTCGAAGCGCTGTTGATTCTCCTGTAATCTCAGCTCCGTCAGATGGCGCCGTGTGACATCTCGCAGGGTAGTCAGCACGCCGGCTATCTGCCCTCGCTCATTGCAGTAGGGCGTGTAACGGGCATCGACGAAAAGCGTGCCGCTCGGGTACTCGGTCTCGACTGCATCAAGGTTGACCGATTCACCGTCAAAACTGCGTTTCAGCGCCGGCCTTATATATTTGAGATAGAAATCCTCGCCCACGATATCCGAGACATGTGCGCCGATAATTTCTTCTCTCGTTTTTCTCCAGAGGTTCAGATAGGCCTGATTTACGGCACGATAGATGTGTTGCTGATCAATAAACGCCAGTGCGTCCCTATCCAGAATCCGCTCAGTGGCCACCTCAGCGGCGGAGCGATAGCCACCCTTTGCCACCGGCTTCGGTCCGTCTTCCCCCGCTTCAAGCGCGGGCTCCTCCCAGTGCAGTCCCTTAGTCAGTCGACTGACCGGCTGGCCTGAAAGCTCCGCCTGGCCGTAACCGAAGATACGTTCAGCGCCCAAACTCACCTTGGTCAGGTGGCCTTCGGTATCGGCCAACACGGCGGCGTCGGGAATGGCCCGTAGGGCCGCCTCGAAAAAACTTTGCGTCTGCCGGGCCTGCTCGATTGAGCGACGATGCACGGTGATATCCCTGACAATCAACAGAAACGCCGAGGTCGGACTGCAGCCCAACGGACAGCGCATGAGACTGAGCTTCAGCCAATAGCTCTCACCATCGCGGGCAAGTTCGAACTCCTCCTCCACTTGCGGCTCATCTGCTGTTTTACTGAAATCCTCATAGGTCCGCATGAAGTTACCGCAAGGGGAGTCGGCAATCACACTGATGGGACCCCCCATCGCTGCGGATGCCGGCAGCTGCATCAATTCACAACAACGCTCACTTAGGGAAGTGATGCGTCCCTGTGCATTCCAGGTCATCAAACCCACATCCGGCATTCCACCCAACAAGGCGTTGAGCAGCAATTCGGCATCCTGGTCGTGCTGAATCTGTTCAGGCATGGAAACAGTGGCTCTCCGTGATAACTAAAAAATGCTGGGGCGCAAATTATTTATCTGATTCTAGTTGTCTGGAGGGCTTGAAGCTGTTTTTTTTTCAAAATGCCGGGAGCACGCTCTTTGCGACAGGAGGGATACAAGCAGCTTAAGGAAGCTCTGATTAATTCTGGATCGAGTGTGTGGTGAGATGAAGTGTGCCGGATGAGGGCAAACAGCGCAATCGCTCCGCCAAGCATGCCACTGCGCCTGTCGCAGAACCACACCAGCGAGCCACAACACCCATAACGGCATCGCCGCCACACTGGCGCCATATATCCGCATCGATCCGGCCGTTCCCGGTGACTGCCCGGGTTACGGCAGCCTCAGTTGAGGGGCAAGGCAGCCGCCCGTTCACGCATCTTGTCGACGATGGCGTAGATACCCACGTGCCGATTGGGGCTGAGGTGCTCCTCCAGCTGCAGTTGACGGAACAGACTGTCCACGTCCATGTCACGGATCTCCCGCAAAGTCCGATAGGAGAGCAGATCGATCAGCAGCGCCAACACCCCCTTGATGATCGCGGTATCGCAATCGCCGGTGAAACGGATCAGCTCCGGCTGTTCCGGCACCCGCTGCGCCGCCACGTGCACCGTGCTCATGCAGGGCCTCACCCAGTTCTCATCTGTTTTCACCTCCGCCGGTAACGGCGGCAGATCCTCGCCCAGTTCAATCAGATATTGGTAGCGTGCATCCCAGTCATCGAGAAACTCAAAGGCATCTACGATCTCCTCGATCTCGCTCCTGGATCGCTCCTGCCGGGTCTGGATGGATTCAAACACGGAATGATTCTCCACAGCCGCACATCTCCTTGATATTGGGATTGATGAAGTCGAAACCTTGATTGAGAATGTTGGTCTTCACGAAGTCGACCGTCATACCGTCCAACATCGCCAGGTTCTCACTGGCGACCACCAGCTTCACGCCGCATGACTCAAACACCAGGTCGTTGTCACCGACCTCATCGGCATAATCGACCTCATAGGCAAAGCCGGTACATCCGCTCTTCCTGGTACCCAGGCGCAGGCCAAGACTCCGTGGTCTGGCGTCCAGCATTTTCCGCACATGTTGCGCTGCGCTCTCTGTCAATTCAATCGCCATCTCAAACACCTCTTCGGATCATTTACAACATGCCCAACTGCAGCAATGCCGCTTCGCTCATCCGCTCCTGAGTCCAGGCCGGATGCCACACCAGACGCACAGTGGCTTCACTCACTCCAGGCACCGCATCGATCACGCGCCCCACTTCATGGGGCAGCGTGCCCGCCACCGGACAGCCCGGCGCAGTCAGGGTCATCTCAACCTCCACCACGCCTTTGTCGTCTACCTCGAGCCGGTAGATCAATCCCAGGTCGTAGATGTTCACCGGAATCTCCGGATCATGCACCGTGCGCAGGGCCTCGATGAGGCGTTCGCGAAGGGATTTTGCCGACGACTCGGACATTACAAATACCTGCCGACCCTAAAGACTTCCATGTACCACTTTTTCCCGAATCACCTCTGTCAGCTGATGACGCAGACTCTCGCTGGTGAACCGCTCGACCACCTCACTGGCAAAGCCGAGGCAGAGCAGATGCCTTGCCCGCCGATCATCCAGACCGCGTGAACGCAAATAGAAGACCGCCTGAGGATCGAGCCGGCCCACCGTGGTACCGTGACTGCACTGCACATCATCGGCCAGAATCACCAGTTGCGGCTTGGTATCGATCTCGGCCCGACGCGAGAGCATCAGATTGGCGTTATGCAGATGGGCCTGACTCTTTTGTGCTTGCTGCCGTACCTGAATCAAGCCATCGAACACCGCCTTACCCGCACCGTACAGAATGCCTTTGAAATTTTCGCGGCTGTCACATTGCGCCACTGCGTGGTCCACATCCAAATGTATATCGGTGAGCTGTCCGTCACCGGCCAGGTAGAGACCGTCCAGTTCGCAGCTGGCTCCACTCTCCACGAAACGATTGTGCAGCAGGGTACGCGACCAGGCGGCGCCCAACGATGCTTGCACACCCTGATAATGGGTCGCAGCCGCCAGGCCAAGATGGACATCGCTCAGATGGTAGGTCTGACTGCTTTCCATCTGCACCCGCTGATGGATCAGTCTTGCCCCTTTGGCCAGACTCACTTCACACACCAGGTTGTTGAAGCAACCCACTTCGCCGTCGAGGGTGAGATAACGTTCGATCAGATTGGCCGAGGCCGCCGCTTCCAACAACACCATGTGACGGCTGCGCAGGGTGCGTCCTGCGGCGCCCCGGGTGGTGACATGAAGCAGTTCGATCGGTTGTTCAACCCGCACCCCTGCATCCACATGGATCACTGCGCCATCGTTAAGCGTGGCGAGATTCAAAGCCGCAAAACCGTGCTCACCGACACCCGAGAGAGTGCCTACAGCGGATAACACCTTACGCTCACCAGCCGCCATTGCAGCACGCAGGCTGCCCAGGGTGACGCCTGCCGTCTCACAAGCGGAGAGTTCCGGTTGATAGACACCATCGACAAAGACCAGACGTCCCGCCACCGGTTGCTTGAGAAACAGGCTCATCACCACAGCTTGGCGAAATGCCCCGGCTCCATCACGCGGCTCAAACTCACGCTCCAGCAGGCCATCGATAGCGGTATATTTCCAGGCTTCCTGTTTCGCATCGGGATAGCCGATATCGGCGAACCGCTGTGCCGCACCCTGCCGCTGTCCTAACAGCCACTCACCCGACTCCCGCGCAAGCCCGTCGATATAACTTGAGGCTGCTGCCAGCTGATTCTGCAATTGACTGCTCATGCCGCCGTCTCCAACAGCCAACCGTAACCTCGGGCTTCCAATTCCCGCGCCAACTCTTTTCCTCCGGAGCGGATAATGCGCCCACCGGCCAACACATGCACATGATCCGGTTCGATATACTCGAGCAAACGCTGATAGTGGGTCACCACAATCATCGACCGCGCTGGCGAACGCAACATATTGACACCATCGGCAACCGTACGCAGGGCGTCGATATCCAACCCCGAATCGGTCTCATCGAGAATCGCCAGGTAGGGCTCCAACATGGCCATCTGCAAAATCTCGTTGCGCTTCTTCTCACCGCCCGAGAAACCGGCGTTGACGGAACGTTTGAGCAGTTTTTCGTCGAGCTCGACCGCCTTGGCCTTTTCGCGCACCCGCTTCATGAAGGATAGGGCGTCGATCTCCTCTTCACCCCGGGCGCGACGGATGGCGTTCATCGACTCGCGCAGGAAGGTCATGTTGTTGACTCCGGGCAGTTCCACCGGATATTGCATGGCGAGAAAAACACCCTGCTGAGCACGTTCCTCGGTCGCCAGCGCCAACAGATTCCGCCCCATAAAGTTTACCTCGCCGCCGGTAACCTCATAGCCGTCACGGCCCGAAAGGATGTGGGCCAAAGTGCTCTTGCCGGAACCGTTCGGCCCCATGATGGCATGCACCTCGCCGGCCTTCACCTCCAGGTCGATGCCCCTGAGGATCTCTTTCCCGTCCACGTTGGCGGTCAGTTTATTGATCGATAACATCACACAACCTCGTCAATCTGTTTTGAAACTCATATCTCACCCCACCGCCCCTTGCAGACTCACCGCCAGCAGCTTTTGCGCCTCCACGGCGAACTCCATCGGCAGTTCCTTGAACACCTCCTTACAGAAACCGTTGATGATCATCGATACCGCATCCTCTTCCGACAGGCCACGCTGACGGCAGTAGAAGAGCTGATCCTCACTCACCTTGGAAGTAGTCGCTTCATGCTCAACCTGAGCGGTCGGATTTTTCACTTCAATATAAGGAAAGGTATGGGCGGCACAGCGATCACCGATCAGTAACGAATCACACTGGGTGTGGTTGCGGGCGTTCTCCGCCTTCGCCGCCACCCGCACCAGACCGCGATAGGCATTGCTCCCCTGCATCGCAGAGATACCTTTCGCCACGATAGTGCTGCGGCTGTTCTCACCGATATGAATCATCTTGGTGCCGGTGTCAGCCTGTTGCATGCCCTTGGTCACCGCCACTGAATAGAACTCACCCACCGTATCGCGACCGCGCAAAATGCAGCTGGGGTATTTCCAGGTCACCGCAGAGCCGGTCTCCACCTGGGTCCAGGAGATGTGCGAACGGTCGCCGCGACAGTCTCCCCGCTTGGTGACGAAGTTGTAGATACCGCCACGTCCTTGCCTGTCGCCCGGATACCAGTTCTGCACTGTGGAGTATTTGATGCGCGCATCGTCCAGGGCGATCAGCTCCACCACCGCCGCGTGCAGCTGGTTCTCGTCGCGCATCGGCGCGGTGCAACCCTCCAGGTAGCTCACCTGACTGCTCTCCTCGGCGATAATGAGGGTGCGCTCGAACTGACCGGTCTTGGCTTCGTTGATACGGAAGTAGGTCGAGAGCTCCATCGGGCACTTCACTCCCTTGGGGATGTAGACAAATGTGCCGTCACTGAACACCGCACTGTTGAGGGCGGCGAAAAAGTTATCCTTATGGGACACGACGGAACCCAGGTATTGCTTGACCAGATCCGGATGTTCGCGGATTGCCTCCGACATGGAGCAGAAGATCACCCCCGCCTCGGCCAGGTTCTCGCGGAAAGTGGTGGCCACCGAAACGCTGTCGAAGACCGCATCCACGGCAACACCCGCCAGGGCTTTCCGTTCGTCGATGGGTATGCCCAACTTCTCATAGGTTGCCAATAGTTCAGGATCGACCTGGTCGAGGCTGTCGAGGGCCGGCCTCTTCTTTGGCGAGGAGTAGTAGGAGATGTCTTGGAAGTCGATCGGCGGGTGACGTACCGCCGCCCAGTTGGGTTCGCTCAGGGTGAGCCAGTGGCGGTAGGCGTCGAGGCGCCTCTCCAGCATCCACTCCGGCTCCCCCTTATGCGCCGAGATGGTCCGGATTACCGCTTCGTCCAGCCCGGGGGGCAGGGTATCCGATTCGATCCGAGTGACGAAGCCCTGCGTATATTCCGACTCGATCAGCGCTTCCATCTGCGTATGCGGCAAACCCATATTGAAACTCCGGTTAAATACCTAGCGAATTACTCGGTTAATAAGTTAAATTTTTTTCAGCCGCTCAACCGCTGGGTTTCGTAACGCCGCTGACGGCGGGTACGCCCCAGGTAGGGACAAAGCCCTTCAGGAAGGCCGCCTACGGCGATGAAGAGCTTGCCGAGCGGGTTGGCGTGCAGGCACAAGGAAAGGCCGCCAAAACCAAAACAGAGTCGCGTCATAGCGAGCACGGACCCACCGCGACATTGCCGGGAGAAACCCTGGTTCAACCATTTCATCACTCCACGTCTGGCCCGCATCGGGCGTTGAAAACCAATAACATAGTAATATAGTCGGGTATAGACTTTTGCAAGCGCTAAAGCCAAGGGAAAATCAGGGAATATCACTGCGGCCGGCTGGCCATTTTTTTATAATTAAATAAATAACAATAGGTTACAAAACAAAAGGAGCGTACTTGCTCGATCATTACCCTGCCCCATGGATGGGCTTGATCACAGCGCCGCCACCCTTGATTAACAGCCGAGTGAAGCGAAGGATCGAATATGCGGATAACAAGCCCGGTCGTTTCAGCCGCGCTAGGAGTGGCCGTTGACGAACTTGACCCCTTCCGAGATCAGGCGTTCATAGCGAAATTTATTCTTGCCATCGACCGAAAAGCCAAATCCATCCATCAGCTCGAACAGCTCGTCGATGAAGGCGTCGGATAGATGATGCCACTCCTGGGTGTCGTCAACCCCCTTCTGCCGGGCCAAAAGACAGGTGAGCCCTCCGACCATACAGAGCAGGTCCACTTCCCGTTCCGGGTTGACGCTCTGCAGGGCAGAGTCGCTCACCAGCTCCGAATCGACATCGGATGGGATCAGCCCGAAACGGTCACACAGCTTGATCAGATCCGACTCCCGATAGTAGATGCTGGAGGGGTAAGACAGATTCATTTCATCCTTGGGCGAAGTCTCCGAGCCCGTACCGATCACCAGTTCATCGTCGAATACAATGAATTTCTCCAGCAGTTCCTTGTTATAGGTGCCGTTGATCGTCATGAAGACGTTCACGAGTGCGCTATTGCAGCCCACCGGGATACCCTGGAGTAGATCTTTTACATCCGCCGGATAGAGACGCAGGAAACCATTGACATGGACCCGGTCGTAGGACTTCTCGCGCATCTCCACCGAAGCGAAACCCGTATAGCGGAAGTAGAGTTCCTGCGACTCCCTGAGCACCCGCTTGTCCCCAACCAGCACGCATGCCTCCCGCCAGGGTAAAAATCGCTCGTTTCTTACCGTTTCAGACATAAAACCAACATCCCTCGTCTCGTTTCGCCCCTACTACGGTGGCGGCTTTATGGCCGTGGGCCGCCAGATACCTTGTATTCTATACGTCGATTCCCAAAGGAAAAAATAGTTGAATCTACCCATTTAGATAATGATCGCAGAATTCGAAAACCCAAGATATCAGCACTCCACCAGATTGACCGCCAGGCCACCGCGTGATGTCTCCTTGTACTTGGTCCGCATGTCTGCCCCCGTCTCCCGCATGGTCTTGATCACCTTGTCGAGGGAGACGAAGTGGGAGCCATCCCCGCGCAGGGCCAGGCGTGCCGCGTTGATCGCCTTCACCGCACCCATGGCGTTGCGCTCGATACAGGGCACCTGCACCAGCCCACCCACCGGATCGCATGTCAGACCCAGGTTGTGCTCCATGCCGATCTCGGCGGCATTCTCCACCTGCCGTGGCGTGCCACCCAATACCTCCGTCAACGCCCCCGCCGCCATGGAGCAGGCAGCCCCCACCTCCCCCTGACAACCCACCTCGGCTCCGGAGATGGAGGCGTTCTCCTTGTAGAGCAGACCGATAGCTCCGGCCGTCAGAAGAAACCGCACCACCCCTTCCTCGCTGGCTCCCGGTGAAAAGCGCCAGTAGTACTCAAGCACCGCCGGGATGATACCGGCGGCGCCGTTGGTGGGGGCGGTCACCACACGTCCGCCGGCAGCGTTCTCCTCGTTGACCGCCAGGGCGAAGAGATTGACCCAATCCATGGTGCCAAGTGGCACACTATTGAGTTCTGCGTCATTGCTGAGCTGACGGAACAGACGCGGCGCCCGTCGTTTGACCTTCAGCCCCCCCGGGAGCACTCCCTCGGTGACACAGCCCCGCTCCACGCACTGCCGCATCACTCCCCAGACTTCCAGCAGGCCGTCGCGGATCTCGTCCTCACTCCGCCACGCCCGCTCGTTTTCCAGCATCAGGCGGCTGATGGAAAGGCCCTGCTCTTCACACTGCGCCAGCATTTCATCTCCGCTCTTGAAGGGATAGGGTTGCGCTGTCTGGTCCTCCACCAGTTCGGGTTCACCCCGGGCGTTCTCCTGGACTACGAAACCACCACCCACCGAGTAGAAGCGCGCCTGCTGTAGCATCTCGCCCTGGTCGTCGAGTGCCGTAAATAGCATGCCATTGGGGTGAAAATCGAGCTGGCGCTTGCGGTGGAAATGGAGATCCTTGTCCGCTTTGAAGCGGACCGCTTGCCCCCCGGCCAGAGCGATCGACTTTTCATTCAGGATGGTTTCGATTCGGGCGGCAATCCCTTCCACCGCCACCTTCTCCGGTGATTCGCCCATGAGACCCAGCATCAGCGCGCGATCAGTGCCATGCCCCTTGCCGGTCGCTCCCAGTGACCCGAAAAGCTCAATGCGCAAGCGCGCCACCGCCTGGCGATGCGAACACTCGGCAAGCTCAGCGGCAAAGCGCGAAGCCGCCAACATCGGGCCCACGGTGTGGGAGCTGGAAGGGCCGATACCAATCTTGAACAAGTCAAATACACTGACTGCCATGGTCTGCTCCTGTCGCTGTCACTACCGCCCCGCCGTCGCCGGCGGGGCCGGGAGTCAGCTTCGAGTATATCGGGTCAACCGGCGAAATACTCCATGTTGGCAGTAGGTATCTGAACAGCTTGCAACAGCTCGTGCTCAATGAAAGGGGTAATGATGCGCTGGAATAGCGACATAAACGGTAGCCTCACACAAGAGACAGAACGTGACTCACTCCTGCTCCAGATAGCTGGCAAAATCCATATCGTCTTTGGCCACATGGTCGATCAGGCAATGCTTCATCGCAGTGAGACTATCATAGTCGAACTGCCGGCTTCCTGCCTCGATCTGGCTGATGAAATCCTGTATTTCCGCCAGCAGAAGTAAATGTTGCCGGTGGTGATCGACCAAATGAGGATAGTCGTGCTCCCGCATGATGCTCTCTTCATCCTTAAAATGCTGGCGGGTCTGCTCCATCAGCTGCCGCACCAACAGCATGCTCGAGGCTGTCGATGGATTCGTCGTGAGAACAATTTGTAGCAAATCAGCGAGGTGATTGAGCAGCTCGGCCAGCTGCATATGTTGTCGGTCGATCTCATGGATGCCGAGGCACCACTCATCCCGCCATTCGAGAAATAGATTCATGTCAGGCAGTAAAAAAATATGTCAGGGTTCGGGTTGTAGATCGACAATCCGGCAAGTAACACTATCCCCCCAATCCAGATCCATTTGCGGACGGGACGATTGCCGGGCGCCGGCCATCACCACTCAATTAAACAGAGTGTGGTCGATGATCCGTTATCCGGGAAGACGGGATTACGTCACAACCGTCCAGGTAGTCGGCCAACTCCCGGTCACTATTGAGTACATGATCGATCTGCCAGTGTTTGAGCGCCGTGAGGGTTTCCAGGGTGAAGGGTTTACTGCCGGCCTCGATCTCCCGGATGCAATCCTGCAATTCCGCCAGCAGCAGCACATGCTCCCGACGGTGTTCAATCAATTCGGGATAGCCATGTTCCTGCATCAGTTCCTCCTCATCCTGAAAATGACGCCGAGTCATCTCCCTCAGGTCTGCCAGCTGTTTGCATAACTGATTCATGCCGGCGTGATGTTTGTTCTCATCACGCACCAGGAAGCAATGTAGCTCATTCATGGTATCGGCAAGCGCCAAGTGCTGCTCATCCAACATCTCGTGTCCAAGCAGCCAATCTTCGCGCCAAATCAAGAAAGGTCTCATGGTATCAATCTCCCTATCGACAGACAGACAATGAAACAGGAACTTCGACATCAGCGGGTCGTTGTTCCTATTCCGGGGTAGATCAGAAGAGGTGAAACTACAACTCATCATTTAGCGACCCGTGAAGAGAAAACTTTAGATAAAGTCCACACTCACAAATGCCGATTTGCTTTCAATATCTCAATCTCGAACTATATACGACAAAATAATGTGACCAGGGTCACTCTTTTATATTCGACCTCAAACCAGCGGCAATTCTTTCCTAAAAAGCACATTTTGCGCCCCATAGGTAAACATACCTTGCTATAGTTTTCCCAATGCTTGTCAAATCGCTGCAATTCCACCCCTCCCGCCACATCGATTTACTGACTCGAAAGGGATGTCCGTTGCTCCTGGCATGCCTGCTGCTCCTGAGTGCTGTTGCCGGATGTTCTAGCCACCCATATGTCACACCCCACCAGGCACCCTCCGCCTTACCCGATGCACGCAGGACACATCCTGCCGTGACAACCGCCCTGGCACAGCTGGATAAACCCTACCGATATGGTGGATACACCCCCCGGGGATTCGACTGCAGCGGTCTTGTCTACTACGCCTATCAACACAGTGGGATTGTGATTCCTCGCACATCCCGGGAGCAGCTCCGCGCCGCCCGCCCGATCCCCCGGCATGAACTCGCCCCGGGTGATCTGCTGTTTTTTCGTGAACGCAAAGAACGACAAACCTCACACGTCGGTCTCTATGTGGGCGACGGCCGCTTTGTGCACGCCTCCACCAGCGCGCAGGCTGTCACCCTCTCGCTGCTCGACAATCCCTACTGGAAAAAACGCCTCATCAGTATCGGCCGCTACAGTGAATGAGATCACCCCCTCTGAACGCCGAACGATCCGAATCCAAGAAATCCGCCACGAAAGGCGGTGGTCGGCACAGAAGCCTTCGGGTAAACTTTCGCGTTTAAGCCGCTTTTGCGGAAAAAGCGCCAGTTGCCCACGTCGCTGCGCGCCTACTCAGTCAGCATGAGGAGCCCCACGTGTTTCGCAAAGAACTCAAAGTCCTGGACTGCACCATTCGTGACGGCGGTCTGATCAACAACTTCCACTTCTCGGACGAGTTCGTCAATGCAGTCTACGCGGCGGCCTGCGGCGCCGGGGTGGACATTATCGAACTGGGCAAGAAACTGGAGGTCAGCGAAGAGTACACGCGCGAGAAATACGGCAAGTGGAACTTCTGCGACGACGATGATCTACAGCGGGTCATCGACTCCTGCGACAGTGAGTACCGCCCCCTGGTAGCGGTCATGTTCGATATCGGCCGCGTCAATGTGAATGCCTTGAAACCCCGGGATCAGAGCCCGATCGACATGGCGCGTATAGCCTGCTATGTACCCGATATCGACAAGGGGCTCGACCTGGTGAAACGATCCAAGGATCTGGGCTACGAGACCACCATCAATATCATGGCCTGCTCCGCCGCCATCCGCACCGATCTGATCGAGGCGCTCAATCAGGTTGAGGAGACAGCCGAACTGGACTACCTCTATCTTGTCGACAGCTATGGCGCCTTCTACTCGGAGCAGGTCACCGACTACCTCAAGCTCTACAAGAAACACGCCCCCAGCAAGGAGCTGGGCTTCCACGCCCATAACAATCAGCAACTCGCCTTCAGTAATACTCAGCAGGCCATCATCGACGGGGTCAATCTGCTCGACGCCACGGTTAACGGCATTGGCCGCGGTGCCGGCAACTGCAACCTGGAGCTGCTGCTCAATTTTCTGAAGAATCCCAAATTTGACGTCGCCCCTGTCTACAAGACCATCCAGGAACACTTCGTGCCTCTGCGCGAGGAGATCGAGTGGGGTTTTAATGACATCTACGGAATCAGCGGTCATTTGAACCAGCATCCACGGGCCGCAATGAGATGCCGCGCCGAAAAAGAGATCATGGATAACTGCTACGACTTTCTGGTCGAATGCACCAGTGATGTCTAGGCAGCCTTAACGACCTTCCCCGTGGCCGTGGTGGCCTATTTTGGGGCTTGCTGGGACGCGCCCTGCAAGGTGAGCGCACAGTTGATCGACGAATTGGCCGACCAGGTGGTCGGCGCGGTGCCTAAGAGTCAGTTGGAGGGGCTTCGGTAAGGTGCGTTGTAGTAGCTCCCCGAACACAAGATAATAATAAAGCGGGCCTGCTTTTCTTAGCAGCCCCGCTTTTTTTGTTTGCCGATGGTGCTTGCACTCCTCGCTATCCTTTTTGTGCCTCCTGAACATCCCGCAGCAGGCGGAAGATTTCCCGAAAGGCCCTTTTGTCGGCGCTGTGCTGCACCGATTCGGCCAGCCGGCGAATCTTCCCTATATCGACGCCAGGAAAGGTTTG
>JBNKOL010000010.1:0-30360 GCA_050294655.1 Sedimenticolaceae bacterium
CCGCCGTTGTCGCGCCGGCGCCCAGGGTGAACGCCGCGATCAGCAGGCCGATTGCGATCTCGGTGGCGATGCCGAAGCCGGCTTCGATCAGTTCGAGGAGGTGTTGCGCCTTGATGTACTCTTTGGCGAATTCGAGCAGTAGTTTCTGGGTCTCTTCATCGTGCCAGATGAAGTTGAGCAGGGTTTGGGTTTCGGCCCACTGCTCGCGCGTCAGGTTGCGGGGGTCGAAGCCGAGGACTTCGACCAGTTCCTGGAACTCCGCGTCGGTGTAGCGTTGTACGAACTGATCGGCATAGTGGCCCTGGTCCCGGTAGCGCCAGCTCTCCCAGGCGGCGCCGAGGGCGTGGTTGAGGTGTTGGCTGGCGAGATCGCTCAGCTCCTTGAGTCCGCTCAGGATGCCCCAGGCGGCGTTGCGCATGCCGGTGGCGCGGGCGTTATCGTAGGCGACGGCCTTGCCGAGGAGGCTCTTCTCCTGGAGCTCTGATGCGATGCGGGCGCTCTCTTCCCGCTCGGCCCGCAGGATACGCTCGAGTTCCTGTTGGATCGCCTGGCGCTCGCTAGCGAGGGTTTGCTTGTCGACCGGCTCGCCGTAGGTGACCTCGACCGGGCCGTCGCTCAGGCCGCGCACTTCGGCTTCGCCCCGGGCGTCGAGTTTTCCCTCACGCGTGGCCCCGGCGCTGTCGCGCAGGCGGTAGGCGTAGCCGCTGGCCGGTTCGCCGTCGGCATCTTTCAGGATCAGGCCGATCCAGTGGTAGCTTTCGACCGGTTCGATCGGCTCGGCATCGGCGTAGATTTGCTCCCATTCACGCAGGGAGATGTGTCTTCGCTGATTCAGCTGCTCCGCCGAAGGCAGACCGTATTTGTCGACATAGCCTTGCAGGCTGCGGTGGAAGAAGACACGGCTGACCACTTCGTCGTAGGCGAACTGCGCTTGCGGGCTGATGCCGGAAGCGGTTTCGCGCCTGGGCGCGCGGCAGTGGCGAAAGGCCAGTACCGGTTCGCCGCTGCGTACGCCGTTGAGTTCAATCAGCGGCTCCCACCTCTTGCGGGTCTGACGGAAGATCCGGATAGAATCGCCGGCACGCAGGTCGTAGAGGTCGTTTTCGGCAGTGATCGGTTCCCATTCGCTGGGGTGGGAGTCGTATCGGCTGAGGTCTTGGCGGATCTCATGGGGGAGATCCATCTCGGCGGCGCTGTGCCGGTGTCGTATGCGCTTTCGGGGTTGTCGTGCTCGCCTTTCGGCCTCGAGACGCTTGCTGAAAGCGTCCAGATTCCAGGTGCTGGGGTCTATGTCATCCTTGAATGGATCATCCATGAGTACTGAGTCCGTTCGTACTTTAGAAGGGTTGGAGTCTAGGGAAATACGTGGCCGATTGTCAACTTGGGAATGAAAATTAACGGGGTCGGTGACAAATGATAACGATTGTGATTTGTCACCGCCCCCTTTTATCCTAGAACTGTACTCTCCCCTTAAGCTCGTTGTATGGAGTCATTATGCATTCCTGAAATGCGACTCTCTCCGATAGCCGTTTATACCATGAGAAAAGGTGCACTGGGCGCTCGACATCCAGACCCATGCTGAAATAGCGGTACAAGCCAGTGGCACAGGGAATATCACCCATCGTAAATGATTCGCCTGCTACGAAAGGCTGTGCTTTTAAATGCTGATCTAATTTTTGAAAATGACGCTCACAGCGTGATTTTGACACTTCGACTTTAGTAATATCACGTTCTTTTTCAGGAGTGCGGTAATAGCCCCAGAATAGATCGATAAAATCTGGTTGGAGAGTCGCTAATTCCCAGTCCATCCATCTTTCAGCCCGCGATCTGATTGTAGGATTTTCAGCCCATAGGGTATTTTTACCGTATGAGGCTGATAGATACCTGGTGATAGTGTTTGATTCCCAAATGAACTCACTTTTATCTCGAATTACGGGAATACTCGCATGAGGATTTTTTGCTAAGAATTCGTCTGTATTAAGCTCACCAGGCGTACTCCCAACATCATGATGTATGTAATCAAGATTAAGCTCATGTAGCGCCCAGATAATTTTCTGGACGTTATATGCATTTTTTCTTCCCCAAATCTCGATCATCTTTACTAGCCTGGACATAATGGTTCTTTCTGGAAAGACGACCACCGTTTCATTTTCGCGGATAAGAATAAAACGGGGTCAGAACACAGAATGGCACTTACTTAAGCGAGATAGTGCCTGTATTTCGGTGCGGCAAGCCGCACCCTACGGTTCTATCGCGTTTAGGGTGCGGCTTGCCATACCGAATCACTGGGAAAATTCGCGAATATCACATCATTTGTGTTCATACCCCGATATTCCTGTCAGTATCTGTCCTCGACAGAGATCGAGAAATCGTTCTTTACGCCAAAAATCGACAAGGATGACAATCCAGCACTCATAAAGGCCATCCTCCGTTGCATAAAGAGAAGGCTACCTATCGGGCCTGATATTCGATTTTCCTGAACATGTGGTTTATATCCTGAGCGGCAAAAATTGACGCAGTCGGCACTACAGGAAGTTAATTCCGTTCCATTATGTGCTATTTTTAGCGTTTGTACACAGCATTCATGTGGATACTGTACGCACGGTGCAAAGGATGGCATGAGTCACCTTCAGAACAGGCCTTCTCCCTGTTTTCAACAATTTCACCGCTCTCTCGTGACTGTATCCATTGCATTTAAGAGACGAATAGTTGATGTATTGATTGTAGATTCAGCACCTTGTTTCGCCTGATACATGGAGGAGTGACATTGAATGAGGTAACAATCACGATTACAAACCGTACAACGGGAGAACGGTATAAAGCCAAATCTTATCCTGATTCAGACAGGGATAATGATGGAAAGATCGATTATTACTACGTCCCTGTTTTTGTGACTACCATCTCATCAGAATCGCGTACCAAGAGCTGGAAAGCGTTGCGGTTCATGCCCTTTTGGAATGACCCTCTTGCGCCCTCTGACCAATATAAGACAAAAGGCTTTTTGACCTCGGGTTTGCATCGATATAGAAGGAAAGCCGTATCCAAGTATAAAGCGACATACGGCATTCATAACCGATTCTCTCCTTATAAAGGCGCTATCGTAATCCGCGATACTTTTTACATTCATGCAGGCCCAAGCCACATAGGTGCAAGTGGCTGGGGTGCTGCCGGATGCGTGGAAATCATTGGAAATTTTGACAAATTCAAGCAAGACATAAGAGACCTTGGGGGAATAAGCAATAGTGTAGAGGCAGACGCCGCTATTGCAGATATGGTGCGTAAAGGAAAGCTGTATGTAGAGGTGAAATATGCCGCTCCTCCTACTCTTTCAAAGATCGAGGTGACCAAACCATGAATGACGGAAGATCTTTGCTATGCATATTTATTCTTGGATTGCTCTGTTGGCCTTTGCTTTCCCTGGGGGGAGAGAGTGAGAAGGGAGAAGTTAAACTTGTCGCAAGTACCGTTGAATCTGTATTTTCTGTCATAGATGGCCAAGTTGTTCCCCGAAAATCCGATCAAGAAACATGTGATACCGATAATGCTTTTATGTTGTCAGCTTTTGCAGTGCGAGAGATTTTCCTTCAGAACTACGATTACAAAGTTATCGTGAGAAAAGAAATCTATTCCGAGACCCCGGAGACAGCAAAAGAAGGCTTCGTGACCTTTCGCTACGAGTCAGAGTTCATTGATTTTGACCATGTAAGAAAAAAGAGTTTGTCTATGTTGTCGAACGATAAGTTATTGACAACACATATCGAAGTAAGCAAAGCCCCAACAACATGCTATGCCTATTTAGCAGACTTGTCTCTTGAGCTTGTTTGCCACGCCGGATTGAAAGAGGCAAATGACATGACTGCAGTTTTTGAGTCGCGCTTACTAAAAAGCCTGCATAACACTGAAACACCTAAACTGTAGGCGTTCAGACATGATCTGACATCTCGCTTAAAAATGCAGCAATAGAACTTTTATAAAGTAATTAATATACATGGAGAAGTTATGAAGGTTTTAACGATATTCTTTCTAGTGTTTGTTTCCACACAGGTTGCAGCGTGGGAGGGCGGGAAAAACTGTAGAGTCAAGATCACAAATCCCGAGTTTAACAACATGATCCTGGCAAATCAGTGCATTGATTTTCCCGATGACATATCAGATAGCACTTACAAAATGGCAAAAGGTCTTTGCCAACCTGAATGGGATGGAATGGACATCAAGGTCGACTATGTTTCCATTTGTGAGAAGTCCACCAATGGCAGATGTCGCTTTAGTTTCCACGGTCAGCCATTGAATTTTTCATACACGGTCTTTTTCTACTCGGCTCCTCCAGCAACTTCTCAAGATAATAAGCAGTATTGTCTGGCCGGAGGCGGAGAGTGGTTGCATGAATAGGTTCTGAAAGAAACGGGGTCAGAACAGAATGCTACTTAGTTAAGGAGCCTCTGATTAATTCTGGATCGAGCGTGTGGCGAGATGAAATGCTCCGGATCAAGACGGAAAGCGTACGTAATAGCCCGCTATTGCGAAGCTTTGTAACGCAGAGCCGGGACATTTCAGCCGTCACACGCCGATTCATGAATTGATCAGAGGCTCATTAATAGTATTTGTAGCGATCTCAAGCACCATTCGGTTGTTGCGTTGAATGTCGCAACAATATGCCGATGTTTCGTCCCGTTTGACTTCAAGCCCCGAGAGTATGCCGGCGGGCGTCATCGAAAACATCGAGCATCGGCTCAGTCGCATCGGCAGTCGTCGGTTCATGCAACAGCCAGACGGAAAAAACAGTGCCTTTGCCCGGTTGTGACTCGACTGTGATGTTGCCGCCATACTTCCGCACCAAGCCGTAACTGATGGAGAGTCCCAGACCGGTGCCAGATCCTTTGTTCAGGTGAGAGTAGAAGGGATTGAAGATCTTGCCCAGGGTCTCGTCGTCCATGCCGACCCCATTGTCACGAACCTGTATGACCACACCCGATCCCTGCCAGGTTTGGGTCTCGATCTCGATCAGACCGTTCATCTCCTCAAGCGCATGCACCGCATTGACCACCAGATTGACCAGTACCTGCTGCAGTTCACTCGGATTGATTCTTACCGGCAGCACCGGGTGCAGTTTCAAGCGGATATTGAAGTCGTGTGTCTTGCGCATATGGCGCACCAGGGCCTGCGTGTTCTGTACCACCTCATTCACATCGATGAGTGAGGGTGTGCCGGGCAGTTGCTCCGGTTTGGCGTATTCCAGCAGGCTCTGAATAATGTCCTTGATACGGAATACTTGTTCCACGATCAGGTCGATTTCGTGCCTTACCGGATCGGCTTGCTCACCCAGTTCATCCACCAGCAGATCGAGGTTACCGATGATGACCGCCGCGGGGTTGTTGATCTCATGCGCCACCCCGGCCGTGAGTTCACCCAGGGCCGCCAGCTTCTCGGTTGCAATCAACTGGGCGCGTGTTTCGCGTAGAATCCGAATGGTCGCGGCGAGCTTTTCATTCTTTTGCTTGAGTTCAGCGGTGCGCGCTTCGACCTTATCCTCCAGTTGAGAGGCCCACTCCTCTACCTGCTGATTGCGTTTGTATAAGAGATCGAGCAGCACATCGAATTCTCTCGCAAGGATGCCGATTTCATCCTTTGAGCTGACCTTGCCGATACGCTTGGCTTGTCCCCGACTGGTGGCATGCACCACATCGCTCATCATCTCCAGCGGCTTGAAGATCGATTTGGCGCCGAGTACGGAGACCAGGCCCGAACTTAACATCAGCACGATAAAAAAGAGGATCAACATCCCCAGCGCCTGCCACAGCTCGTAGCGCGATGGGGCCTCGAGAAATCCGGCATAGAGCATGCCGACACGCTCGCCACTGACGTCAAGAATCGGCTGGTAGGAGGAGATGTACCAATCGTTGACGACGAAGGCGCGATCGATCCATCTCTCGCCGTTGTCCAGCACCTGACTGCGTACCTCATCGGAAACTCTTGTGCCCAATGCCCGCTCTTCGGGGCGCCGGGGCACATTGGTGGTGATACGTACATCATCGAGAAATACGGTGACGGTACCGATACTCCCCTGGGGCAGGCTGCCGGCGCCATAGACCAGGTCGCGGATGGTATCGACGAATTCGAAATTGGCGTTGAGCAGCACCCCGCCATCGAGCAGACCCAGGATATCTCCCCGCGAGTCCTTGACTGGGTAGAGTGCCCGAATCATCATGCCGCGATCTTCCATCCTACGCTGTGTCGGCCGGGCCCGGGGAGTATCGACCAGGGTGAGCCGGATCCGATCGGCCAGACCCGGTACGGCCTGATCCAAGGCCGCAGGGGAGAAGATTTCAATACCGACCCTCGGCTGTCCCTGCAAGGCGGCCAACAGCGAGGGAGAAAATTTGGCATGGATATCCGAATCAAAATAGCGATTGCCGCTGGGATCGAGCAGATGCAGATAGGAGAAGCCAAAGGCCTCTCCATGGAAATCCAACTGTTCCCTGATTGCCATGCCGCTGCTAGCCTCCAAGGCTGTGTAGAAGCGATGCGATTCCGCCAGTCGCGCGAGACTGTTCAGATAGTCTTCCCGTATTCGCGTGAAGTGGTCATCCGCTACCGCCAGATCGGTGTTGACCTTGATGAGTAACTGCTCATAGCTGAAGTTCGAGCCCCAGACGATAGCCAACAGCAGAAAGATCGGCATGATCACCAGGATCGGAAACAGCACCAACGCCAACAGCTTGTAGCGTAGAGAGCCCCTGATCAGTTCAGTCAGACTACGACGTTTGGCCGGCATGCTTCAGGGTCGCATGAGATGGGGCATTCGTATGGCTCTGTGAGCCACTAGTACAATCCCCAAGCCTGCACCTTACGCTCCAGCGTCTTGCGTGAAATGCCAAGCAGGCGCGCGGCGGCTGACTTATTGCCCGACTCCTGATCGAGCACTCGCAGAATATGCCGCTTCTCGACGGACTCGAGGAGCAGACTTTCAGCCTCCTCCTGCGAGGGGTTGGCATCATTGATGGACAGACCGGGCACGCAGCTGCTGGGGGCTTTGTTAAGCAGCAGACTGCGCTCAATCACATTCTTCAGTTCCCGCACATTGCCTGGCCAGTCGTAAGTGAGAAGCCGCGAGATCTCGACTTCGTCGAGCTGCCTGCTTTCCACTCCAAGCTCGGTCGAGAGTTGGTGCATAAAGTGATTGACCAACAGTGGGATGTCATCCGGCCGCTCACGCAGTGACGGGATGTTCAGTGAGAGTACGTTCAGGCGATAGAACAGGTCCTCGCGAAATCTTCGCTTAGCGACCTCATCCTGTAGCCGTTTGTTGGTGGCGGCAATGATACGTACATCGACCGGGAACTCCCGGTTGGAACCGACCGGGCGGATGGTTCGCTCCTCCAGCGCCCGCAGCAGATGCGCCTGCATCGGCAGCGGCATCTCACCGATCTCATCCAGAAACAGGGTACCGCCTTCGGCGTAGGTGAAGAGTCCCTCGCGAGATTGGTGAGCACCGGTGAAGGCACCTTTGACATGGCCGAACAGTTCGCTCTCCAGCAATTCGGCGCTCATGGCGCCACAGTTGACCGGCACGAAACTGCCTGTCCGGTTACTCAGCTGATGAATCGCGCGGGCCGCCAGTTCCTTGCCGGTTCCGGACTCTCCCTCCAGCAGCACCGTCGAGGGCATGGGCGCCACCCGACTGATGACATCGCAGAGATGGCGCATCAGATCGCACTCCCCCACCACCCCGGCGTGGTCGATCAGCAGATCGACCTGGCGTCGCAGGACGAAGTTTTCGCGTTCGATCTTCTGCCGCTCCAGGTAGCGCTCGACTGCGGCCATCATCTGCTCCATTCGGAAGGGCTTCATGATGAAATCCTCCGCACCGGCGCGTAGTGCATCGATCGCGGTCTCAAAGTCGGCATGCGCGGTCATGAAGATCACCCCGGTATTGCCGCCCTGTTCGCGCAGCTCTTTCACCCACTCGACGCCACCGGTCTCACCCGGCAGTCGAATATCGGTGATAATTAGATCGAAATGGCAGTGCTGGCGAAGTTCTTCAGCCGTGGTGACATTCTCGGCGGTTTCGACCAAACCGAAATATTTTGCCAACCCCCGCTGTAGAAAATTACGTATGCCGGGTTCGTCGTCCACAATCAGGACAGAAGTCATACGAACCGGTTGTCCATTGCCTCCAGATGGAATTCCGTTGCCACCCACTCTCACGCGTTCTTGGGTATTAAAGGTCATTACTGGTACCAATTCTGAGTGTTGTTATCCGGGGATCTGATGCCCCCTGTTTTAGCTCGCTGATTGGGTCAATATGTCCCAATATTATCAACCCTCTCGGAACATATGTCCCATAGTTGAGAGAATTATCTCCCTCACTGCCGGGATGAACGGCGCTTCTCCTCCGAATCCTGCGCCTTATTCCAAGTAGTTTACCAATAGTAGACAAGCGAGAGCGAATTTCTACTCTATCGGCACATCAATTTGTAACTAATTTTCACTATGGCATTTCTCTTGCAAGCCAAGACCTGTACCGATTAAAAAAAAGCGCTATGAGGAGTAGGCCATGACCAGCAAAGCTTTTCTGCCCCTGGCAGCCCTGTTCGGCTGCCTGATCTTTTTCGCCGGACTGACCTATGCCGGCGATAACCCTGAAAAAATTGTTAGATTGGCAACGACAACAAGCACGGACAACTCCGGTCTGCTCAACGTTCTGTTGCCGAAATTCACCCAAGAGACAGGCTATCAGGTACATGTGATTGCGGTTGGCACCGGCAAGGCGCTACGCATGGGCCGTGACGGCGATGTCGATGTGGTGCTGGTGCATGCGCGGCCCGCGGAAGACAAATTCGTCGCCGAAGGCTATGGCGAGAAACGCTACGGTGTGATGTACAACGACTTCGTGCTGGTGGGACCGAAAGACGACCCTGCGGGCATCCGCGGCGTCGGCACTGTCACCGAAGCACTGGCGAGAATAGCCACCAGCAAGTCGATATTCGTATCCCGTGGCGATGACTCCGGAACCCACAAGAAAGAGCGTAGTTTGTGGGGAAAAGCGGAGATAACGCCGCAAGGCAGCTGGTATCGGGAAGCCGGACAAGGCATGGGCAAGGTGTTGCAGATCGCCGCCGAGATGGATGCCTATACGCTGACGGACAGGGGCACCTGGCTCGCCTATCAGGGCAAGTCGCCGTTGCAGATCAGCTTTGAACGTGATCCCTTGCTGTTCAATCCCTACGGCATCATCGCGGTCAACCCCAAACGCCATACAGACATCAACTACGCGGGAGCGCAAACGCTGATCGGCTGGTTCATCTCTCCCCAAGGGCAGGAGATGATCGGTGGGTTCAAGATCGGGGACAACAAACTGTTTACACCTTCAGCGGATGCGGGGGAGTTTGCGGCACTCTCCAAAAGCCACTGATGGAGCAACTCAGCGACGCGACCACTTCCGCCCTGGCCCTGCTGTTCAGTGGCAATGCCGATCTCTGGGAGATCATCGGTATTTCGTTTCGTGTCTCTTTCGTTGCCATTCTGGTGGCCACGCCACCGGCATTGCTCACCGCCTTCGCCCTGGCCTACCTGCGTTTCCCGGGGCGGAGGCTGCTCATCTCCATCAACAGCACCCTGCTGTCGATTCCCGCCGTGGTGGTGGGATTGACCTTCTACATCCTGCTCTCGCACCAGGGACCGCTGGGAGAGTGGAAGTTGCTCTTCACCCAGAGCGCCATGGTGTTGGGTCAGATTGCCTTGGCCTTTCCGATCCTTGCCGCCATGAGTCACTCCGCGCTTCAGGCCATCGACAAGCGTGCCTGGGAGACGGCACGCACCCTCGGCGCCAGCCCGCTGCGCGCCTTCACCACCTTGATGCACGAAGCGAGATTCGGGCTCATGGCCGCACTGCTCGCCGCCTTTGGCCGCATCATTGCCGAAGTGGGGGCATCGATGATGCTGGGGGGGAATATTCTCCACTACACCCGCAACATACCCACGGCGATCGCCCTGGAGACCAGCAAGGGTGAGTTTGCCCAAGGTATCGCCCTCGGTATCGTGTTGCTTGCCTTGGCTTTTAGCCTCAACGCCTTGTTGCAGAATGTGCAGGGAAGGGGGCAACCGGTCTCATGAAGGCGATGCAGGGGCTGCGTGTGGATTCCCTGACCAAGGGCTTCGGCCGCAGGCAGGTGTTGTGCGACATCGCGCTGGAACTGCAGCCCGGAGACGCGGTACTGCTATGCGGATCCAACGGTGCCGGCAAGAGCACCCTATTGAGGATATTGTCGGGCCTGGAACGACCCGACAGCTGCCGCTTGAGCATGGGCCGGGGCATGCAGTCCTGGCGACGCGGCAGATCCGAACTCTTACACAACACCCTCTATCTGCATCAACACCCCTACATGTTCGATGGCTCGGTCCGCTATAATCTGGCCTATGCCCTGCCGCGCAATCTGCATCGGCAGCGGCGCGATGCGCTGATTGATCAAGCCATGGCCTGGGCCGGCCTCGAGCACCTGCGGGATACGCCGTCGAAGAGTCTCTCCGGCGGCGAGCGCCAACGGGTATCCCTCGCCAGGGCCTGGCTGAGAAAACCGAGGATTCTGCTTTTGGACGAACCGACCGCCAATCTCGATCAGACATCGAGACAACGCACTCTTGAGCTGCTTTTACCGTTCAAACAGGCCGGTATGTCACTGATCGTCGCCAGTCACGATGCCCACCTTTTTTCCTCCCTGGCCGATCGCTCGCTGCACCTGCACGAGGGGCATTTGATCGAGACAGATCCGATCAAAGTCAGCCCAATCACTTCACTCCGGACGCCGGCTTGAAGAGGCAGGATGAGATCACCGCTGTGATCCTGGCCGGTGGCCGGGGCAGTCGCATGGGCGGTGTCGACAAAGGGCTGGTGGCATTCAATGACCGCCCTTTGATCGAGCATGTGATCGAAGCCATCGCGGGACAGGTTCGAACCTTGATGATCAATGCCAATCGCAATCTGGTGCAGTACCAGCGTTTCGGCTACCCGGTGGTCGCCGACTCGATCAGCGATTATCAGGGTCCGTTGGCCGGATTTCTCGCCGCCATGGAGGTGGCGCACACGCCCCTCATCGTGACCGTTCCCTGCGACGGCCCCCTGCTCGCTCCCGATCTGGTGGCACGCCTGGTGGCCGCTCGGGAGCGCGAGTCGGCAGAGATCGCCGTGGCCCACGATGGTAAACGCATGCAACCCGTCTACGCCCTGATCCCGGTGGCGCTGAAGCCGAGTTTGCAGCGCTATCTGCAAGGCGGTGACCGCAAGATCGATCTCTGGTATGCGCGCCACCAGGTGGCGCTGGCCGACTTCTCCGATCTCCCCGCCAGCTTCATGAATATCAACACCGAGGAAGAGCGGGATCGTCTGCAGGGTAACGCCCAATGATCGACTATCCCCTCCCCCTGATCGGCTTCAGCGCCTTCAGCGGCACCGGCAAGACCACCTTGCTGAAACGTCTGTTGCCGATCCTGCGCCAACGGGGACTGCGGGTGGGTGTCATCAAGCACGCTCATCATCAATTCGATATCGACCACCCCGGCAAGGACAGCCATGAACTGCGCATGGCGGGGGCCAACCAAATGCTGGTCGCTTCCCGCCGCCGCATGGCACTGGTCAGCGAGTACGACAGCGGACATCCCGAACCGACCCTGGAGGAGCTGCTGAGCGCCCTCGATCCGGACCAGCTGGATCTGGTACTGGTGGAGGGCTTCAAGCAAGCGGCCTTGCCGAAAATCGAACTGCATCGCCCCTCCCTGGGCAAGCCGCTGCTCTGTCTCAGAGACCCGCAGATCATTGCTATCGCCACGGACGAGACAGTTCCCGCCGCACCCGCGGCGCTACCTCACCTCAACCTCAACGATCCACAAACGATCGCCACTTTCATCCAAAACCACATGGCTAGGATCAAAGGTACTTCACACCATGACACGTCCCCCCCTGCACACCATCGCCAGCTGTGCTGATACCGAATCGCCGGAAACCCTGACTGTCGATGCGGCGAGAGCTCGCATCCTGGCCGCTATCACCCCGATCGAAACCCGGGAACGTCTGGCCTTGCGTGAAGGTCTCGATCGCATCCTGGCCCAGGCGATCGTCTCGCCCTTCGATGTACCGGGTCACACCAACTCGGCGATGGATGGTTTCGCCCTCAACGGGACGGATCTGCCGCAGGAGACGACTGATCTGAAATTGATCGGTACCGCCTATGCCGGCAGACCCTTCGATGGCCACTGCGCGCAGGGAGAGTGCGTGAGCATCATGACCGGCGCACCCATGCCGAGCGGCACCGATACGGTGGTGATGCAGGAGCAGACACAGCGGATTGCTGATGATCGTGTTCGCATAGGTCCCGGCCACCGCCCGGGGCAGAATGTGCGACAGGCCGGTGAAGACATCGCCAAAGGGTCGATGGTACTCGAACCCGGCCGACGTTTGACGCCGGCGGATCTCGGCATCATGGCGTCGCTCGGTTGCGCCGAGATCAGCGTGCGCCGACGCCCGCGAGTCGCTTTCTTTTCCACCGGCGACGAGCTACGGGGAGTCGGCGAGGTACTGCAGGAGGGAGAGCTGTATGACAGCAACCGCTACTCCCTCCACGGCATGCTGCAACGCGCCGGCGTGGAGACCCTCGACCTGGGTGTGGTGAAGGATGACCCGGATGCATTGCGAAAGGCATTTCATGAGGCAGCGCGCTCGGCTGACGTAGTTATCTCCTCCGGTGGCGTTTCGGTTGGCAGTGCGGACTACACCAAATCGATTCTCCAGGAGTGCGGTGAGATGGCTTTCTGGCAGATCGCCATGAAACCGGGGCGACCACTCACCTTCGGCAGGTTGGATGAGGCCCTCTTCTTCGGTCTGCCGGGCAACCCGGTGGCGGTGATGGTGACCTTCTACCAATTCGTCCTGCCCGCACTGCACTGGCTGGCCAGCGGTACTGAGTATCGCCCTTTTACCCTGCGGGCACGCAGCACGGAAACGATTCGCAAACGCCCCGGTCGTTTTGAGTTCATTCGCGGTCAGATGCGGCAGACGGAGAGGGGCGATTTCAGCGTGGTCAGTCTGGGCCGCCAGGGCTCGGGCATCCTGACCTCCATGAGTCGCGGCAACTGCTTCATCCTGCTCGATGCCGCTTGTGACGGTGTCGAACCCGGCGATGAGGTATGGGTGCAACCCTTCACCATGCTGGTTTAGAATCGATATCGCGTATAACCGCCCTCTCTATCCGAATCAACCAAAATATCTTTAACCGGGCGTATGTCTGAACCCGAGTCACCACAAACTGACAGCAAATGGAAACGCCTGTTGCGTTGGCTGGCCGAGGGCCTGTTCTTTCTGCTGCTACTCTATCTGATCCACCTATGGCAGATCCGTGAGTCGGTCGAGGGCCCGGCACCACAACTCAGCAGCCGGCAGTTACTGAATGGCGGAACCTTCGAGCTCGACAAGCGACCGAAAGAACCGCTGCTGGTCTATTTCTGGGCCAGCTGGTGTCCGGTGTGCGGCCTCAGCTCGGGAAATATCGACGCACTGACCAAGGAGCATGCGGTAGTAACCGTCGCCATGCAGTCGGGTGATTCAGCAGAAGTGGCGCAGCATCTCGCTGAGAAGGGATTGAAGTTTCCCGTGATCGTCGATTCAACGGGCGAAATCGCCAGCGCCTGGGGTGTACACGGCGTACCTACCCTTTATGTCCTCGATGCCGAAAACCGGATTCGTTTCGTCAGTGTGGGATACACATCGACGCCAGGGCTGATGACACGCATGTGGCTGGCTGGAGAGTGATCCGTACTCGCTATATCACTTTAAGTAGTGATTGTTAGTTATTGTTTACACTATGTTATTCTTCATTCCATCAGACTCACATCATCTCCTCAACCATTGATTGCATTGTGGGGTCGTGGAGACCACCATGCAGATCATTCGCTAATGCATTTTTTTGCGCTTTGATGGTGGGGCAGAGCCTCACCCCACACTACGGACCACAGCCAGCGTGGGGCTCTGCCCCACCATAAAGGTGTTGGATATGAACCAAAACGCTCTTAAGCATTCAGCTCAGTCGCCTACTCTCAACTTGTCGGGAGAAGAACTCTATACTGATTTAAATAGTGACTATAGGTTTTAGCTGATCCATGGGCGCTATAGAATATACGGGTCTGACCCGAATGGTACGCACTTAAGCGAAGTAGTGGCGCTGGATATAGCGCAACAAGACATAAAGTCTAGGGAGATTAACGGTGCGCCAAGCCGCACCCTACACGCTAGAAGGGATCGTAGGGTGCGGCTTGCCGCAGCGAAGACAGAGAAGCTTGTCGAGCTGTCTCCACGCTCATTGATAAACACCATTCGGCTCACTGGTCCGATCACCATTTGCGCAAATTCACGGTGATTGACCTTCATTTGCGGACTTTTTTCTTAACCAAGCATTCGGGACTGACCCCCTCAATTCATTACCAACAACAGGATAAAAAAATGGCCAAGATTACCCTCGAAGGAAATGCGATCAACACCAATGGCGAACTGCCGGAAGTCGGTAGCGAGGCACCTGATTTCTCCCTCACCAAAGCCGATCTTTCTGATGTCGGCCTGGGCGAGTTTGCCGGAAAAAAGAAACTGCTGAATATCGTCCCCAGCCTGGACACAGGTGTCTGTGCCACATCGACAACGAAATTCAATCAGGCCATGGCCGGAAAATCGAATGCCGTGGCGCTGGTTATTTCGGCTGATCTTCCCTTTGCACAGAGCCGCTTCTGCAGCGCCGAAGGGATCGATAACGTGGTCTCTCTCTCCATGATGCACAGCCGCAACTTCGCCAAGGATTACGGCGTGCTGATCACCGACGGTCCGCTGGCCGGTATCTGTGCCCGCGCCGTCGTGGTGTTGGACGAACAGAACAAGGTCGTTTACACCCAACTGGTGCCCGAGATCGTTCAAGAACCCGACTATGACGCCGCACTGGCCCATCTCGACTGATCGGTTCTTAAATCCAACAAGCATGGCACTTACCTAACAGCCACAAGCAACCGCACGGAAGATATTTCGCTTTGATTGGTGAGACAGGAGCCCTGCTCTAGCCCGCATGTTTCATCCGGGAACGCGATGATCGCGCCGGGATCGTTGTTCAGATGCGGATTTGCGATTGAATCAATAGCACAAGCTATTGATGATTGAGCAAATACCGCAGCTGGATGACGAGACCGGTGCGAGGGCGCGTTCAGCAAAGCTCGGTGACACTCTGTACTTTGCGAATAGACCAAAATGAACAAACAAAAACCTTACGTTAGTCTTTTTTCCCAGCGGCCGGATGAAACATGCGGGCTAGGCCAACGGTTTATGTAGGGTGGGGCCCTGCCCCACCATTAAACCTTGATCAGCTGGCTCTCCCGGCTTAAGTAAATACCATGCAACTCTCACAATAAAAAACGGGCGCTATATGCGCCCGTTTTTGTGTCACCATTCGGTGCTCAGTAGCCAGGGTAGTACTGGGGTGGAGGCCCATAAGGCCCATAGCCAACTCCTGGAGCGCGCCTGGCTTGCGGATAGGCCGGTGGCGGCGGGGGCACCATCGCGTCACGCAGTTCCCTTTCCGCTTGCATCAGGTTGTGCATCGCCTCCATCTCGGCCCTGGCGGCTTCCCGCAGGTCGTCGAACTCCTTAAGGATCTTGGCCACCGATTCGTCATGCAGATCGCGCACGCTCTGTTCTTCAGCTGTCCCTTGAGTCGGCGTTGTTTTGGCCGGCGCCTCGGTCTCGGTTGCGGCGGTGTCTGATGACGCCTCGGTTGAAGATGTGCTCAGGGCGGCCTGCTCCCCGCTTTCGGTTGTCTCAATGGTCGCCGCGGGACGCGTCGTCGTATCGACGGAACCTGCCTGCTTCTGACTGACTTGACTCTCCTCGCCAGGCGCAGATTGTGCCGGCTCCTTTTCCATAGTGCCGCCAAACCACGATGTGGGGCTCGGGCTCGAGTCAGCCGGCGCCGAGGGTTCGGAGGTCACTTCTTGACTCGCTTCCTCTGTCGTTGCTGTTGCTTGCTCGCCGGGGTGTTTCGCCAGGGAACGAATGTAGATAAAGACGAGGACGATGATGACCAGCCAAAATATGGTCTTGATCCAAAAGCCTCCCATGCTTTTTGATTCAGTTGACATTGAACTATCCTCCAGAGGTTCCTCTTTTTTTAATTTTGCTTTGATTACCACATCTGATTTGGTGGATGCTTGCGCGTCATTCGCTGCGGATGAGGCGGGTTGACTCTCCTGCTCCCCACGGGCCGACGAGGCCGCTGCTGCAAGCGTCGCTGCTGTCGCCGGTTTGGATTCGCTGGGTTGTGATGCGGGAGCGGATGCAGGCTTGCTCTCTTTCGCCTTTACACTGTCTGCTGCCGATGCCGATGCCGATGCCGATGTCTGATTTTTTGCAACCGTCTTTTTGCTCGCCACCTTCTTTTTCGCGACTTTTTTCTTGGCGACTTTCTTTTTGGCCACCTTCTTCTTCACGGTTCCTGTGGTTATATTTGCAGTTTTGCTGCTATCTGCTGTTTTTTCAGTTTCGTTATTTTCTTCCGCCATGTTAACTCCCCCTTCGGCATGCAGAATAGATTCTAACTCAGATCCTAATTGAGCCACATTCAACGATCAGCCATACTCCGCAGGAAGCGCTCTTTTAAATACACAGCGCGTGTATCGTCGTTCGCGGGCCTATTGGAAACCGTGAAAACACAATGGATGACCTCTCAGCGGTTCGTCAGCAGATGGCGCCATAAATAAATCCGGCTCTGCTTTGCTTGCAAGGGACAGCCATGCCTGCGTGTCACGCCTTGATCCGAATCCTCCATGACGCCCTGAGATGAGGCCCTGCTCAGGTTCGTGTACAGGTTTATCAATACTAGCACAGCCTGTTTATTGCATCTTCGGTACAGGCAGCGCTATGTCTTCACTATTGATCGCTTTTGTCTACCAGCCAATCCGCTACCCAGGCATAACTGAGATCAGCGGGATTGATAATCTGTAGCCATTTGCCCTGGTGTTGAACGGCCACGAAACGAGCACCCTGCCCGGCCTGCTTCTCCACCTGATACTGTGTACCCGGACCACTACGCAAGTTGGCCTTTGTGGCATTGATCACGACTTTCTGCCCTAACCAGTCCGTTGCCAGCAATGACTTGAGATGGGGTAGTACGTCTTGAGTCGGGTAGCGGACCTTTGCCTTGATAATCTCTCTGGCATCCTCATGACCGTTGGCGGCCGCTTTCAGATACCAGCGCATTGCAGCTGCGTCGTCCTGCTTGATGCCTTCTCCGTTGGTATAAGCCAGGGCCAGTGCAAACATGGCATCACTGTGACCGTGATTCGCGGCTTGCCCCCACCAGTAGAGCGCCTTGGACACATCCACCCGCAAACCATTGCCATTGGCGTAGAGCCAGCCCAGATGATATGCCGCTTCGGTATGTCCCCGCATGGCCAAAGGCCGCCAGAGACAGTAGGCCTCTGCATAATCTCCTGCCTCCATGGAGGTCATGCCCATCTTAAAAGCATCACTTAGGGCCAGTGACGAGTACATCATAAAAAAGATAACAAATGTTCTTTTAGTAACTGTATTTGTTATGTTTTTACAACTCATTACAGCAACACATCTGATCTGTGGCCAGCCTATCAGGTCTCAGCGTCCCCTCTGAGTGCAAGCAGTCCGGCAACCAGTGACTTCACCTGCTCCATGCCGCTGCTAAGGTTCCTCTCTATCTCCTGCATTTGGATCACGCCTTCACCCTTGCCCGCCGCCCAATTGGCCACCACCGCACAAGTGGCGTAGCAGAGGTTCATCTCTCTGGCCAGGGAGGCTTCCGGCATCCCGGTCATGCCAACGATATCGCAGCCATCCCGCTGCATGCGCAGGACCTCTGCCGCAGTTTCCAGTCTCGGTCCCTGGGTGGCGCCATAGGTAGCGCCCGCAATCGGATTCACGCCGCAGTGACGTCCCGCTTCCAGCATCTGCTCTCGCAACGACTCGCAATAAGGGTAGGTGAAATCGATATGGGTAATGTGTGTCAGGTCTGATTCGTAGAGCGTGTGATCACGGCCGAATGTGTAGTCGATGATCTGATCCGGAATCACGATCATCCCAGGCGCCATGCGCTCGGTAATCCCTCCCACAGCGGCAACCGCCAGTACGGTGTCGACGCCGACATGTTGCAGGGCCCATAGGTTGGCCCGGTAGTTGACCCGATGTGGAGGAATGCTGTGAGCAGGACCGTGCCGCGGTAGAAAAATGATATCCCTGCCTGCCAGTCTGCCATGGGTGAGGGGCGCTGAAGGTTCGCCGAATGGGGTATGAGATACCTCCCTGTGCAGGATCTCCAGATTGGGTATCTTGTTGAGCCCTGTTCCGCCGATGATGGCTAATTCCGACATGAGTTTCTTATATTTCTCTGCTGTGCGTCAGACGATTCTACCCCGAAGCGGGATGCATGAAAATCGCGCTCATCAATATCCTGAAAGCAAATAGAAATCCGGCGACTGGACAGGCCAGATTCAGGTTAAGCAATCACAACTTATCAGCGTGCGTGGACAGATATTCCGCAATACCGCTGGGTGAACGCTGGATGCCATCATCGCCCTTCTGCCAACCGGCCGGACAGACCTCACCGTGCTCCTCGGTAAACTGCAGGGCATCGACGATACGCAGCATCTCATCGATATTGCGGCCCAAGGAGTTCTCATTTACCACTTGATGCCGAACGATGCCCGTTTTGTCGATTAGAAACGACCCCCGGTAGGCCACCTTGCCATCGGGCGTTTCCACATCGTAGGCTTTGCAGATCTGATGCGTCAGATCGGCCACCAGCGGATACTTCACGGGACCGATGCCGCCATCGGCGATCGCCGTGTTGCGCCATGCGTTGTGAGTAAACTGGGAGTCGACGGAACAACCGATGACCACCACATTTCGGTCTTTGAACTCTTGCAAGCGGTGATCGAAGGCAATCAGTTCCGATGGACAAACGAAGGTGAAATCGAGGGGATAAAAAAACAGTACCCCATATTTTCCCTCCAGTGTCGATTTGAGATTGAAGTTATCGACGATGCTTCCGTCCCCCAATACCGCCGATGCGGTAAAATCCGGCGCTTCACGCCCCACTAGCACTCCCACAAATGACCTCCAGACGATTAGAAACTTTGATATAGCGCTATTCTAGCACCGATGTGAAAATATAGATTTGTGAATATCGGGAAGGTAAGACACAAAAAAAAGGGAGTCGAACCCTCGACCCCCTACCTATCGACCTCGAGTTTGACTTAGACTGCCCGGGCCATGACACCGGAATTCTCCAGCGTGGGGATCAAAATCGATTCCTCGCGTTTGATTCGGTCCTCAATCATGTCAAATATCTCTAAGGTATCGGCGACAAAATCGTCGCTGAATTTAAAGTCGCAATCCTTTAGCCACTTTGCGTAGTACTGATCGAACTGCTTACGCATCGGTTTCTGCCCGTTAAGAAAACCCCATGCCATCGATTTCAGCTTGGGGTCCTGGTGAATCAGCAGGTCAGGATAGATTGCCCTGTCCTGCTCGGACAAATGCCCTCTCATCTTATCTGCAAGATCACAAATCATTTGATGGGCGGTCATCGCGTTAGGACGAATACAGAGTTGTTCCCTGGTCATCATCGCCCTGAGATCGTTTATCACGTCCAGCATCTGGGCGTGACTTCCTTTAAGATTATCTATTGCACTCACTTCCATCCTCCTCATGTTCTGCCTGCCTCCATGCGCTCTTTATTGACATGCCATGGAGTGCTGTTTAGTGGACATCCGATCTAAGCCGGGTAGTCCCACTGAAAACAATACTGGACCAAGATAATCAAGATAGCAATAGGTACTTAATTTTATTAGAATTTTTACATAAAGTGACTTGCGGGATATCCCCTATTGAATTATTGCGGCCATTAAGGGTAGTTCCAGCCAGGGCCTGTTGACACGAATCCAATAGGCGCTGTTGGGGCTGTGTTTTCACCCGGCGAGGCGGAATGAGCGAAGCGTAATCACTCTACATGCGTGAATGATAACGTCGCCGGTCCCAAACATTGCCCAGCCCTGAAGAGGCGACAGCGCCCATAGTGTTCCCGTTAACTGGCCCTAACCGCCATAATTGCCGGTACGTTCCTGAGATAGCCTTTGTAGTCCATCCCGTAGCCAAAAACGTATCGGTCTTCTACTGTCAGCCCGATAAAATCGGCTTTATAGCCCACTCCCCTGTCATGTAGTTTTTCCACCAATACGGCGCTGTAGACCGCTTTCGCTCCAGCCTGATGACAGGCATCGACGATGGCGGACAATGTGATGCCTTCATCCAGAATATCGTCGATCACCAGCACAGTCTGATCCTGCAACGAAGTACTGGGTTGGCCTATCCACTCCAGACCGGCACCCGCCGTGCTGCCCCGATATCGTGTGGCATGAACATAGTCCTGGCGCAATGGGAAGTTGAGACGGGTCAACAGATGGCCTGTTGGTATCAGGGCGCCATTGAGTACACACAGAAGGATCGGGTCTTCACCGGAGAGTCTGCCTGTGATCTCGACGGCAAGTCGATCCAGTGCCTGTTCAACCTCCTGCTGGGAATAGAGTTCATCCGCCAGGGCAAGCGTATCGGCGGCATCTTTCTGCGTAATCGTTGTATTCGTATTCATACCCATCCTTTTACTTTAGGGAAAACCTCTGATGAACTCCGGATCGAGTGTGTGGGCAAAAAAAGCGCACCTAATAGCTGGCTATTGCGAAGCTTTGGCTATTTAGCGGTTTTTTGGGCCGAGCCAGAGCATTTCTGCCGCCACACACCGATTCATCAATTGATCAGGGGTTCCTTGGCGCCTGTTAACACGAATCCAACAGGCTCAGTGAGACAGCCTCCGGATCATAGGCCAACTTTCCCACCGCCGACTTCCAGCGGGGATCCATATGTAGCGCCTGCAGGCTGAGCGGTTTACGTCCATGCATTCTGACCAGCCGCACATGGGTCGCGGGATCATCGTAGTCCTTGAGATACTCCAACACCGCAACCGCCGCCGGCCGGTTGTTGCAGACCAGCACCATATCGCAGCCGGCCTTCAGTGCGGCATCAGCGCGGGCAGCATAGCTGCCGGCTGCGTCGGCGGCGGCCATATTGAGATCGTCACTGAAGATGACGCCTTGAAATCCGAGCCGTCCGCGCAGGACTTTGCGTAACCAGAACGATGAGAAGCCCGCCAGTTGACTGTCCACTTTTTCGTAGATTACATGGGCCGGCATCACCGCTTCCATGCCGGCTTGTATCATATGCTCGAAGGGACGCAGGTCCTCGATCTCGATATCCTCGAAGCGCCGGGTATCCACCGGCAGTGCCGTATGGGAGTCGGCCTCGACCCCTCCATGGCCGGGAAAATGTTTGCCCACCACTGCCATGCCGGCGCTATGACACCCCTTCATCCAGGCGTGCGCCAATCTGGCCACGACTTCCGGCCTCCGGGAAAAGGCGCGATCACCGATCACCTGACTGACACCGTGCGCCAGATCGAGTACCGGTGCAAAACTGAAATCGACCCCGCATGCGCGCAGTTCGGAGGCCATCAGCCAGCCCCCCTCTTCGGTCAGTTTCAGCCCTTGAGCTTTGTTGTCCCGATAGTGTTCTCCGTACCAGGCCGCCGGTGGCAGATGGGTGAATCCATCCCGAAAGCGTTGTACCCTGCCACCTTCATGGTCCACTGCGATCAGCAGATGAGGTGATCGCACCTGGTGGATCGCCGCGCAAAGTGAAGTCAGTTGATCACGGGATGAGAAATTGCGGCTGAACAGGATCACACCGCCGACCGCAGGATGCTGCAGCAGCCTGATTTCATCCGGTTTGAGGGTCTCTCCCTCAAGATCGAGCATGACCGGTCCGAGACTCATCCTTTACAATACCTCACTAAACATTACGCGCAGTATGCCGCAAACAGAAGTGTGGAGAAACTCTACGAGTGTTGCGGGTAGTTTTGTCCACATAACAGGATAGGAGTGTATCAGGTGAACTTATTCCGCCTCATCAGCTTAATAATGGCGATGCTGCTTGCGGCTCCTCAACTCATGTTGGCCGAGGAAGAGAAGGAAGGGGAAGAGAAGACGGAGCCCCTTGCGATCCACTACTACCAGATCAAACCCGCGCTGGTGGCCAATCTTGCCAGTGGCGGGCGTTACATTCGCTGCGACATTCAATTGATGACTCGGGATAAAGCCTTTGTTGACGACCTGAGGCTGCACGACGCCGCCATTCGCCACACCCTCTTGCTGCTACTCTCGGATCAGGACGGCGAGAAAATCAAAAGCACCATTGGCAAAGAGGCGCTGCGCAAACAGGCGTTGTCGCAGATCAACAAACTGCTGAAGGAACAGAGCGGAAAGGATGGGGTTGAGTCCCTTTTCTTCACCACTTTTTTCGTACAGTAACCAACCGGATATCGAGCCGGTCGCGTAACCGGTCTCCGAGCAGATTCAGGGACAACACCACCAGCACCATGGCCACCCCCGGTGCCAGCACCAGATGCGGCGCCACCAGCATATAGCTGGCGCCGTCCCGGATCATGCTGCCCCAAGAGGCGTCCGGAGGCTGCACCCCGAGACCGAGAAAAGAGAGACCCGCCTCGGCGATCACCATGCCGGCGATACCGAAGGTGGCTTCGACGATCAGCGGCGCCCCCAACAACGGCAGCAGGTGACGTGTCAGGATCGTGTTGCGTGTGCTACCCAGGGCAATCGCCGCCGTAATATGGTCGCGCTGTTTCAGCGACAGCACCTGCCCCCTGACGAGCCGGGCGTAACCGACCCAACCCACCACCGACAAGGCAATGATCAGATTATCCAATCCCGGTCCCATGACGCCCGCCAGCGCGATGGCCAGCAGAATGCCGGGAAAGGCCATGAAGATATCGATCACCCGCACCAGCAACAGATCCAGCCATCCCCCCTGGTAGGCCGCAAACAGGCCCACCGCAACGCCGATGAGCAGGGAGAGCGATACCACCCCGAATGCGACTACAAAGGAGGTGCCGGCGCCCGCCAGCAAACGCGGCAATACCGGCCGCCCCAGATCGTCGAATCCCAGCAGTCCAGCTCCACTCGGCGGCTCCAGAATATGCGCCAGATGAATCTGATTGGCCCCGTCAGCACCCAGCTGCCCCAGCAGGGCCGCCAGCCCCCAGATAAGCAGTAACAGCAGTGGCAGTCGCTGCAGCATCAGGCCGCTCTCAGCTGCCGGATGCGGGGATCGACCACCCCATAGAGCATGTCGGTGAGGGTGTTGACCAGCACATAGGTAAGGCTGACAAAGAGCACACAACCCTGCACCACCGGGTAGTCTCGCCGCTGGATGGCGTCGATCATCAGGGTGCCGATCCCGGGCCAATCGAAGACCACCTCGGTCACCACCGCGCCACCGAGCAGGCCACCCAGCTGCATGCCAATCAGGGTCAGTACCGGCAGCCAGGCGTTGCGCATGGCGTGACGCCATAACACCTGTCCTTGGGCCAACCCCTTGGCACGGGCCGTGCGAACGAAATCCTCCCCCAGAACCTCCAACAGACTGCTGCGGATCATGCGCGCCAGGATAGCGGCGAAACCGGTACCCAGGGTGAGCGCAGGCAGGATCAGACTGGCGGCTGATTCGCGCCCGCTGACCGGGGTCCAGCCCAACCAGAGGGAGAAGCAGAGAATCAGCAAGGGGCCTAGCCAGAAGTTGGGCAGGGAGACACCCAGGGTGGAGAACCCCATCGCCCCCCAGTCCCAGGCACTGCCGCGCCTGACCGCGGCAAGCATGCCAAGGGGCAGCGCCAGCAGCAGGGCACAGAGCAGCGCAGCCAGCGCCAGCTGCAGGGTGGCGGGTATGCGCTTGGCCATCAGTTGGCTCACCGCTTGATCCGAATGCAGGGAGGTGCCCAGATCGAGTCGCAGCACACCGCCCAGGTAGTCGGCCAGCTGCACGCCCAGTGGCTGATCGAGTCCCAGACTGCTGCGCAGTGCCTCCCGGTCGGCGGGACGGGCCGACTCACCCAGCATCACATCCACCGGATCACCCGGAATCAGATGAATCAGCAGGAAGACCAGGCAGACCACGCCCACGATCACCAACAGGGCGCTGAACAGCCGCGAGAGCAGAAAGTTGATCATCGCGAGTGGACCACTAGTCGACAATCTCCACCGGGGTGCCGTTGTCGACCCAATCGAAGAGCTTCAGCAGATCCTGGTTGCGCATGCGAATGCAGCCGTGGGAGACCGGCATGCCGAGGAGGGACTCTTCCGGTGTGCCGTGGATGTAGATAAAACGTCTGAGAGTATCGACCTGGCCACCTCGGTTGATCCCCGGCTCGGCGCCGCTAAGCCAGAGTATGCGGGTCAGAATCCAGTCCCGATCGGGTTCGGCTTGAGCCATCTCCTCCCGGTAGATCTCTCCGCTGGGTCGCCGGGCGACGAAGACGGTATTCTCCGCACAGCCGTCACCAATCTTCAAGCGGATGCGGTGCAAGCCACGGGGTGTACATCCGCTGTCACAGAGCTCCCCTGCCCCGGCCCGGGCAGTCGAGACCGGATAGAGCGCCATGGCCCTGCCCTCCTCCAGACATATCAGCCGCTGGTGTGCCAGCTCAATGCGCAGCCGCCGTTTCGACATGCTTTGGTTCCCCTGAGTTTAGTTTCATCGTCCGCAAGCCATCATAGTTTCCATCGGACGAGAGCCCATAGCCACTGACCCGGGCAGCCTGGATAGCATACTGATCTTCGAACCATAGCGGTACATAGGGCAGGTCCGCATGCAGTTGCTCCTCGATCTGCCGGTAGTAACGGGCCTGTTGCTGCAGGGTCGGCGCCTGCTCAGCCAGCTGTAACAACTCATCGACCCGCTCGCTGGCATAACGTCCCCGGTTGGCGCCTTGCGGCGGATAGGCGTCACTGGCGAAGATGTAGCGGAAAATATCGGGCGTACGCAGCCCCACCCAACTGAGGCTGTAGAGCTGGAAATTACCCGCCTTGATGTCACCGAAGAAGGTACCCCAGTCGTAGCTGCGCAGGTCCACCTCGATCCCGACATCCTTCAATTGACTCTGGATAACAGTGGCGAGCCGTATACGAAAGGGGTCGCTGGAGGTCTTGTAGACCAGCCGTAGCGGGTTGTCGCTTGCGTAACCCGCCGCCTGCAGCAGGTTCCGCGCCAGCGCGGGATCGAAACGGTAGGGGCTGAGGTCTGAATGGCCGGCCCAATGGGCCGGCGGAAACAGGGTCTCCGCCTCCCGCGCCGCGCCGCGCATCATCTGTTCGATGATCGCTTTGCGATCGATGGCATGGGCGATGGCCTGTCTGACCCGCAGATCACTCAGGGCCGGGTCCTGCAGGTTGAAGCCGATATAGGTGAAGTTGCTACCGGTCGTTTCGTCGTGGCTTAGCCCAGCCTGCTGCTTCAGGTAGTCGAGCAGTTCGGGCGAGAGGTCGTTTTGTAGCAGATCGATCTCGCCACGCAGCAGCTTGAGCGCCCGCACGGTGGGATTTTTCACCTCCAGCAGACGGAAGCGCTGGCCATCCCGTCGCCGCTCCAGCAACAGCATGTTCGCCTGCGAGCCGTCGATCAGGCGGAAAGGACCGCTACCGACAGGCACTGTCGCAAAGGGATGCGCAGTCGCGATGTGTGATGCGGGCAACAGACCCAGGGTCATATAGGCCGGCAACAGGGGATCCGGGCGCTTGAGCATGATATCGAAGGCGTGCTCATCCACTTTCTGCAGCTGTTCGATGAGCGAGATGGCGTCACGCTGGGGAGAGGCGTTGGCTGGGTCGAGAACAAAGCGATAGCTGGCGATCACATCATCCACACGCAGCCGCTCTCCCCCTCCCCCTGCAAACTCCCCGGCCGCAGCGGTCAGGGTAAAGCGATAGTGCCGGGGCGACAGCATTTGCCATGTAGCGACACCCGGGATCGGTCGCCCCTGGGCGTCGAACTCCACCAGTCGCTGATAGAGCAGGCGATTGACCCGCTCCGAGGTGGCGTCGCTCGCATAGCGGGGATCCAGGTTCAGTGGCGCGGTGGCAAGACCCATGCGGATCACCGACGGTTCAGGCTCCGAGCAGGCGGCCATCGTGAGGGTTGCCGTCACTAGCAGGGCCGTCCACCATCCTTTCATCGCAGGTCTACCAATCGCGATAGGGGTGCTTGATCAGATTGGCGTTGAGGTAGCGGGCATCCCGGGAGACCTCATCCCCCGCCCAATCGGGCATTTGGAAGTGCTCCGTCTCGCTCTCCAGCTCGATCTCCGCAATCACCAGACCCGCATTGTCTCCATGAAAGACATCCAGATCCCAAACATGCTCGCCGCAGCGAACCTTGTAGCGGGTCTTGTCGATCAGGCTGCCCGTGACCAGGTTGGCGATGATCTCTTCCGCGTCCGGCAGCGGAATCTCATATTCATATTCGCTACGGCTGATGCCGGTCATGCCACCTTTGATGTTGAGCTGGGCCCGCTTACCGGCAATACGCACCCTGATGGCAACCTCCGGCTGCACTACGAGATAACCCTGCTTAAGCACCGACTCGCTCTCCACGGCGGATTTCCAATTGTCATTGACGACCCGGTATTTGCGTTCGATCTCTAATCCCATACTCAGACCTTTTCAAACAGTGCAATGGATTCCACATGGGCCGTATGGGGAAACATGTCCATGACCCCGGCACTGAGCAGGCGATAACCGAGCTCATGGACCAGGATGCCCGCATCCCGTGCCAGGGTGCCGGGATAGCAGGAGACGTAGACGATCCGCTCGGCGCCCAGTTTCGGCAGATGGGCGAGCACCTCCTGGGCGCCGCTGCGGGGCGGGTCGAGCAGGATCTTATCGAAACCCTTATTCAGCCAGGGCTCTTGCTCCAAGGGTTCATAAAGGTTGGCGGTATAGAAGCTGGTGTTGTTCAGCCCATTGCGCTGCGCGTTTTCCCGCGCGCGCGCCACCAGACCGGCATCCCCTTCCACGCCGGTGACGCTGCCGGCCCGACGGGCCAGCGGCAGGGTGAAGTTGCCCAGACCGCAAAACAGATCCAGCACCCGATCCTCGGGCTGCAGCGCCAGCATCTCCACGGCCCGGTGGATCATCTGCCGGTTGATATCGCTGTTGACCTGGGTGAAGTCACTGGGCAGAAAGTGGAGCGTCAGATCGAACGCCGGCAGTGCATAGGTCAGTTCGACGCCGACGCCGTGCAAGGGCTTTACCGTCTCCGGTCCCCCCTCCTGCAGATAGACCGCCACCTGGTGCTGCGGGCCAAACTCGCTGAGCAAAGCGAGATCCGCTTCAGTCGGCTTTTCCAGCAGCCGGAAGATCAGCACACAGGTCTCGTCACCCATGGCCATTTCGATCTGCGGCACCTGGTCGCGGATCGAGAGGGCGTCGATCAGTGCCCGCAATTGAGGTAGCAGTTCTCCCACCCGAGGATGCAGTACATGACAACGCTCGATATCGGCCACCAGCGACGATCCCCGTTCGCGAAAACCGACCAGCGCCCCACCCTTCTTCGGTACGTGTCGCACCCCCAGGCGCGCCTTGCGGCGATAACCCCAGGAGGATGCTCCCACCAGCGGCGGTAGTATCTCAGCGGGCGTGACCTTGCCGATATGCTTCAGGGTATCCAGCATCGCCTGCTGCTTGGCCTCGATCTGGGCCGTATGCTCCTGGTGTTGCAGGGAACAGCCGCCACAGATGCCGAACTGGCTGCAGCGCGCTTCAACCCGTTCAGGGGAGGCCTGCAGGACCTCGACCACACGTCCCTCGTCGTACTTGCGCCAGCGACCGGTGTAGACAAAACGGACCTGCTCACCCGACAGCGAGCCGTGGACGAAGGTGGCCTTGCCCTCCAGATGGGTCACCCCCTTGGCGTCGTGGGTCAGGGATTCGATCGTCGCCTCCACCGGCTCGGTGGGGAGCCGGTTTCTCCTACGTCTGCGCCCCATGATCAGTCAACTGGAAAGACATCGGTGGAGAGATAGCGATCCCCCCGGTCACAGATAATCGCCACGATGACCGCGTTTTCCACCTGCTCGGAGAGCTTGAGCGCAGCGGCCACCGCACCGCCGGAGGAGATGCCGGCGAAGATTCCCTCGCGGGCCGCCAGCAGACGGGTGGTCTCTTCCGCATCCTGCTGGGAGACATCGATGACCCGGTCGACCCGGGAGGCATCATAGATCTTCGGCAGATAGGCCTCGGGCCAGCGGCGGATGCCGGGAATGCTGGCCCCCTCCATCGGCTGCACGCCAACGATCTCGACGGCTGGATTCTGCGACTTGAGATAGTGTGAAGTGCCCATGATGGTGCCGGTGGTACCCATGGCGCTGACGAAGTGGGTGACCTCGCCGTTGGTGTCGCGCCAGATCTCCGGGCCTGTCCCCTCGATATGGGCCTGGGGATTGTCCTGGTTGGAGAACTGATCCAGGATCACCCCCTCGCCGGCCGCCTCCAGCTCACGCGCCTTGTCGATGGCCGCTTCCATGCTGCCGGCCTTGGGGGTCAATACCAGTTCGGCGCCGAAGGCCTTCATCACCGCGCGCCGCTCCATACTCATGTTTTCAGGCATCACCAGGATCATACGATAGCCCTTGATGGCGGCCGTCATCGCCAGGGCGATGCCGGTATTGCCGCTGGTGGCCTCGATCAGGGTATCGCCGGGTTTGATGGTGCCACGGGCCTCGGCGTGACGGATCATACTCAACGCCGGCCGGTCCTTGACGGAACCGGCGGGGTTGTTGCCCTCCAGCTTGACCAGCAGCGTATTACTGGTTTCACCCGGCAGCCGCTGCAATCTGACCAGCGGTGTGTTACCCACATAATCTTCAATGGTTTTGTAGTTCATGGGCACGATTCTATCCTGTTTTGCGGGGAAATATCATTCTGGCGCAGCTTGGATCGAGTCAGCCTCGCCCTGGCCGCCACCTGCTGTAGGGTACATGTGGCGGTCAGCAGGTTTGACCTGCCATCTCTGTGCCATATGCCAGATGATCTATAGTTAGGAAAAAACATAATTCAGGAGAAGACGGCATGCAAACGATCAATCAGCTACTACAGAGCAAAGGCACCCACGTTGAAACCGTGGCGGCCGACACCACAGTCTTCGAGGCCCTGGGAATCATGGCCGACAAGGGCATCGGCAGCCTGCTGGTATTGCAGGACAGCAAACCTGTCGGGCTCTTCTCGGAGCGTGACTATGCCCGCAATGTCATTCTCAAGGGCCGTACCTCGAAACAGACCAAGGTGTCAGAGGTAATGTCCTCCCATGTGGTGGTAGTGCAGCCGGAGCAGAGCGTCGAGGAGTGCATGGCGATCATGACCGAAAAAAGGGTTCGCCATCTCCCGGTGATGCAGGGCGATCAACTGATGGGCATCATCTCCATCGGCGACCTGGTCAAGGCCATCATCGAGAATCAGCAATTCGTTATCGAGCAGTTGGTCAGCTATATCAACGGTTGAGTGTATAAATCTCAGTACACCCTGAACCGAAAGTGAGAGCAACTCTCCGCATCACCTGCAAAAGTCAGTAGGGTGCGGCTTGCCTAACCGCAAACAGCGCCATGTCGGAGCCCATATCAAACATTCTCAGGATGGTTCAGCTCGGAGAACAGCTTTATCCAACCGGATTACCTACCATACTCAGCGATTGAGCCAGCGCCGCCTGCCGACTGCTCTGCTCATTCCCTGCGAGGTAAGCGCTGAATAAGTCCGGACCCGACAGCTACCTCAATATCAGGTATTCTTAATCAGAATCCGTGTTAACAAGCCCCAAAGCCGTACAATGGAAAACCCCTTATGAAGCTATCATTCCCCTGGCTCTCGGCCGGCATCGGGCTCCTGCTGGCCATGGCATTGATCCAATCAGGTGCCCTGGGCCAGGCCACCGACAGAAGCCTGCCCCTGCTGACCATGCTGTTTATCAGCGAATTTGGCTTCTTTGTCACCGCCGCCGGCAGTGTCATGGCAGGCAGAACTTTGCTGAAACAGGGCCGCAGCTGGTCCAACCTGCTGCTCACCGTCGCCTGCGGCGCATTGTCCCTCGCCTTTTTCACCCTGGGCATCCTGCTCTGGCAAAGTTCCGTTGCCTGAAGCGATAGAGAAAATTCCATCAGGCTGGTCGAAGTCATCGCCCGACTGGGCAGTAGCGCAACCGTCACGGTCATTGCGGAGAATTACAAGGCACGCGATTTCCGTCTCGGATGTGAAGCAGAAGATGGCCGCCTGGCGATACGCATGCTAGTGTAGTGTCCTATACTGCAGCAGGAAATCAGCGTGCCGAGAAGCAGTCCTATGCAAGGCGTCCTGCGCAGGGAA